>NZ_CP187527.1:1808987-2110485 GCF_049852175.1 Xylanimonas sp. McL0601
GACCGTCTCGCTGGGCGAGGCCAACGAGCAGCTCGCCGTTGAGCTCCGCATCTCGCGCGAGCGGCAGGACGAGTTCGCTGCGCGCTCGCACCGGCTGGCCCAGAGCGCGTGGGAGGCCGGGTTCTACGACGACCTGGTGGTGCCCGTCACCATGTCCACGGGACGCGGCCGGCTCGACGACGTCGCCCGCGACGAGACCATCCGCCCGGCGACGACCCCGGACGTGCTCGCAAAGCTTGCGCCGGCGTTCCGCCCCGACGGCACCATCACCGCGGGCAACGCCTCGCCGCTGAACGACGGGGCGTCCGCGGTGCTGCTCGGCTCCGGGCCCGCGGCGGCGGCCGTCGGCGCCGAGCCGGTCGCCCGCGTGGCAGGCCGGGGCGTGATGGCGCTGGAGCCGCAGCGGTTCGGCCTCGCGCCGGTGGAGGCGGGGAACCGGGCGCTGGCGCGCGCGGGGATCGACTGGTCCGACGTCGGCGCCGTCGAGCTCAACGAGGCGTTCGCCGTGCAGGCGCTCGCGTGCATCGACGCGTGGAAGGTCGACCCCGACGTGGTCAACGCGCGCGGTGGCGCGGTCGCGATCGGGCACCCGCTCGGCGCCTCTGGCGGCCGCATCCTGGGCACCCTCGCCAAGCGGCTGCGCGAGTCCGGCGAGCGCTGGGGTGTCGCCGCGATCTGCATCGGCGTCGGGCAGGGGCTCGCCCTCGTGCTGGAGAACGAGGACGTGCTCGGCGGCAGGAGGAGGGCCGGATGACACGCGTGCGGGTCGCCGCGACGCCGCTCGAGGCGCTGAGCGACGTGCCGGACGGGTCGACCGTGATGATCGGCGGGTTCGGCCCGGCCGGGCAGCCCGTCGACCTGGTCGAGGCGCTGCTCGAGCAGGGCGCCACGGACCTCGTCGTCGTCAGCAACAACGCCGGCAACGGCGACGACCCGCTGGCCCGGCTCATCCAGGAGCGGCGGGTGCGCAAGATCGTGTGCTCGTTCCCGCGTCAGGTGGACTCGTGGCACTTCGACGCCGCCTACCGGGCCGGGGAGATCGAGCTCGAGCTGGTGCCGCAGGGCAACCTGGCCGAGCGGATCCGCGCGGCCGGCGCCGGGATCGGCGCGTTCTTCACGCCGACCGGGTTCGGCACGCCGTTGGCCGAGGGCAAGGAGACGCGGCGGATCGACGGCGTCGACCTCGTGCTCGAGCTGCCGATCCACGCGGACCTCGCGCTGGTGCGCGCCCATCGTGCCGACCGCGCCGGGAACCTGGTCTACCGCAAGACGGCGCGGAACTTCGGCCCGGTCATGGCCGCGGCCGCGCGCCGGACCGTGGTCCAGGTCGCCGAGGTGGTACCCACCGGCGGCCTCGACCCGGAGGTCGTGGTGACGCCCGGGATCTACGTGGACGCCGTCGTCGCACTCGGCAGCGGGCGCTCTCACGAGCGGCAGCGGGGCGAGGTGCCCGCATGATGGCGACCACGACCGGAGCCTTGACGCGGGAGGAGCTGGCGGCCCGGGTGGCCGCCGACGTCCCGCGCCATGCCTACGTCAACCTCGGCATCGGCCTGCCCACGCTCGTGGCCGACAGCCTGGCGCGCGACTCCGACGTCACCCTCCACACGGAGAACGGGATGCTCGGCATGGGCCCTGCGGCCCGAGGCGCCGACGTCGACCCGGACCTGGTCAACGCGGGCAAGGTTCCGGTGACGGAGCTGGCGGGCGCGTCGTACTTCCACCAGGCGGACTCGTTCGCGATGATGCGCGGCGGCCACATCGACGTGTGCGTGCTGGGCGCGTTCCAGGTCTCCGTCACCGGCGACCTGGCGAACTGGTCCACGGGCGAGCCCGACGCCGTCCCCGCCGTCGGCGGGGCGATGGACCTGGCCGTCGGCGCCCGCCGCACCTGGGTCATGATGACCCTGCTCACCAAGGAGGGGGCGCCCAAGCTGGTCGAGCGGTGCACGCTCCCGCTCACCGGCGTCGCGTGCGTCTCCCGCGTCTACACCGAGCTCGCCGTGATCGACGTCGGGGCCGACGGCGCCCGCGTCGTCGAGAGGTACGGCCTCACCCACGCCGAGCTCGAGGACATGCTCGGCCTGGCCCTGGGGAGGGCCGGGTAACCGTGGAGCGCACGCGCGTCGCCATCGTCGGGGGCGGGCCCGCGGGCCTGCTGCTGTCCCGCCTGCTGCATCGCGACGGCGTCGAGCACGTGGTGCTGGAGGCGCGCTCGCGCGACGAGATCGAGCACACGACCCGGGCGGGGATCCTCGAGGCGGGCGCCGTGGACGCGCTCGTCGCGGCGGGCCTGGACCGCGTGCTCGAGGACGGCGACGAGCACGAGGGCATCGTGCTGCGGTTCGACGGCGAGGACCACCGCATCGACTTCGTGGGCCTGGCGGGACGCAGCGTGTGGCTGTACCCCCAGACGGCCGTGTTCATCGACCTCGCGAACCAGGCCGCCGCCGACGGCACCGACGTGCGGTGGCAGGCCACCGTGACGGACGTGCTCGACCGCGACTCCGGCCACCCGGGCGTCCGGTGGACCGACGTCGACGGCCACGAGCACGAGCTCCGCGCCGACGTCCTGGTCGGGGCGGACGGGTCGCGGTCGGTGCTGCGGCACACCTTGCCCGAGTCCGAACGGCACACCTACGCCCACGAGTACCCGTACGCGTGGTTCGGGATCATCGTCGAAGCGCGCCGGAGCGCGCCCGAGCTCGTCTACACCGCCTCCGACCACGGGTTCGCGCTGATCAGCCAGCGCACCGACACCCACCAGCGCATGTACTTCCAGTGCGACCCCGACGAGGACCCGGACCCCTGGGAGGACGCCCGCATCTGGGAGCAGCTCCAGGCGCGTGTGGCCGGCCCCGACGGGTTCCGGCTCGTCGAGGGGCCGATCGAGGAGCGCTCGGTGCTGCGGTTCCGGTCCGTCGTCGTCGAGCCGGTGCGGCACGGGCGGTCCCTGCTGGTCGGGGACGCCGCCCATACCGTGCCCCCGACCGGCGCCAAGGGGCTCAACCTCGCCCTCGCCGACGTCGTCGTGCTGCACGACGTGCTGACCACCTGGTTCGCCAAGGGGGACGACGACGTGCTCGACGAGTTCGGGCGGCGGGTCTCGGAGCGGGTCTGGCGGGCGCAGCATTTCTCGGCCTGGATGACCCGGATGCTGCACTCGGCGGCCGGCGAGACGCCGTTCGAGGCCCGGCGGCGGGTGGCCGAGCTGCGCACGCTGTGCGCCTCGGAGGCCGGGCGGCGCTACCTCGCCGAGGGGTATACCGGGTGGGGCTCGATCGTGTGATGTCGAAGGAGACGCGAAGGATGGGTGACGACGTCGTCGAGCCGGTCAGCACGGTGCCGGACACCGCGCAGGACGGCCAGAACCGCATCTCGAAGGAGATCGCGGCCGGTCACGACACCTACGCGGATGGCCTCGAGCGCGGCGAGCCGGAGGAGCTGGGGCCGCGGCGCGACTGGCCGCCGTACCGCAGCTCGCGGCTGCGGCACCCGACCAAGGACCTGCACCACGTGGACCCGGAGACGATCGAGCTGTTCGCGCCCGTGTTCGGGGAGCGGGACATCAGCCCCCTCGAGTCGGACCTGACGACCCAGCACGACGGCACCCCCATCGGCGAGCGGATCGTGGTGCGCGGCCGGGTGCTGGACGGCGACGGGCGGCCGGTGCGCCGCCAGCTCGTGGAGGTGTGGCAGGCCAACGCCGCGGGGCGGTACGTGCACAAGCGCGACCAGCACCCCGCCCCGATCGACCCGAACTTCACGGGCCTGGGCCGCATGCTCACCGACGACGACGGCTGGTACGAGTTCCAGACGATCAAGCCCGGCCCCTACCCGTGGAAGAACCACTTCAACGCGTGGCGGCCCGCGCACGTCCACTTCTCGCTGTTCGGGCGGGAGTTCACGCAGCGGACCGTCACCCAGATGTACTTCCCCGGCGACCCGCTGTTCCCGCTCGACCCGATCTACCAGTCGATCCAGGACCCTCGTGCCCGCGCGAGGCTCATCGCGGCCCACGACCACGACGTCACCCGCCACGAGTGGGCCACCGGGTACCGGTGGGACATCGTGCTGACCGGCTCGCACCGCACGTGGACCGAGCCCGAGGAGGGGGAGCACTGATGGCGCTCGCACCGACACCGGGCCAGACCGTCGGCCCGTTCTTCGGGTTCGCGTTGCCGTTCGAGCGCGGCAGCGAGCTGGTCGAGGCCGGCACCCCGGGGGCCGTCCGGCTGTACGGGACGGTGACCGACGGCGCCGGCGCGCCCGTGCCCGACGCGCTCCTGGAGGTCTGGCAGGCCGGGCCCGACGGCCGGGTGGTCGAGCGCGCGGGGTCGCTGCTGCGCGACGGCACGTTCACCGGGTGGGGCCGCGCCGAGACCGACCGTGAGGGCGGCTACCGGTTCCGCACTCTGGAGCCGGGCCCGACCGAGCCCGGCAGGGCCGCGTTCTTCGCGGTGGTGCTGTTCGCCCGCGGCCTGCAGAACCGGCTGTTCACGCGCGCCTACCTGCCCGGTGACACGGCGGCGCAGGCGGCAGCGCTCGACGCCGACCCGCTGCTGAGCACGCTCCAGGCCGAGCGCCGCGACACGCTGCTGTGCGTGCGGGAGCCGGACGGTTCCCTCCGCTTCGACGTGCGCATGCAGGGCGAGAGCGAGACGGTCTTCATCACCTACGACGCCGGCGAGCACGCCGGGAGGGACGGTGTCGGTGCCTGACGGGCTGCTGTTCACGGGATCGTCGGTCGCGGCCGAGGCCGCCACCGACGACCTCACGGTGCTGCGGGCGATGCTCACGGCCGAGGTCGCGTGGGTGCGGGCCCAGGAGCGGCTCGGCCTCGCCCCGGCGGGGGCCGGGGACGGCGTCGACCGCGCCGTCTCCCTGCTCTCCGGGTCGGACAACGCGGCCTGGGCGCTGGTCGTCCGGGTCGCCCGCGAGGCGTCCGGCGCCGCCAACCCGGTGATCCCGCTGCTCGCCAGGCTGCGGGCCGAGGTCGCGGCGGTCGCACCCGGCGCCCTCGCGGCCGTGCACGCAGGCCTGACCAGCCAGGACGTGCTCGACACGGCGCTCGTGCTCGTGCTGCGCGACGCCGCGGCCACCGTCTCCGCCGATCTCACCCGCGCCGCGCAGGCCGCGCAGCGCCTCGCCCGCACCCACCGCGACGACCCCGCGCTCGCCGTCACGCTCGCGCAGGCCGCGGTGCCCACCACGCTCGGCGCGCGGATCGCCGTCTGGGCCCCCGGGCTCGCCGCCGCGGCCGGGCTGCTCGACGCAGTCGGGTCGGTGCTGCCCCTCGCGTACGGGGGCGCGGCGGGCGAGCTCGGAGCGGTCGCGGCGCTCGCGGGCGGCGACCCGTTCCCCCTGGTCGAGGCATGGGGCGACGAGCTCGGGCTGCCTGTAGGCCCGGGCCCGTGGCACACGACCCGCACGCCGTTCGTGCGCGTCGCGGGCGCGTTCGCCGAGGCGTGCGCCGCGCTCGGGCACGTGGCCGGCGACGTGCTGCAGGGCACCCGGCCCGGCGTCGGGGAGCTGCGCGAGCCCGCAGCGCCCGGGCGCGGGACGTCGTCGGCCATGCCGCACAAGGTCAACCCCGTGCTGTCGGTGCTCGTGCGCCGGTCGGCGATCGCGGCCCCGGCGCTCGTGGCCCAGGTGCTCACCGCGGCGGGCCTCGCCGTCGACGCGCGGCCCGACGGCGCCTGGCACGCCGAGTGGCCCGCCCTGCAGCAGCTCGCGCGGCACGCGCTCGTGGCGGCGGCCGCCGGCGCCGAGCTCCTCGAGGGGCTCCACGTCGACCCCGAGGCGGCCCGCCGCAACCTGGCGGCCGCGCTCCCGGACGCCGACGGCGTCGGGGCGGCGCCCGCCATCGTCGACCGCGTGCTCGGGGCCCTGGCGACCCGCGCGTCGGAGGAGGGCTCATGACCGCTCGCCCGGTGCTCGGCGCGCTCTCGTTCGCGCTGCGGGACGCGTCGCGCCCGCTGCTCGTGCTCGGCCCGTCGCTGGGCACGTCGGTGACCGCGCTGTGGCAGGACGTCGTGGGTGCTCTGGTCGGGGACGTGGACGTCGTCGGCTGGGACCTGCCGGGTCACGGCGCGGCGCCACGCGTGGTGCCCGCCGACCTGGAGGGGCTGGAGATCGCCGACCTCGCGCAGGCCGTGCTCGGCGTCGCCGACCGGGCGCAGGCCGAGCGCGGGGATGCGGGCGCTCCGTTCTGGTACGCCGGCGTCTCGGTCGGCGGCGCCGTCGGGCTGCGGCTGCTGCTCGACGTGCCCGAGCGCCTGTGCGGTGCTGCGCTGATCTGCACCGCGGCGAAGTTCGGCGAGCCCGCCCAGTGGCACGAGCGCGCCGACCTCGTGCAGGCGGCCGGGACGCCCACCCAGGTGGTCGGGTCCACGCAGCGGTGGTTCGGGCCCGGGTTCGTGGAACGCCGGCCCGACGTGGTGCTGCGGCTGCTCGGCAGCCTCCAGACGGCCGACAGGTTCGGCTACGCCGCCGTCTGCCGGGCGTTGGCCACGTACGACGTGCGCGACCGCCTCGGCCCGATCGACCGGCCCGTCCTCGCGATCGCCGGGTCGGACGACGGTGCCGCGCCCCCGGCACGGCTCGAGGAGATCGTGGCCGCCGTGCCCGGCGCCCGGTTCGAGGTGCTCGACGGCGTCGCGCACCTCGCCCCTGCGGAAAGCCCGGAGCGGGTCACAGCGCTGGTGCGCGAGCTGGTCGCGGGGAAGGGTGACGGCATGAGCACGCACGACGACGGTATGACGGTGCGGCGCGAGGTGGCCGGCTTGACCAGGCCGGGCAGTGCGCCCTGCGTGGGAGCACGTCGTCGGCTCTCCCTGACCCTACGGTGGCGCCCGTGACCATCGAGCGCGACCCGGACCGGCTGGTCCTGTTCACCGACGCCGTCACCGCGATCGCCGTGACGCTGCTGATCCTGCCCCTGGTCGACGTCGTGGGGGAGTCCCGCGCCGAAGGGCTCACGGCCGTGCAAGTCGTCACCGAGCACACGTCGCAGATCTGGACGTTCCTGCTCAGCTTCGTGGTGATCGCGCGGTTCTGGCTGGTGCACCACCGGCTGTTCACGCACGTGCGCGCCTACAGCACCACGTTGATGTGGCTGAACTTCGGGTGGCTGCTCGTCGTCGTCGTGCTGCCGTTCCCGACCGAGATCATCGGGGCGTACCCGAGCGGGCGGTTCACGAGCGGGCTGTACATCGCGACGATCCTGGTGCTGGCGCTGTTCCAGACCGCGCTCGCCTTCGCCATCCACCGCGACCCCGCGGTCGAGAACGCCGACGACCCGGTGACGCAGCGCGAGCTGCGGGCGTCGGTGGTGGCGTCGGGGCTCTTCGCGGTCGCGTTCCTGCTCGCGGTGCTGATCCCCGGCGTCGACTTCTACGCGCTGTTCGTCGTGTTCCTGGCGCCGGTGATCGGACGCGGGCGGGCGCGGTTCGCGCGCTGACCGCGCCCCCGGGCCTCAGAGGTCGGGGGCGCCCTCGCGACCGCGGCGCCGCCGCGCTCACCTGACCTAGAGGCCGACCGCTTCGAGCTTCGCAGTCAGCTCCCGGTCGGTCGGCTCCACGAAGTGCTCGCCGTCCGGGAAGACGACGACGGGGATGTTCGTGCGACCCGAGATCGCCTTGGCGTCGTCGGCCTTGGCCGGGTCGGCGTCGAGGTCGACGTACACGTACTCGACGCCGCGCGTGTCGAGCAGCCGCTTGGAGCGGCGGCAGTCGCCACACCAGGCGGCGCCGTACATGGTCAGGGTCTGCGGGCGGTGCAGGTCGGTCACGGCCGTGACAGTACGCCTGGTCCCGCGACCGTCTCTGCGGCGTGGGTCACGTCGACGACGGCGCGGCGCAAACGACGCCCGAGTGCGGATCCCCCCGGGTCACCGAAGACTGATCCGGAAGGCACACGCAGCCGACCAGGGACGGTGAGCCCCACGACCAGCGCACAGATCGAGGACTACGGCTTCATCAGCGACCTCCACACCGGCGCGCTGATCGGCCGGGACGGCTCCGTGGACTGGCTCTGCCTGCCGGACTTCGACTCTCCGGCCTGCTTCGCGGCCCTGCTCGACGACGAGAGCGCCGGCCGCTGGCGCATCGCCCCGGTCGGTGCGGGCGACGCGACGAGCCGGCGCTACGTCGGCGACACGCTGGTCCTCGAGTCGACCTGGGAGACCGCCGACGGCACCGTGCGCGTCACCGACGCCATGCCGCCGCGCGGCGACGCCGCAGACCTGGTGCGCATCGTCCACTGCGACCGCGGGCGGGTGCGGGTGCGCAGCGAGTGCCGCCTGCGGTTCGACTACGGTGACGTCGTCCCGTGGGTGATCGAGCGCCACCGCTCCGTGCGGGCAGTCGCCGGCCCCGACGCCGTCCACTTCACCAGCGACGCGCCGCTGCAGGTGAGGGACAACGACGTGATCGCGGAGTTCGAGCTTGCCGCGGGGGACACGTGCGCGTTCGTCCTCACCCACACCGCGTCCCAGAGCCGGGATCCTCGGTCGGTGGACCCCCACCGGGCCGTGCGGGACACCGAGGACTACTGGGCGCGCTGGCTCGAGCGGCTCGACTACGAAGGCCCGTGGCGCGACGCCGTCGTCCGGTCGCTGATCACGCTCAAGGGGCTCATCTACGCGCCGACCGGCGGCATCACCGCCGCGGCGACGACGTCGCTGCCCGAGGACCTGGGTGGCGTGCGCAACTGGGACTACCGCTTCTGCTGGCTGCGCGACGCCGCCTTCACGCTCCAGGCCCTGGTCGCGACCGGATTCGTCGACGAGGCGCGCGCGTGGCGCGACTGGCTGCTGCGCGCCGTCGCCGGCGACCCGGCCGAGCTGCGGATCATGTACCGGCTCGACGGCGGCCGCCGGCTGCCCGAGTACGAGCTGGAGCGCCTGCGGGGCTACGAGGGCTCACGTCCGGTGCGCGTCGGTAATGCGGCCTCCCAGCAGCTGCAGCTGGACGTGTGGGGCGAGGTGCTGGACTGCCTGCACGTGGCGCGCGAGGCCGGGATCCCGCCGGAGGAGGAGGCGTGGCACGTCGAGGTTGCGCTGCTGGACTTCCTCGAGGGCGGGTGGGACCAACCGGACAACGGGCTCTGGGAGGTCCGCGGCGAGCGCCGGCACTTCGTCCACTCGAAGGTCATGGCGTGGGCGGGCGTCGACCGGGCGGTGCGCGCCGTCGAGAAGCACGGCCTGCCCGGCGAGGTGGAGCGATGGCGTGACCTGCGCGAGCGCATCAAGGACGACGTCCTGACCCGCGGCTTCGACACGGAGCGGGGGACGTTCACGCAGTTCTACGGCTCGCAGGGCCTGGACGCGGCCCTGCTGCTCATCCCGCGCGTGGGGTTCCTGCCGTGGGACGACCCCCGTGTCGTAGGAACGGTCGAAGCCGTGCAGCGCGAGCTGTCCGAGGACGGCTTCGTGCTGCGCTACCGGCCCGACGCCGACGGTGACGTCGACGGGCTCCCGGGCAAGGAGGGCATCTTCGTCGCCTGCTCGTTCTGGCTCGCCGACGCGCTGCACGGCACCGGGCGCGCCGAGGAGGCGACGGACCTGTTCGAGCGGCTGCTCGGCCTGCGCAACGACCTCGGCCTGTACAGCGAGCAGTACGACACCACCCTCGGGCGCCAGCTCGGCAACACGCCCCAGGCGTTCAGCCACTTCGGCCTGGTCAACGCTGCCCGCCGGCTGGGCGGCGCCCACACGCGCACCGGAAGACCGGAGGGGGGTTCGTCATGAAGGCTCTGACCGTCCGGCCGGGCCAGGCCGGCTCTGCCGAGGTCGTGGAGGTCGAGGACCCGCCCGACGACGCGGGCACGCTGCTCGTCGAGGGTGTCGCCCTGGGCGTGTGCGGTACGGACCGGGAGATCGTGAGCGGCGCGTACGGCGAGGCGCCCCCGGGCCACGACCGGCTGGTGCTGGGCCACGAGTCGCTCGGGCGCGTCCTGGAGGCGCCGGCGGGCAGCGGGTTCGCCGAGGGCGAGCTGGTCGCCGGCATCGTCCGGCGGCCGGACCCGGTGCCGTGCGGCGCGTGCGCTCACGGGCGCTTCGACATGTGCCGCAACGGCCGGTACACCGAACGTGGCATCAAGGGGCTCGACGGGTACGGCAGCGAGCGCTGGCGCGTCGAGCCGGAGTACGCGGTGCACGTCGACGCCGCCCTTGCCGACGTGGGCATGCTCACCGAGCCCGCCTCGGTCGTGGCGAAGGCGTGGGAACAGGTGGAGCTCGTCGGTCAGCGGTCCTGGTTCGAGCCGAAGACGGTGCTGGTGACGGGTGCTGGGCCGGTGGGTCTGCTCGGCGCGCTGCTGGGGGTCCAGCGCGGGCTGGAGGTGCACGTCCTCGACCTGGCCACCGACGGGCCGAAGCCGCAGCTCGTGCGCGACCTGGGCGCCACCTACCACTCGGAAGCCGTGGACGCGGTGATGCAGCGACTGCGGCCTGACATCGTGCTCGAGGGCACCGGCGCCAGCGCCGTCGTCGTGGACGCCATGGCCGGGACGGCCCCGTACGGCATCGTGTGCCTGCTCGGCGTGTCGCAGACGGGGCGCACGCAGCGCATCGACGCGGGCGGGCTGAACCGGGGGATCGTGCTGGAGAACGTCGCGGTGGTCGGGTCGGTCAACGCGTACGGCGCTCACTATCGCGCCGGCGCCGAGGCGCTCGGCCGCGCCGACCGCGACTGGCTGGCGCGGCTGGTCACGCGACGTGTGCCGCTGGTACGGGCGTCCGAGGCGCTGGAGCGGCGCGACGACGACATCAAGGTCGTGATCGACCTGTAGTGCTGTCCCGATCTCGAAGCCCGTTCGCCTGAGACGATCGCTCGTGTGATGGCGCCCTACCTCGAGCAGTCGCACGTCGCGCGGACCGTGTTCGACGCCAGCGTCGCCGTGTTCCTGGCGGCCGAGCTCCTGCTGACGCTGCGACGTCGCCCCAGCGCGGCCGCCGACCTCAGATCCGAGGTCGTCTTCCGGGTCGTCTTCTTTGCCGCGATCCTGATGCTGCCGGTCGGTCGGCTGCTCGTCCCCTCGGCGCGGATCGGGGGCGGCGCCGTGGTGTTCGCCCTGGGTGCGGCCGTCGCCTGGCTCGGCGTGCTCCTGCGGTGGTGGTCGGTCGCGACGCTGGGGTCGTACTTCACCACGGTGGTGCGGACGTCCGGCGACCAGCGGGTGGTCGACCGGGGGCCGTACCGCGTGCTGCGACACCCCGCCTACACCGGCCTGCTGCTCGCCTTCGTCGGCTGCGGGGTGATGGTGGGCAGCTGGGTGAGCCTGGCCGGCTCGTTCGTCCTGGCCCTCGCCGGGCTCGTGTACCGGATGCGGGTCGAGGAGCACGCCCTCGTCGCGGCGCTCGGCGACGCCTACCGGGACTTCGCGCGGGGGCGTGCCCGGCTCGTGCCGTTCGTCTGGTAGCCGGTCGCCGGTCTGCTCGTCGTGGCCGCCGGCCCGGCTCAGGCCACGACGCACGAACGGTGGCCCCTCCCGGGCGGGAGGGACCACCGTCCGCGGTGACCGGGGTGGATGGGACCCCGATCAGCCTGCCGGGACCTGCGTCACCTCGAGCGTGGCGAGGGCGGGAGAGAGATCGCCCTTGTTGCCCTTGAGCTCGACGGTGAGCGGTCCGCCGTCGTGCACGACCGTGACGGTCTCCACGTCGGCGGTCCCGGCACCCGCTGTCGCGACCGGGTCGTGCTGGTAGAGCACGACCCCGCCGTCGACGAGGACGTCCTCGGGACGGCTCGTGGCCTTCCCGGTCTCCGCGAAGCCGAGGGCCACCGTGTAGGTGCCCGCGGGGGTGTCGTCGAAGGTGTAGCCGAACGACTGCCCGGTCGCCTCGCGGGAGGTGAGGAACAGCGCGTCGTCGTCAGTGCCGGCGACGTCGCCCTTGCCTGTGGTGGCCTTGGACTTGCCCGTCCAGCCCCACGATCCGGCCGCGTACGCCTGGTCGGCCGACCAGGTGAAGCCGGCCGCGTCCGTGCCGCCCGGGCCGCCGGCGTCGACGCCGACCTGGTAGGCCGACGCCGTCAGGTGCACCGGGACGCGTTGGTTCCGCACGCGCCCGGAGCTGGCCGCGACGAGCAGGCTCGCGTCGTACGACCCGGCCTTGAGGTCTGCGGCGGAGGCGGTGACCGTCACGGTCGCGGACTTGCCCGGCGCCAGGGACACGTGGTCCTGGGACACGGTCAGCCAGGTCGGCCCGGCGGCCGGCGTGGTGCCGACGTCGGCCAGGATCACCGTGCCGAGCATCTGGTCCACGACCCACATCGCGCCCGAGGAGTCGAGCTCGATCCCGGCGCCCGCCACCGTGGCGGAGGACGGGAAGGTGCGCGTCTCGAGCGTCTTGCACGTCACGGGGTCGATCCGCACGAGCGAGGACGTCGCGGTCGGCACACTGTCGGTCTGCCACAGGGTGCCGCTGGCCGAGTCGAACGTGAGGCCCGCGATCTGGTCGTGGTCCGGACTGCAGCTGCCGAGGACGGCGCCCGGCGTCTCGTGGGTGGTGCCCGCGATGCGCCCGATGCGGCCCGCGTTCCACCCACCGAGGTAGAACACGTCCTCGCCCGGGTCGTACGCCAGGCCCTGGAACGCCACGTTGCCCCAGGCCGGGTCGCGCAGCGTGAGCGTCTGCTTCAGCGTGGCCGGGTCGAAGCAGTGCAGGGCACGGTCGCCGCCGGTGTAGATCGCGCAGACGTCGCCCGTCGTGGAGTCGAAGGCGAGGTCGGCGGGGAACCCGGCGGCCAGGCCCGTGTCGAACACCCGGCCGGTCGGTGTGCCGCCGGTCGTGTACTCGCGGATCTTGCGGTCGTCCCAGCCGGACAGCCACAGGCGGTCGCCCACCTGCGCCACGCCCCACGCATCGGGGTACTCCGGCTTGAACTGCCCCAGGACGCCCGACGGCGACCCCTGCGGCAGCGGGGGGAGCGCCGCGTGGCGCGCCTCGGTGCGCAGGTCGGCGGCCAGGGGCGCGGTGCCGGTGTTGGTGACGGTGAGCGTGCCCGTCGCCGTTCCGCCCGGGCCCACCAGCCACGACAGGTCGCCGGCCTGGAGCGATGCGATGCCGGCGGTCAGGGCGGCGTCGAACGTCGCCTCCTGCCCGGCCGTCACCGTGACCTCGCCGCTCACGGACGCCCGCTGGTCGGCGCTGACGACGACGTCGTACTTGCCCGGCGGGACCTGCCCGGACCAGGTGCCGTCCTTGCCCGCGACGAACGTGAACGGGGACCCGTCGTGGTACAGGTGCACCTGGGCGCCTGCGAGCGGGCCGTGGTCGTTCGCGTCGGTGACGGTGCCGGTCAGGGTGCCGACCGCCCGCGGCGCGAACGTGACCGCCAGGCCCTCGTGCAGCTTCGGCTCGTCGTACGAGTAGAGGCTGGCCACCGTGCCGTCGGGGTTCTCGAGCCCGACGGTCGCGTGGGCGCCGTTCGCCGGGTCGGCCCCGCCGATGCCCGGGCCGTACCCGAGCACGATCGTGCCGTCCTCGACGAGCGTGGCGGAGAACGAGACCCGCGTGCCGAACCCGTAGAAGGCCACGTCGTGCCACTCGACGACGAACGCCTGCTTGCCGTCCACCGTGGTCGTGGCGGTGCGGACCTGCCCAGGGTCGTCGACCACCAGGTCGTCCCACAGGGCGAAGACGGTCTCGCCCGGTGAGTTGTAGTCCGGCAGCGTCGAGTTGTACCCGCCGTTCCAGTAGCCGTTGAACGACACGATGCCGTTGGTGGAGATCCACGCGTCCGTCACGGCGGCGTCGTAGAACGGCATCGCGAACGGCAGCGTGACCTCGGCGGACGTGTCGTCGCCGGCCAGGTCGAGCACGTCCGTGCCCGTCCGGTACCCGTCGGCGCCCTCCGCGACCGCGTACCGGCCGGGGAGCCCGGAGTCGGGCGCGGCGACGACCGGCTCGACGCCGGCACCCGCCGGGTCGCCGGCCCGCACCGGCAGCGGGGGCGGCGCCCCCGTCGTCGTCGCGGACGGGTCGTCGTGGACGCGCAGGTAGCCGATCGCGGGCGCCTTGGTGCCCTTGTCGCCCGCGAGCTCGACCGTGAGGTCACCCGCCGCGTGCTTGACCGTGACGGCGACCTCGTCGGCCGTGAGCGCGCCCACGGCCGCCGCGGCGTCGTACTCGTACTTCACGGGCTTGCCGTCGACGAGCACGTCGAACACCCGCGCCCCCGGCGCGGCGCCCGCGAGCTCGGCGAACCCGAGCCGGACGTCGTACGTGCCGGCGGGGGCGTCGTCGAACACGTAGGAGAGCGTGGCCCCCCGCGACGTGCGGGCCGTCGCCAGGAGCGTGGCGTCGTCCGTGCCGGCGACCGGCCTGGTCGTGGTCAGGGTCGTCTGGGCGGGCTTGCCGCCGCCCGTCCAGCCCCAGGAGCCGTCGCTCCACGCCTGGTCGGCGTCCCACCGGTACCCCGACGCGTCGGTGTACCCCTTGCCGCCCGCGTCCACGCCGACGTCGTACGCCGACACGTCGAACGTGACGGGCACGTACTGCTTCGACACGCGGCCGGTGTCCGAGGTGACGCGGACGCTGGCGCCGTGCCGGCCGGCGCCCGCAGCGTCGGCGTCGACCGTGACCTTGACCTTCGCGGACTGCCCCGGCTCGATCGTGCCGTGCGTCGCCGAGAGCGTCAGCCACGGCACGTCCGCGGCGGTGTCGTCCTCGACGTCGACCAGCTCGACCTCGCTGGTCGTCTGGTCGACGGCCCACAGTGCGCCGGACGCGTCGGCCTCGAGGCCGGCGCCCTGGTAGGCCCGGTAGCCGGGGAACCAGACCGCCTTGACCGGGGCGCAGGTCGCCGGGTCGATCTGCCACAGGCGCGAGTACGACCCCACGGAGTCGGCGTACCAGATCGTGTCCGACACCGGGTTGTACGCCAGGCCCGCGATGGACCGCTCGGGCGGGGCGCAGTAGCTCAGCAGCGTGCCGGCGTCGGGGTGCGACGGGCCGGCGACGGTGCCGATGTAGCCGTTGAACCAGCTGCCCACGTAGTACACGTCGCGGCCTGCGTCGTACGCGAGGCCCATGAGCGGCACGGTCGACCAGTCGCCGCTGACCGTGCGGGTCTCCTTCCCCGTCGCCGGGTCGAAGCAGTGGATGGCGTGGTCGCCGCCGCCGATCACCTGGCAGACGTCGTTCCGGCGGGAGTCGTACGCCATGTCGAAGGCCGCCGTCCCGGGCTGCCACTCGGCCGAGATGCGCGCGCCGGTGGTCTCGCCCGTGAGCAGGTGCTCGGTGTCGGTCGTGGAGTCGTAGTCGCCGACCCACAGGCGGTCGCCCGTGAAGCCGAGGCCCCACGGGCCAGAGCCCGTCGCGGGGAAGTGCGCCAGCACGTCCCCGTACGACGTCGTGCCCACCTGCTCGGGCGTCAGTGCCTGCGCGACGTCGAGGCCCTTCGCGCTCGTCGCGACCGCCGCCTTGGCGGAGACCCCCGGTGACGCGGCCGTTGACCAGGCCGACAGGTCGGCCTCGTCGCCCGAGCGGGTCATCGGGAATGCCGCGTCGCGGCCCACCTCCGCCAGGTCGTACGTCAGTGGGGTGCTCCCCGTGTTCTTCACGGTGAGCGTGCCGGTGCGGGTGTCGCCCGCCCGGCCGGACCACTCGAGGCTGCCGGGCGTGCCCGAGCCGCCGTCGTCCGCGGTCAGCGCGGCCACGCCCGTGGCGAGCGGCGCGTCCACCGCGACGTGGTCGAACAGGGCGCCCACGTGCACGTCCTGGCGCGCGGTCCGGTAGCGGTCCTGCGACACCTGGACCGTGTAGTCGCCGAGGCGGACCTGGCGCGTGGCCGTGCCGTCCGCACCCGTGACGACGCTGGCCACCGAGGTATCGCCCTGCGTGATCGTGACGGCGGCACCGTCGAGCGGCTGCCCGTCGTTCGCGTCGCGCACGGTCACGTCCACGAACCCGAACTCGGGCAGGTCGTAGGTGACCTGCAGGCCGTCGTGCAGCACCGGCTGGTCGTAGGAGTACTGGAGGCCGGCGTCGCCGCTGCCCTCGATGCCGGTGGTCGCGCCGTCGCCCGAGGCCCCGGGCGTCGAGCCGGTGCCCGGCCCGTAGCCGACGACGACGTCGCCGCTGCGCAGCAGCGTGACGGAGAAGCTGAACCGCCCCTCCCCGCTGTAGAGCCGCACGTTGCGCCACTCGACCGTGAAGGCGTCCTGCCCGTCCACGGTGCTGGTGGCCGTCCACATCGAGGAGGCGTCGTCGACCACGAGGTCGTCCCAGAACGGGTAGATCGACACGTCCGGCTTCTGCGCGGACGGGATCGGCTCGTTCCAGCGGGCGCCGTACGCCTCCTCGAAGCTCAGCAGGCCGTTGGTGGTGACCCAGGCGGACCTGTACAGGCTGCCGTAGAACGGCACGTCGAACGGCAGGTCGAGCTGCGCTGTGCTGTCGTCGCCCGTGAGGTTCAGCGGCTCGGTGCCCTGGCGGTAGGCGGCCGCCGAGGTCGAGCAGCGGTAGCCGCCCGCGTCCTCGTAGCGCTTCAGCGTGACGGGCACCGTCTCGTCGCCATCGACCGTGAGGTCCGCCGTGCTCGGCGTGAGGCAGCCGTCCGGGGTGACGGTCAGCCGGTAGGTGCCGTCGGGCACGTCGGGCAGCGTGAACGCGCCGTCGGCGCCCGTGGTGACGGTGGGGACGGGCGTGCCGTCCAGCGCGACGGTCGCCCCGGCGACGGCGTCGCCGTCGTCGTCGCTCACCACCGTGCCGGCCACGGCGTGGTGGGGCGCGAGCTCCAGCGACGCCGTGGCGTCGACAGTGCCGCCCACCGCGACCGTGACGTGCTCGGCGTGCGGCCGGTAGCCGAACGCGGTGACCGTCACGTCGTACTCGCCCGCGAGGAGCGGGAGCTGGAACGTGCCGTCGTCCTTCGTGGTGGCGGTGCGCGTGGCCGTGCCGGCCGCGGTCACCTTCGCGCCCTTGACGGGCGTGCCGTCGGCCGCCGTCATGGTGCCGCGCAGGATGCCCGCGCCGCCGGCCTGGATGCCGGCCTCGACGAGCGCGGCCGCGTCGAGCTTGCCCTCGCCCCACACGGAGTTGTCCGCGGCGGTGCCGCCGCACGTGGTGTCGTCGGTGTCGATCGCCGTCTGGTCGAGGAGCTGGCGCGTGGCCTCGATGTCGCCCACGAGGGCCGGGACCGCGGACCACAGGAGCGCGACCGCGCCTGTGACGTGCGGCGCCGCCATGGACGTGCCCGAGTCGGTGGCGTACGACCCGTCGTACCACGAGGAGACGATGTTCTCGCCGGGGGCCGCGAGGTTCGGCTTGGTCTCGCCGTCCTGCCCGGGGCCGCGCGAGGAGAAGTCCGAGATCTGGCCGCTCTGCTGGTAAGAGCCCACCGCGTACGTCAGTGTGCGGCTGCCGGGCGACCCGCCCGTCGTGCACTGCGGGCCCTCGTTGCCGACCGCCCACACGGAGAAGATCCCCGAGGCGTCCCACGCCTGGATGATGTCCTCCATGAACGGCTCGGTGGACGGGGTCTCGGAGCCCCACGAGTTGTTGATGACGTTCGGCCGCTTCGACGGGTCGGCGGCCGACCCGTCGGTCTTCGTCGGCGCGAGCAGCCACTGCGCGGCCTTGATCATGTCGGCGTCCGAGCAGGAGTCGCAGCCGTTCGCCGCGATCCACGTCGCGCCCGGGGCCATCCCGATGCCGTGGCCCGGGGCGCTGCCGACGATGGTGCCCATCGTGTGCGAGCCGTGGCCGCGCCGGTCGCACGGTGCGTCGCCGGCGCACGCGCCGTCCGTGTCGAACCAGCTGTAGTCGTTGTGGTACGTGTCCGTGGCCGCGTCGTAGCCGCGGTACGAGTGCTGCAGCGCCTCGTGCTCACCGTCGACGCCGGTGTCGAGGTTCGCCACGACGATGCCGCGGCCGTCGACGCCCGTGGCCCAGACCTGCGGGGCCTTCGTCTCGGCGATGCCCCACTCGGCGGTTGTCTCGCTGCCCGCGTCGGCTGCGCCCTTCGGCGCCTGCGCCGGCTTGGGCTTGATGCCCGGGTCCAGCGCGAACGACGACGTCTCGCGGATCTCCGCGACCTCCGCGTGCGCCGCGAGCCGGGTGGCCAGCTCCTTGGTGCCCGCGTGGACGAGCACCGAGTTCGTGACCCAGAACTCCTCGTGCCGCACGCCCTCCTTGTCGAGCTCGGCGACGACGTCGGCGCGCTGCGCCTTGGCGCCGTGCGTGAGGGCGTCGTAGACCGCCTTGCCGCGGTCGTCCCAGTCGCCGACCTTGCTTGCCGCGTCCAGGGCGGCCGTGGTCGCGGGGTCGTCCGTGAAGCGGACCCAGAAGTCGGCGACGGGCTGCTTCTCGAGGGTCTCGGCAACCTTGTCGGTCAGCTTGTCGTCGGCGGCGGTGCGGCCGCCGTCGGGACCGCCGTCGCCGCTGCTGAGCGGCTTCGGGTCGGCGGCGAAGGCCGGGGCGGCGGCCGCCACCGGCGCCAGGAGCGCGGCGACGGCGACGGCGCCGGCCACGGCTCGGCGCACGAGGGGGAAGGCGTGCACGAGAACTCCGATCTGCGTGGCTACGGGATCCTGTCGGCCGCGTTGTCGCGTCCGGAGGCTGCGCTCACCCTCGGGTGCGGCCGCGCCGCGGACAACGACTTGCCCCGTGCGCAGATGGGAACCTGCACACATGTGCAGCCCCGCGAGCCTGGGGCCCGCCGCGGAGACCCGCTCTGGCGCGCGCCACGTCGTGGCTGCTCAGCGGATGCGCCGAGCCGGGCGTTGACGGACTCTTGAGCGGACCGAGCGCTCCGGCAGAGCGCTGACCTGTACTACCGACGGGCAGCCACACGTGAGGAGCGCGGAGTGAGCCTCGAACCGTTGTCCCGCCGGACCGTGCTGCGCGGCGGGGCCGCGGCGGCCACCCTCACGCTGCTCGCCGCGTGCGAGGGCGCTCGGTCGCCGTCGACCGCCGCGACGGGGACCCCCTCGGCCCGCATGACGGCGCCGCCCGTGACGGCGTCGCCCCTGACCGCGGGCGCGAACGTGCTGGTCAGCGCCGACGACTACGGCGTGCACATCGAGCCCACGGTCGCCGTCGACCCGACGAGCCCGAGCAGGCTCCTCGCCGCGTGCCAGGTGTCGCCGTCGAGCGACCCGGAGTTCCTCGCGACGTACCTGTCCGACGACGGCGGCGCGACGTGGCGCGCGGGCGGCGTGCCCCGCCTCCCCGTGGGGGCGAACGGCGACGACGTCACGGTCGCCTTCGGCGCGCAGGGTCGTGGCTACCTGTGCGCCACCTCCTACGCCGGCGGACGGGCCGTGTTCGTGTGGGCCACCGACGACGGCGGCCGCACGTTCGCGGATCCGGTCACCGTCCTGCAGAACCAGTTCTGCGACCACCCCTGGGTGGCCACCTCGGGCGACCAGGACGTCTACGTCGCGTGGGGCGCCGGGACGTCGAAGACGGCACTCGACCTGGCCCGGTCCACCGACGGCGGGCGCACCTTCGGGGCGCCCCGCCGGATCCTCCCCGACGCCACCGTCCAGACGATGGCCAGCCCGGGGCCCGAGCTGGCCGCCGGCAGCGGCGGGCTCGTGTGCGCGGTGTGCGACTGGACGACCAGCCAGGACCCGTCCGGGGACTTCGTCGGCGAGGTCACGGCCGTGTGCTCGACCGACGGCGGGGAGACCTTCGGCGCGCCCGCCCACCTGGGCTCCGAGTCGTCCGTCATCACGCTGCCGGGCGGCGTGCAGGCCAACAGCGGCCCGACGGTCGCGGTGTCGCCGTCGGGCGACGCGATCTACGTGGCGTTCCCGCAGCGGAAGTCGGGCTCCGCGCACTCGGACATCGTCGTCGTGCGCTCGCAGGACGGCGGGCGCCACTGGAGCCAGCCCGTCGCGGCGACGCCGTCCGACGGCGCCACCTACTTCCAGCCCAACATCGCGGTGGACGCGAGCGGCCGGATCGGGGTGTCGGCGTTCGCTCTCACCGACGGTCGCGTGGACCACGTGCTGCTGGTGTCGTCAGGCCAGGGGCTGGAGTTCCAGGATCCGGTGATCGTGACAAGTGCGCCGTTCGACCCGCGCACGCCCACCACCGGCGGCAAGCACGGGGCGTGGTGGATCGGCGACTACCAGGCGATCGCCGCTGCCGGCGACGCCTTCCACCTGCTCTGGAACGACGCCCGCAGCGGCGCGCTGCAGCTCTACGCGGCTACGGTGAACGGCTAGGTCGTGTTGCTAAAGCTGCTGGTGATCCGGTGGAGTGTGGCCGCGAGCCCTTCCATAAGGTCACGTCATGATCGTCGACGCCGCCACCTACGCGGAGGCCCGTAAGGAATCGGGGAAGACGGGCGGCGGGCTCTTGGCCGCATGCGAGGCGAACCGGAATGGATCCAGGGAGACGAGACGCCCGCCTGTAGTTTCTTGAATGCAGTGATGGTGGCGGCGAGTGCGACGAAGGCGGTGTAGAGCTTGGCGTGGCGTTCGTAGCGGATGGTCAGGCGGCGGTAGCCGGTGATCCAGGCCGGGGTGCGGCCTCCGCGCCCCGCGAGGGGAGCGATGACACCGGACGGCCTGAGGGAGGACCCGATCCGAGCACCGCGCAAGGATGACGGCACGTCGGATTGTTGCGCTGACCGCTTGAACCCGCCCAGACGTGTGTCAGGACGCGCTTGTAACTGTGGTGTGCCTGAGGCGAGAACTGGCACGATGACGGCGACCGCGTGCCCATTTCGGCCCGTCGTAGCCCAGGACAGAGACGGAGGCGAGCAATGAGCCGTCAGCCACGCATCTGCGACGTCGTGGCCTGGCAGCCGCCGAGCAAGCGATCCCGAGGTCTGAGGCTGGCGCGTAACGTGCTCCGCGGGATTGCCTGGACACTTGGCGTGGTGATCGACCTCGCAGCGAACACGACTGGTGGCGTATCACAGGTCGCCCGCCAAATGCGGTGTCGCGCAAGCGGCTGCCGCGCGATCCGCATGAGGAGATCTGCGGGTTCGCCTGCAAGGTGGTCGATGGGAACGCGGCGTGGGTCCCCAGCAAGTACGCGGACCCCGCGTGGCTTCGAATGAGCGCCACCGCGGCCTGGATCACTCCCCCCGGCGTGCCGCGTCGTATCGATTTGGACGTCGCCGCTTACCGGCTCGTGCAACTCGCTCCTGACGACCAGCGGCTTGGACCGGCAGACCGCTGTGTCGCGACCATCACCGGTCAAGGAGTGGAGTTCAGGATCACTGGTCCCTGGCTGGCCGTCGCCTGGCTCGGCCACCTTGGCGGCTGGCCTGACCCCGAAGCGAACGCACATCCCACGGTTCCCTCTCGGGACCGCGCTGACATGACTCCGGCAGCCGCGAGCCCTTCCGGCCCGCCATCGAGCAGGCCCAGAGAGGCGGACCCACCGTGAACGAGCCAATGGCCGAAGCTCGCCATGACGGCCTTACGTTCGTCGGCGGGCTGAAGCATTTGGCGAAGCTGAGCGGGCGACCTGGACTCTGGGTTCGGGTGGTGCCATTCCTGGTCGTGCTGTGGATGGCGGTCCAGTGGGATGAGTCGGGAGGTCGGCCGTGGTCGACGGTCGCTCTCGCTTTCCTCCAGTTCGTCGGCATCGTCACCCTCGCGGCGTACGTCGGCCGGACCGACCGGACAGGGCGGCTGTGTTCCGAGTGTGGACACGCTTGGAGCGAGCATCCGGCCCTGGAGAACATCGAAGGCGCATGCCGGGCGTGCGAAGCGGAGATCGAGAGCGGGATCTCGCGGCTCGAAGAGGCTGTTCCGTGCCGACGTCTCCAGGTGGGGCCGGCAGGTTCGACCAAGGGCGCCGCCCTAGAGGATGTCTCGCGTGGTGGCCTGGAGCTTCTTGAATGCGGTGATGGTGGCGGCGAGTGCGACGAAGGCGGCGTAGAGCCAGACGACCACGTGAGACGTCCTCTTAGCGACACGCCATAGGTTCCGGAGGCGGCGGACAGGTTCAGGAGTAGGCGCGCGCCTGCATCGCCCACAGCTGCGCGTACCGGCCGCCTGCCGCGAGCAGCTCCTCGTGCGTCCCCTGCTCCGCGACCGTCCCGGCGTCGAGCACCACGATGTGGTCTGCGAGCCGGACGGTCGACAGCCGATGGGTGACGAACACCGTGACGCCGCCGACGGTGGCCGCGACCTCTCGCGCCGTCTCCTGGTAGGCGTCGACGAGCCGTTGCTCGGCAAGGGCGTCGAGGGCCGAGGCGGGCTCGTCCAGGACGAGCAGCAGCGGCGTCGTGCGCATGAGCGTGCGGGCGAACCCCACCGTCTGCCACTGGCCGCCGGACAGGTCGCGGCCGTCGGCGTAGCCGGAGCCGATGACCGCGTCCAGTCCGATGGTCTCGCCGAGCTCGTCGGCACGGGCGCGGACGAGCGCCCCGCGCACGCCGGCGTCCTGGTCGACGTGGGTGAGGTCGCCGATGCCGACGCTGTCGCGCAGGGCAAGCTCGACGCGCGCGAAGTCCTGGAACAAGGCGGCAGTCCGCTGCCGCCAGGCGTCGGGGGACAGCCCGGCGAGGTCGGCCCCGTCGACGAGGATGCGCCCTGCCGTGGGGCGGTACAGGCCGGTGAGCAGCTTGAGGAGCGTGCTCTTGCCCGCGCCGTTCTCGCCGACGACGGCGACCGAGGCGCCGCCAGGCAGCTCGAGGTCGATGCCGCAGAGAACGTCTGCCTGCGCGCCGGGGTAACGGAAGCGGAGCGCCTCGAGCCGTAGCCCGCGGCCGCGCTCGCCGTCGAGCGCGATGCCCTGCCGGCCGTCGGCGTGCGCGTCCTGCTCGGCCCGCAGGGCAATGAATCGGCGCAGCCCGGCGGCGGCGCGGTGGACGGAGCCGAGCAGCTCGACGCCGTTGGCCATCTGGCCGCTGAGCTGCGTCGCGAGGACGACGATGAGCACGACGTCGCCGGCGCTCGCGCGGCCCTGACGGGCCAGCTCGAACGCCCAGACCACCGCGCCGACGTACGCGACGCCGAAGGCGAGCTGCCCGGCGCCGCGCAGCAGCGCGTACCGCCGGTCGGCGCGGGCCATCGCGGTGCCGTAGGCCTCGAGCAGCGTGCGCTGCCGCCCGAGCAGGTAGCCGCCGCCGCCCGACAGGCGGATCTCCTTCTGCGACGCGGGGCTGGTCGCCAGCCGCCGCAGGTGCCGGATACCGCGCGTCGTCGTCGCCTGTTCCTCGCGCGTGGCCTGGAACCTGGCCTCCGCACGCTTGCCGACGACGACGGGCACGGCGGCCGCGGCGAGCAGGAGCAGGAGCCACGGAGACAGCGTGACCAGCAGCACCGCCGTCAGGAGGATCTGGACGGCGGTCGCGCCGAGCTGGAGCCCGAACTGGACGGTGGTCCGCATCTGCATGACGTCCTGCCGCAGCAGGTCGACCCGGTCGGCGAACGCGGGGTCGTCTGTCTGGTCGAGGTACGGGCTGCCGTTGACGATCTGGAGCAGGTCGCGGTTGAACCGCTCCTCGGTCAGCTCGGCGAGCTCGAAGTAGTACAGGTGGGCGAAGTGGCCGAGCATCAGCTCACCGACCAGGGCGATGGCGAGCACAAGGCCCCAGCCGACTGCATGGCCGGCGGCGTCGCCGGCGGAGGCGTGCACCGCGTCGACAAGCCGTCCCGACGCGAGCCCGATGACCGGCGTGGCGACCGCCCCCGCCAGGAGCAGCCCGGCGCCGGCGACGAACCGCCGCCGGTCCAGCGACCAGGCGAGGGAGAACAGCCGGCTCAGGCAGAACACGACCTCGTTCACGGCTGCGCCTCCTTGATCGGGTCCGCCGCCGCGAACCGCTTGGCCTGGACCTCGAACATCCGGGCGTACACACCGCCGAGGCCGACGAGCTCGTCGTGGGTGCCCGACTCCGTGATTCGGCCGTCGTCGAGCACGACGATCCGGTCGGCGTTGCGGACGGTCGAGAAGCGGTGCGAGATCACCAGGCTCGTCACGCCACGGGTCAGCTCGAGGAAGGTGTCGTAGAACTCCGCCTCGCCACGGGCGTCGAGCTGGGCGGTCGGCTCGTCCAGGACGAGCACCGATGCCCCGTGGCGCACCGCGAACAGTGCCCGGGCGAGCGCGAGTCGCTGCCACTGCCCGCCCGACAGCTCGCGGCCGCCCTCGACCGACCGCGTCAGCGGCGTCTCGAGCCCGCCCGGCAGCCGTTCCAGCAGGTCATCGAGACCGACGCGGTCCAGCACCTCGCGAATCCCGGCGTCGTCGGCGCGGTGGTCGATGGCGCCCATGGCGACGTTGTCGCGGAGCGTCAGCTCGTAACGCAGGAAGTCTTGGAACGTGACCGCGAAGTGCCGCTGCCACTGGTCCTGGTCCATCGACCGCAGGTCCGTGCCGTCGACGCGCACGCGACCGCCGTCGGGCGTGTAGATGCCCGCGAGCAGCTTGACGAGCGTCGTCTTGCCCGCACCGTTCACGCCGATCAGGGCCGTCGACGTCCCGGCCGGAAGCACCAGGTCCAGCCCGTCGAGCACGGGCACGCCCGCGCGGTAGGCGAACTCCACGCCGTGGAAGGCGATCTGGCCGGACGGTGCGACGACGGCGCCCGGCGTTGAGGTCGCCGCGCGCGGAGGCCCCGCCTGCTGACGCAGGGTGTGCTCCAGCTCCTCCAGCGCCGTGAACGCGCTGCGGCCGTAGACGAGCTTGATGTCGGACTCCGGGAACATGACGCCGAACCGGCAGCACAGCACGACCGCCTGCACCGAGAGGCTCACGGCGACGAGGCGCGCCGCCGCGTCGGACGCACCGCCGTCGGCGACCAGCAGCAGCGCGACCGCCGAGCCCACCAGGGCCACGGCGGCGTAGGCGAGGAACGGCGCGCCGTAGATGCGCCTGCGCCAGAACCACATCGGGTCCAGCCAGGTGCGTGTCTCCGCCTGGTGCCGGTCCTCCAACCATTCCAGGAGCCCCAGCGCACGGATCTCCTTCGCCGCGCGCGTGCTGGTCGCCAGCTCGCGGACATAGGCCACGCGCCGCCGCGCGGGTTGGAACGACCGGATGAGCGAACCCCACTGATGGAACGCCTCCGCCTGGCCGGTGCGCGCGACGACCGCGACGAGCGCTCCCGCGACCATCGCCCACGGGCCGGCGGCCCACCCGAGCACCGCCACGGCCCCGACGAGCTGGGTGTACCGAGCGATCAGCGCAAGGCCGCCCTCCAGCGCTGCACCCGGCGTGAGCGTCCACTGCTCGAACGCCTCGTCGACCTGGTTGAGCCGATCGGCCACGTCCGGACGCTCCAGACCCGCGAGCGTCGCTTCGCCCAGCGCAAACCCGGTCAGCCGAGAGATGCACGCGGTGTCCACATGCCGGGCGATCTCGCGCGAGAGCACGAGCTGGACCGGGGCCAGCACCTGCTGGAGCAGGAACGCGGCAACGGCGACCCACAAGGCCAAGGGCATCGCCCCGGCCAGCACCCCCGGCAAGGCGACCGCCGTCGCCACCATGAAGACCACCGGCGCCGCACCGGCCAGCAGGTGGACGAGAACCGTGACCGTCACCAGCGGCGCCCCGGCGTAGGGCGTCAGCCGCACCATCTGCGACGCGGCGACCTGACGACGGCGGAAGCGCTCGGCGACGCCGGCGGCGAGACGCCGGCCGATCGACGGCGAGGTCGTGACGGGGCTGACCTGTCTGTTCGCGTCCGCGAGCGCCTCGGCGTCGTCTGCCACGGGAGGCATGCTGGCAGGTGGTGCCGGGTTTCTGCCAGCGGATTTCGCGTAGAGCGGGCCAGTCCACCGACGCGCATTCTGCTTGCTCTGGACCGGACATACGGCACCATTCGTCGAATGGACGTGGTGTTCGTTCACGGAGCGGGCAAAGAGGGGGCCGACGCATGGCCGCATCAGGTGGCAGTGGCCGAGGTGGGCTGGTTCTTCCTCCCGCGCCTCGGGGTCGCCGACGATGCGGCCCGGGATGCGCAACGCCTTCTCGAGTGGTTGCGTGACCGAGATGGCGGGCACGTGGTCGCGCACTCGTACGGCGCGAACGCAGCGTTGCTGGCCGCTCAGAAGGACCCCTCGCTAGTCCATTCGCTTGCGCTTCTTGAGCCGGCGTGCTTCGACGTGGCGCGCGGGATGCCCGCGGTCGAGGAGCACGTTGCGGCGATGACTCCCGTGTTCGCGGTCGCGAACGACACATCCGTGTCCGTGCACGACTTCTCGCGGCTCTTCGCCGCTGGGATGGGTGCGGAGCCTCCAGATCTGCCAGACGAAGCTCTGCAGGCCAGCGTCAGCCGGCTCCGTGCTCTGCATCCCCTGTGGGGCGTCGGGCTCCGGCCCAAACCGAACCTGCCCGCAAGGACGCTGGTCATCACCGCAGGGTGGAGCCCGCTCTACGAAGAGACTGCCCACGCGCTCGTCGCTTCCTGCGCTCGGCACCTGATCATCGAAGGTCCCGGTCACCGCCTGCAGGATGACCGTCAGGTGATGCAGGTGCTCAGGGAGCACTGGGGTGCGTGACGCGGCTCTCCAAGCACGCTGAACGAGGCTTCGCGACGTGGGCGCGCCTACGCGCGAAGGCGAGCTGGTCCGCCGCGAGCCGTGCCCACGCAGGGTCATAAGGCGCGAGCTCTGCAGGGTTCCCCGAGTGGGCCACGGCGTCATGGTAGGGGCGTCGCAACCGGCGAGGCGATGACTGTGGAGGTCGCTCCTCACACGTTCGTCAGCTTCGACCAGGCGCGGACGACGACGACCAGACCCGCCGGCGCCAAGGCTGCAGCGAGCAGAAGAGCGGCTGGCGGTACGGCCGCCGCCGCATCCGGGCCGCCCATGCCCGCCCACAGCGACGGGGCGGCGTACGGGAACCACGTCCCGGCTCCGAGCACCACGATCACCTGAGTGACGGCGACAAGGCCGATCAAGATCCCCACGGTGGCGAACGGGCTGCGCACGATCGTGGCGACCCAGCCGAACGGCAGCCCGAGCCCGACGGCGAGCCAGCCCACGGCGAGTGCCGTCCAGGCGCTGGACCACGCCTCGGGCGGGAAGGTACCGCCACCGAGCCGGCTGAGGGCGGCGGACAGCCCGACGGCGACGAGCACGCACCCGGCCAGCCACGCGAGGAGCACGAGCCCTTTGGCGAGCGCGACCGTCTGGCGGGGGACCGCGTGCCCGAACAGCGCGCCCGCGGTACCGCCGGTGAGCTCGCGTCCGTACGACCATGCCGCGGCGAACCCGCATGCCCCGAGCACGGCCACCGACAGGATCTGGCCGCACACGCTCAGGTTCGCCACGGCGACCGGCCCGTCCGCGAACGGCTGGAACTTCGCCGCGGCGGTCCCGGGCAGGTCTGGGGAGCGCGCCAACCAGACGGCGCCGTAGCTCGCCAGAGGCACAACCAGCGCGATCAGCGGCGTGACGACGAATGCGATCACTGACCGGCGGAGCTTGAGCAGCTCCACCGCGCACGCGGTTGCGAGGGGGCCGGTCATGACCGGTCTCCGCGGAGGGCAGCGGTCGCGCTGCGGCGTTCGTCGTCGGCCAGCGCCATCGCGAAGAACCGGCGCTCGAGGTCGGCGGCGCCGGGCGGCAGAGCCCCGATCTGCCGGCCGGCGTGCACGACGACGATGCGGTCGGCCACGCGGGCGACCTCGTCGAGGTGGTGGCTGGAGACCAGCGCGGCGCACCCGGCGGCCGCGAGCTCGCGCACCAGCTCGCGCACGATGACCACCCCGCGCGGGTCCAGGGCGCTGGTGGGTTCGTCGAGCACGAGAGCTGTGGGCGCGTGGACGACGGCGGTCGCGACGCCCAGCCGCTGCCGGTTGCCCTGTGACAGTGCGCGCGCTGGCGCATCCGCCCACGGGTCCAGTTCCAGGCGGAAGATGACGTCGTCCACGGCGCGGCTGACGTCGGATCGTGGCAGTCCGTGGAGCAGTGCGGCGCAGCGCGCGTTCTCCCGGACCGTCAGCTCGGGATAGACCAGCGGCGCGTCGACGACGTGGCCGAACCGCAGGGCCGCACTTCGCGACAGGTGCACGGGGTCGCTGCCAAGTACCCGCGCCGTCCCCGCGTCAGGTCGCACCCGTCCCGCCAGCACCCGGAGCGCGGTCGTCTTGCCCGCCCCGTTGAGCCCGACCAGCGCGACCACCTCGCCCGGGTCGACCTGGACCGCGAACCCGTCGAGTGCCACGCGGCCGCCGAACCTGTGAGTGACGGCGTCGAGCAGCAGCGCGGCACTCATGATCGGACCGCTCGCGACGGCGCCTCGGCGCCAAGCTGCTCCAGAGCCCGGGTGACCGCTCCCGCGAGCGAGCCGCCCGTCTCGGGCAGCAGGAGGATCGCGGCGGTCGCTGCGGCCAGGCACGCTGCCGCGGCGACCCGCGCGTCGAACGGGTCCGCGCCGTCGGCGACCAGCCGCTCGACGATGACCTTCTCCGTCGTCGCGGTCCCGGCTGCGACCGCGACTCGCAAGGCGGGCTCTCCCGCGAGAAGCGCGACCCGGCGGCGAGCCGTCGCGTCCTCGACCGGCTCGATCATGACCAGAGCCGCGAGCATCCCCCGACGGGTACGATCCAGCGGCGGCAGTCCGACGGGTTGCGCTCCGACGTGCTCGGCGATCACCGGGTCGTACGGGTCGGAGACCAGCACCGCCGCCTTGGTGGAGAAGTGCCGGAAGAACGTCATGGGCGTGACGCCCGCGGCGGCGGCGATCTGCGCCGTCGTCGTCGTGTCGTAGCCCTGACGCTCGAACAGGTCCAGCGCCACGTCCAGGATCCGCGCCCGGGTGCGCAGGGCCCGGGGGGACATGAGCAAGCCCATCTCTGAAATGTTAGTTACTCACATTGCGCACCGCACGCGGGGGCAGCGGTCGTGTCACGGAGCGCCAGCGTCGTGCCCAGCTCGGTGTGCCGGGAGGCGGGAAGCGCCCCCGAGGCCATCGTGAGCGCGGTCTCGACGGCCATCCGGCCCATGCCGTCGAGGTGCTGGTGGACGGTCGTCAGCGGGGGAGTCGTCCACGCGGCCTGCGGAGTGTCGTCAAAGCCGATGACGCTCAGCTGGTGCGGCACCCGCACGCCGAGCTCGTGCGCCGTCGCGAGGATGCCGACGGCGATCTCGTCGTCGGCCGCCATGATCGCGGTCGGCGGCGCGCTCGTGCTCAGCAGGTCTCGTGCGTGCCGCGCACCTGCGGCGACGTCGAACTGGTCGGTGCGGACCAGCTCGGGGTCGACGGTGATCCCCGCGGCGTCGAGCGCTGCTTGGTACCCGTAGAACCGGTCGCGGGCAGCGGTGGAGGTGTCGGGCCCGCCGATCCACGCGATGCGTCGGTGCCCGAGCTCGATCAGGTGTGAAGCCGCGGCCCGTGACCCGGCCCAGTTGCTCGAGGCCACGCTGACCATCCGCGCGTGCTGCGTGTCGACCGGGTCCACCATGACGAAGGGCAGGCTCGCCTCGGCGGCCGCGTCCAGCAGCGCGTCCGGCCGGGACAACGTGAGCCCGACCAACCCGATCGCGCCCGCGGCCCGCTGGTCGGCTATCCAGGAACGCGCGGACGTACGCTCGATGCGCTGGCCGACGTCGGGGGCGAGCCGCGTGAGCAGGTCCACCTGAGCGTCCGTGGCCGCGGCCAGCACGCCCTGCAGGACGTTCATGATGTACGGCGAGGCGGGGATGTCGAAGGCGACGACGAGGGCCCGGCGGTGGGTGTCGGCAGCGCGCGCCGTCGTGGGCCGGTAGCCGAGCGAGGTCACGGCGTCCAGCACCCGAGCACGGGTGGACGTCGCGATGTCGGCGCGTCCGTTGAGCGCCTTGGAGACGGTGGCCTGGGAGACGCCGGCAAGCTGAGCGACGTCGGCGAGAGTGGCTCTCCTGTGCGGCGGATGCGTCGCCATGGCTCCCCTGCGCCTCGAAAACGTTTCGGGTTGAATGAGGCGACTTACGCCCACGTCAGATGGAGTTTAGGCGCCCGGGTCGCGCGTGCGAAATAGTTTCGATGTCTGGAGGTGACAGGACTTTGCGAGGAGGTTTAGCGTTAAAGTAGGATCAACCGCGGGCGCCGTCAACCCCTTCGGGCCCACCGAGATGATGAGGTCTCGGCACCTCGGACGGGAGTTTCCTTTGCGTCACGTCCTGGAGATCGACAGCCCGGCGGAACGGTTCGCCGACTGCCTCATGCTCGGCAACGGCACGCTCGGTGCCGCCATGCACGGCCGGCGCCGGACCGAACGGATCGACCTCAACGTCGACACGCTCTGGTCCGGCGGACCGGCTCGGAAAGCCTCCGGACCCGGCCCGGACCTGGTGTCTCGGCTGCGTGCCGCAGTCGCCGCAGGCGACCACCGCGGCGCCGACGAGCTCGCCCGGTCGATGCAGGCGCAGTCGTGGGTGCAGGCATACCAGCCCCTGGGCTGGATCGAGTGGAGCTACGACACGAGGCCCGCGGCGGACTATCCGGCGCACGGGTACCGGCGGAGCCTTGACCTGGCGGCCGCTGTCGCAGTCACGACAGCCGACGGCGTGCGGCTCGAGAGCTACATCTCTGCCGTCGACGGCGTCCTCGTCGTCGCCGCGACCGGTGCGCCGACGGCGGTCCCGATCCTGGGGAGTGCCCACCCTGTCCGCACGACGTCGAAGGCGAGCGACGGCGTCACCTGGCTGACGATGTCGGGCCGCGCGCCGGCGAACGTCCTTCCGCACTACGTCCCGGCTGACGAGCCCGTCGTCTACCCGGACGACGCGCCCGACGCCGACGGCCTCGTCGCCGCCGGGATGGGGTTTGCTCTGGTGGCCGCGTGGCTCCCGAGCGCGGCGGGAGGGCGTCTGGTTGTCTCCGCGGAGAGCGGGTTCCGTGGCTGGGCCGCGCGTCCGTCGGCCGATGTCGCGACGCTCGCTGCGGCCGCCCGCAGCCGGGTGGAGACCGCGCTCGCGCTCGACGTGGACGTCCTGCGGGAACGGCATGTGCGTGAGCACGAGGTGCGATTCGGCCGCTGCGACCTCGACCTCTCCGCGTCCGCGGGTCGTCACCCCGAGGCCGAGAGGTCAGAGCTCTACTTCGACCTCGGCCGATACCTGCTCATCGCGGGCTCGCGCCCGGGCTCGCAGCCGCTGAACCTCCAAGGGATCTGGAACGCCGACGCCCGGCCCGCGTGGAGCTGCAACCTCACCACGAACATCAACCTGCCGATGAGCTACTGGGGCGCGGAGCTCGTCGGCCTGGGAGACCTGCACGAGCCGCTGCTCGACCTCGTCGACGAGCTGCTGGACGCAGGTGGGGAGACAGCGCGGCGGCTCTACGGTGCGCGCGGGGCGTGCGTGCACCACAACACCGACCTGTGGCGCTTCACGGACCCTGTGCCGGGACTGCCGCAGTGGGTCAGCTGGTCTTCGGCGCTATGGTGGCTGGCCGACCACGTGGTGCAGCACCATGCGTTCCTCCCGCCCGGTTCCGAGGCATCGGGCCTGATGCGCACGCGCGTGCTGCCCCTGCTGAGATCCTGTGCCGCGTTCGCGCTCGACATGCTCGTGCCGCACACCGACGGGAGCCTCGTCGTCAGCCCGTCGAGCTCGCCCGAGCACGCGTTCCTGGCCGACGGTGCGCCGTTCGCTGTGACATGGGGCAGCGCCATGGACCAGGAGCTAACCCATCAGGTCCTGACGCGCACCGTCGAGCTGCTCGGCCAGCACGGGGACGAGGCAGCGGACGCCGCGCTGGTCGACGAGGCGCGCACCGCGCTGGAGAAGCTGCGGCGACCGGTGGTGATCGACGGCCGGCTGGCCGAGTGGGCGGACGACCTCGATCCCGAGGAGCGCGGCCACCGCCACCTCTCGCACCTGTACGGGCTCTTCCCGGGCGATCGCCTGACGTCCTCCGGTTCGGAGGCCGAGCTCGCGGCCGCGCGCGCGGCGCTCGACCTTCGGCTGTCCGCGGGCTCGGGCTACACCGGCTGGAGCCAGGCGTGGGTGCTGTGCCTCGCGGCACGCCTGCGGGACCGTGAGCTGGCTGCACGGAGCGTGGCGACGCTCGTGGGTCCGCTGTCCTCGCAATCTCTGCTGGACCTGCATCCGCTGGAGGGCTGGCCCGAGGGAGCCGTGTTCCAGATCGACGGGAACCTCGGCGCAGTGGCCGGCATGGCCGAGCTCCTCGTGCAGTCGCACGGTGACGCGATCGCGATCCTGCCGGCCCTCCCGGAAGAGTGGCCGTCGGGTGAGGCGCGGGGGCTGCGCATCCGCGGCGGCCATGCACTCGACCTGGCATGGCACGACGGTGCACTGACGCGTGCCGTGATCCACGCGGGAGCATCTGGCGACGTCGTCCTCGACCTGCCCGGCCTCGAAGGTGGTCGGACCAGCAGGACGGTGCACCTGCACGCCGGCGTGGCCTTCACGGTCCCGGTGGCGTGAGGGCGCGCGACGCTGTCGCTCGTCGAGCAGTTCCCACTCCGCCCTCGTGAGGGGGAGCACCGCGCCGTGCTCGGTGTTCTCGGGAAGGTGGAAGTCGCTCGGCTGGCACAATGGCCGCAGGGGGATGCCGATGGTGACCATGTCGGATGTCGCGCGTGAGGCGGGCGTCTCGATCATGACGGTGTCGAACGTCCTCAACGAGCGCCGCCAGGCCGGCGCGCCCACCCGAGCTCGGGTGCTGGCCGCGGTCGAGTCCCTCGGCTACCAGGTCAACCTCACGGCCCGACACCTTAGAGCCGGCCGGACCGACACGATCGCACTCATCGTCCCGAGCTTCCACGACTACTTCGGCGACGTCGCCGACAAGATCGCTCCGCTGGTCGAGGCCCAAGGGCGACACCTGGTTCTCGAACGGACGAGCGCAAACCCCGAGCATGAGATGGAGTCGCTCAGCGTCGCACGGCTGCAGCTCTACGACGGCGTGCTGCTCTCGGTGGCCGGACTCGAGCGTGAGCAGCTCGACCGCGTGCGGACTTCGAAGCCGATCGTGCGAACGTGGGTCACGCCGCATCCTCGCCCTCGGGTGCACGTTCGAGCGCGAGCACATGATGACCTCTGACCGCCGGGGCGGGTGGGAGCTCGCCCACCGCGAGATGGGCCTGCCGGTTGACGACCGCTATGTCGTGCCGACCGCGAACTTCTCGTCGCAGGCGGCCCGCGACGCCGTCCACGACGTCGTCGCGTCCGGCCTGCCGTTCGACGGGGTCTTCGCGGCGACGGACGTCATCGCCCTCGGCGCCGTGGCGGCGCTCGCGGACTGCCGGCTGCGCGTCCCCGACGACGTCCAGCTCGCCGGGTTCGACAACCTCGACGTGTCACGCTGCGTGCCTCCGGGGATCACCTCGGTCGACCCCAACCATCAAGGCGTCGCGCAGCACGCCGTCGGGCTGCTGCACCGGCGGATGGCGGACGGCAGCGCCCCTGCGGAGCACGTCGTGGCGCCCGTCCACCTCGTGGTGCGGGGGTCGACGCGCGACGCGCGGTAGCACGATCCCTGAACCTGTGGCTCTGCGCGTTGGCATGCTGCAGCTGTGGCTTCTCCGCAAACCTTGAGCGAGGCTGACCGTCGGTACCTCGCGATCTGGGCTGCCGACTGCGCGGAGCGAGTCGTGCATCTGTTCGAGGCGGAAGCGCCGACCGATGATCGCCCGCATGACGCCATCGCCCGAGCACGGGCCTTTGGTCGCGGGGAGCTCGATGCCGCCGGAGAGATCCGTCGTCGTTTCGTCGCCGGCCGTGCCGCGCGGGACGTGGCGACTCCGGCTGCAGTGGCAGCCGCCCGCGCCGCCGCGCAAGCAGCAGCCGTCGCTCACATGGGCGCACATGCGCTGGGCGCGGCAGCGTACGCCGCGCGTGCTGCCGGGCTTGGGGCGCCCGATCAGACCAGGGGCTGTCCACGATGCGGTTCAGTGGCAGCTCGAGCACCTGACCCCGGAGGCCAGAGCCGCGCTTCGACGACTACCTCCCGTTGGGGAGGACTCCGCCGGACCGCTGGGGCCTGGTCTTCTCGCGTCCGGAGCCCTCGCGTCGATCATCCGCGAGATTCAGGCCCGGGCGTCAGACGAGTCGTCGTAGTGCGAGCCTGCGTCACGCGGTGGGGCTGGCTCGGCGCGCCCGGGGGGTCGGGGGCGAAGGTAGAACCACGCTCCGACGAGCAGCATCGCCGTCGAGATCGCTAACGGGGTGGCGACCGGCCCCACCCACGTCACCGGGATGAGGAAAAATACGTCCTTCGTACCCAAGCCCTGCGGCCAGCCCACCAGCATGCGCAGCCACAGGTAGTACGTGATGTCCCAGGTGGCGAAGGCGACCAGGAATGCGCCGGACCGCCGAGCCCAGGAGCGTGCGGCGAGCCACGCGACCGCGGCGAGCATGACGATCGTCGCCGCCTCGCGCAACGTCTCCGTGCGCGTGATGTCCGCCGAGACGAGCGGCGGCGTCGTCGGCGTGACGAAGGACATGAAGCCGAGGTCCAGGTGCGTGCGGGATGGGCCGACGTCGTAGGTCATGCTCACGCCGAGGAGGCGGCGCAGATAGACGACGACCGCTGCCTCGACGTAGCCGAACGCCGCGCCGAAGGTCAGGAGGGCGACGAGGTTCGGGACGCGGGTCCGCCACGGGTCGGTCCCGGCCGCGGTCTGGGCGGACGGCCGCGGCGACCGCGCGGCCGGCGAACGCGCTCGACGACGGACCTTGTCGTTGACGACCAGGGTGCTGCCAGGGGCCGAGCCGTCGGTGATCTCCCGCACCGTGGACCCGGCTCAGCTCAGCTTGACCGGACCCAGCGCCGAGTTCACCGCGGCCGTGTAGGCCTCGTAACCGTCGGCGTTCGGGTGGAAGGCAGCCGGGTCGAAGGGCCCCAGGATCCACGCGTCCGGCGAGTTCACACCGTGGCCGTCGAAGCGCTTGCGGACGTCGACGTACTGGAACCCGTGGCGGGCGGCCGCGGTGGCGATCACCTCGTCGAGCGTGTCAGCACCGGCGTTGAGCGCGCTCTGCTCCGCCGGGGAGGCGGCGAGGAAGGCGCCGTACTCGGGCGAGAAGAGCCTCGGGTAGCCGGTCACCACGACGTGAGCGTTCGGGGCGGCCGCGGCGACCTTGGCGTAGACCGTGTCGAGGAGGGCCGGCAGCTGGACGGTCGCGCGGCCGGTGACGACGGCGGTCGCGCCCGCACACTGGGCGTCGGTGCCGGCGAGGCAGGCGGTGACCGCCGTCGACCAGCCGATGTCGTTACCGCCGATGGTCAAGGTCACCAGGTCGGTGTCGGCGTCCAGCGCCGCGAGCTGGCCTCCGCTGACCAGGGAGGTCGTGGTGGCGCCCGCGCAGGCGACGAAGTCGTCGAGCTTCAGGCGCTGGCGTCCGTCGAGCTGCACGGCGTAGGCGCTCTGGGAGCGGCCGCAGGGGCCGTATGGCGGGACGCCGTAGCCGGAGGCGTACGAGTCGCCGAGGGCGTCGTAGACGACGCGGGAGGCCGGGGCAGCGGGGGCGGCGGGCGCTGCTGTCGCGACGGAGCCGACGAGCGCGAAAGCGGCGATCAGGGCCAGCCCGGCGGACCTCGCCGTGCTCAAGAGGCGCATCATGGTGTGACCGTAGTCACATCCCGGGCTGTGCGCTAGGGCGCGACGAGGCGAGCGGAATCCGCTCCGCCTCGCCGCCTGCGCGGCCGCGCGTCGTGTCTGCATCTCGGCCTCCACGCCACCACGTTGGGTGCTGACCACTACCCTCGCGCCATGAAGGTCACGACCCCGAGCGGCGTCACGTTCCGCGTGCATCGTCGGCTGCTGCCGTGGCGGCCCAGGATGCGCGAGGTAGACCCCACATCCACCTCGCCCTGGGACTTCCCCGACCTCGACCTCGACGGCGACCTTCCGGTCGTTGCCGTGATCCTGCTCGGCATCGCGGTGGTCATCTTGCTGCCGCTGGTCGCGATCCTGCTGCTGTTCCTCGGGGAACTGGCTGTGCTCCTTCTGCTCCTGCCCGCGTTCGCCCTGGCACGGATGGCGTTCGGCAAGCCATGGATCGTCGAGGTGGTCGCGGCAGGCGGCGTCGTCCGGGCCGAGCCGGTGGTCGGGTGGCGCGCCGCGGGAGACCGAGTCCGTGCGCTGGCGGGTGAGCTGCAGGCCCGTACGTGGGAGCCGGACGGTCCGGTGCGGTCCGTCCGGCAATGACTCGCACGGCTACGGCACGAGTGAGGTCCGACCTCGCCCACGTATTGACATCTGTCGATCTGACCTCCAAGGTATGTCGCATCGACGTTCGTGAATGCGAGGAGGAGCGATGTTTGACCTGCCTGTCGTGGTGATCGGCGCTGGCCCGCAGGGCCTGGCCGCCGCGGCGCACCTGCTGGAGCGTGGTCTGGAGCCGTTGGTGCTGGAGGCCGGGAGCGGCCCCGCGTCGGCGGTGGCGCAGTGGGGGCATGTGCGGCTGTTCTCCGAGTGGCCGGAGCTGGTAGACAAGGCCGGCGCGAGGCTGCTCGAGCCGACCGGCTGGAAGGCTCCCACCGCCGGGTACCCGACCGCTGCCGACTGGGTAGGGCGCTACCTCGCCCCGCTGGCCGACGCCCTCGGCGAGCGGGTCTGGTACGACGCGCGCGTCACCGGGGTCTCGCGCAAGGGCCGCGACCGGCTGGTCGACGCCCGCCGCGGCGAGCAGCCGTTCGTCGTCCACGTCACCGACCGCGCCGGGACCGAGCTGCGCGTCGAGGCGCGCGCCGTGATCGACGCGTCGGGCACGTGGCGCACGCCCAGCCCGGCCGGGGCGGACGGGCTGCCCGCCCTGGGCGAGCACGCCAACGCCGACCTCGTCGCATACGGCATCCCCGACAGTGCGGCGCCGCACCGGCACGCCGGCAAGCACACGGTCGTCGTCGGCGCCGGCGACTCGTCGCTCAACGCGGTGATCGAGCTCGACCGCATCGCCCGTGAGCACCCGGGCACGCGGATCACCTGGGTGCTGCGCCGCGGCACCGTGGCAGGCACGTTCGGCGGCGGGGCTGCTGACCAGCTCCCGCAGCGCGGCGCGCTAGGCATCCGGGCGCGAGAGGCCGTCGATGCCGGTCGCGTCGGCGTCGTGACGGGCTTCCGCACGGAGAGCATCGAGCGGGTCGGCGACCAGGCGGTCGTCGTGGCTGAGGACGGGCGAAAGCTGGACCCGGCCGACGTGGTCGTCGTGCTCACCGGATTTCGTCCCGACCTGTCGTTCCTGTCCGAGCTGCGCCTCGACCTCGACCTCACACTGCAGGCGCCGCGGGCGATCGCGGCTGAGATCGACCCCAACATCCACTCGTGCGGGTCGGTGCAGGCCACCGGCGCGAAGGACCTCGCGCACCCGCAGGAGCCGAACCTCTACCTGGTCGGGATGAAGTCCTACGGCCGTGCCCCGACGTTCTTGGCCTTGACCGGGTACGAGCAGGTGCGCAGCGTCGTCGCGATGCTCGCCGGCGACGCCGAGGCGGCCGAGCGCGTCGACCTCGTGCTGCCCGACACCGGGGTGTGCGGCGGCTCGGGCCTCTACGACGACACCGACGGCGCCTCAGCGGTCGGGTGCTGCACCCCGGCGGCGCCGCAGCTGCTGACGATCGCCCGCGCACCGATCCAGCTGTGACCGAATCACCAGGCGCAGCGCCGCGGGGAGTCCTCGCGGCGCTGCGCGTCACGGTGATGATCGGCTACCTCGCCTCTCGCGGGCGCCGCGCTCGTGGCCATCGCTCCGGGACGTTGACGACGCCGGTGCGCGAGGGACGCCCTCGAGGTGCCTACGCGGTTAGCGCGCCCGTCTCCGGACCACGGCTGCGACGTTAGCGGCCGTGACCGGCGGCGTCGTGGGTGATGCGGGAAGGTTCGGTGTGCGCCCAGGCCGCGAACGTTTCGGCGCGACTCGGATGAGTGAGCGTTGGCGTGCTCGTCCCGGGTTGGATCGGTGCGGCGTCGGGCCGACGCCAGTCAGGTTCGCGTCAGGCGGGCCCGCCTATGGTCCGGGCCATGAACCCTCCTCCGGACAAGACCCGCGTGTTCGCGGGCGCGAAGGTCCCCGAGGTCTTCCTCGTCTTCTGGATCGTCAAGGTGCTCACCACCGGAATCGGTGAGACCGCCGCCGACTTCATGGGCACTCACAGCCTGGTGGTCGCCGGCCTGGTGGGCGTCGGCGGCTTCGCCGTCGTCCTCTGGCTGCAGCTGCGGGCCGACGCGTATCACCCGGTGCGCTATTGGGCGGCCGTCCTCATGGTCGCGGTCTTCGGCACGATGATCGCCGACGGCCCGCACGTCGTGCTCGGCACGCCGTACTACGTCGACACCCTGCTCTACCTCGTGGTCCTGGCCGGCCTGCTGGCCTGGTGGAAGCGGTCGGAAGGCACCCTGTCGGTGCACTCGATCACCACTCCCCGGCGGGAGCGGTTCTACTGGGGCACCGTGCTGATCACGTTTGGTCTGGGCACCGCGCTGGGGGACACCACCGCGCAGGACCTGCACCTGGGGTTCGCCTGGTCGGTCGTGCTCTTCGCCGCTCTCATCCTGGTTCCGCTCGCGGTCTGGTCGGTCGCAAGGCGCGGCGGGTCGCTCGCGCTTCCGGTCGCCACGTTCTGGGCGGCGTATGCGCTGACCCGGCCCCTGGGCGCCAGCATCGCCGACTGGATGGCCACCCGGTACGGCCTGGACTGGGGCACCGGGCCGGTGACCGCCGTGGGCGTGGCGCTGTTCGCGCTCCTGGTCGCCTACCTCACCGTGACCCGCGCCGACGCCGCACGGCCGCTCGCTGCAGGCACGTCCGCCGTCGCGCCGGTGACCGAGGAGGTGACCGCATGACCGCGCTCGCCGACCGCCGGACGGTCTTGCTGAACAAGGTTCCCGAGGTCACCGTCTGGTTCTGGGTCATCAAGATCCTGTGCACCAGCGTCGGCGAGAGCTTCGCCGACTACGTCAACGAGACCCTCGGGTTCGGGCTTCTCAACACGACCCTCCTGTTCGCCGTCCTGCTGGCCGCGGCGCTCGTGCTCCAGTTCCGCGCCCGCGCCTACACGCCATGGATCTACTGGCTCACCGTGGTGCTGGTCAGCGTCGAGGGCACGCTGCTGACCGACAACCTGACCGATGGGCAGGGCGTTCCGCTGTGGATCAGCAGCACTGGTTTCGCCGTCCTGCTCGCTGCCGTCTTCAGCGTCTGGTACGCCCGTGAGCGGACCCTGTCGATCCACGCGATCAACACCCCCGCTCGCGAGGGCTGGTACTGGCTGACCGTGCTGGTCACCTTCGCCCTCGGCACCGCCTTGGGCGACTGGACCCTCGAGCTGACCGGCTGGGGTCCAGGCATCTCGGTGCTGCTCCCACTCAGCCTCGGTGTCGTCGCGCTCACCGCCTGGCGGTTCGGCGCCGATGCCGTGCTCACGTTCTGGTTCGCCTACGTCCTGACCCGCCCGCTGGGGGCGAACATCGGCGACTTCCTCGCCATGGATCGCTCGGAGGGCGGCCTCGGGCTCGGCACCCTCGTCCCGAGCCTCGGGTTCCTGGCCGCGATCCTCGCCGTCGTCGTCTACCTGAGCATCAGCAAGGTCGACCACACCAGGCCGATCGCACACGGCCAGGCCGACGCGGCCTGATCTCGTCGGCGGAGATCCGCGCTGGCGGGGTCAGCCGCGCGGTAGAAGCAGGACGAAGCAGCCGCCGGCCTCGCTCGCGCCCGTACCGGCGTCGGACGGGACGACGTCGCCGCCCAGGGACCGGGCCACCCGGCGGGCGATCGCCAGCCCCAGCCCCGTCCCTCCGGAGCCGCTCGCCCCCGGCTCGAACATGCGCTCGCGTAGCTCGGGCGCGACGCCCGCCCCGTCGTCGCGGACCCTCAGCTCCACGTGGTCGCCGACGAGCCTCGCTTCGACGGCCACCTGGGTCCGCGCATGCCGGGCCGCGTTCTCGACCAGAGGTGCCAGGGCGCGGACCACCAGACCGGCCGGCGCGGCCACGCTCGTGACGTCGGCCGCGACGTCGGTCACGAACCGCAGCGGGGAGCCGACCGCGGGTGCCACCGAGGCGACGACGTCAGGGACCGACGCTCTCGCGCCACCCGCGCGCGCCTGCGGGGAGCGCGCCACCTCCAGCAGGGTCGTGATGACAGTCGACATCCGCGCGGCAGCTTCCCCGATCACGGCGAGATCGTCGCGTACCGCCGGGTCGCCGTCGGGCCGGAGCTGGGCCAGCTCGGCCGTCGCGGCGATGGCCGTCAGCGGCGTGCGGAGCTCGTGGGCGAGCGCGGACGTCAGCCGCTGCTCGGTCAGGATCGCCCGTGCCACCCGGTCGAGCAGGTGGTCGAGGGTCGCCCCGAGGGCCGCCAGCTCAGTGACTGGCGGGCCGAGCGCGAACCGGTGGGACAGGTCGCGCTCGCTCCAGTCCGCCGCACGCTCTGCCATCTGCCGCACGGGGGCGAGCGCCCTGCGCACCACCCGCCACGCCAGCCACCCGACCAGCGCGACGACCAGGATCCCGAGCACCACGGTGGCGATCAGCGCCAGCCGCTCGGAACGCTCGTAGACGGCGATGGCACCCGGCGGGTTGTCGGTCAACGCCGCGCGCACATCCCGGCGCGCGGTCAGCTCCAGGACGGCCTGCGTACCGACGACCAGGACCACCATGACCGCAGCCGCGAGCAGGATGGTGGAGGAGACGAGCTGGGCACGGAGGCTTCTCACCGCAGCTGGTACCCCACGCCGCGCACGCCGTGCAGCCGCAGGGGCGACCCGATCTGCTCGAGCTTGCGCCGGATCCGCGTCGCGTAGGAGTCGACGGTGTTATCGCTGACCTGGGCACCGTCGGGCCAGGCCGCAGCGATCACCGCCCGCCGCCGGACAACCTCCCCCGGGCGCGAGGTGACGGCGGCGAGGAGCCGGAACTCCGTCGCGGTCAGGAGCGCTTCCCGCTCCCCGCACACGACCGCGTGCCGGGTCGGGTCGAGCACGAGGTCGCTCGGCCCGACCGGCGCGAGGCCCCTGCCCCGGCGCGCCAGCGCCTCGACCCGCACCGTCACCTCGGCGACCGAGAACGGCTTCGCCAGATAGTCGTCCGCCCCGGCCGCGAACCCCGCCAGCCGCTCGTGCAACGCGTCCAGCGCAGTCAGGAACAGCACCGGCGCCCGCTGCCCCGCGCTGCGCAGCGCTACACACACGTCACGGCCGTCCGCATCGGGCAGCCCGATGTCCAGGACGATGACGTCGATCGTCCGGTCGTCGCCGAACAGGCGCAGCGCCTCCCCGCCGTCGTGCGCGGGCACGACCTGGTGCCCGCCCAGCCGCAGCCCCTCCGACACCGTTCTGCGGATCGCCGGATCGTCTTCGCACAGCCCCACCCGCACCATGGCGACAGTGTGCACGGAGAACCTGACCGGTCGGGGTCGATCAGCGACACCACGGCAGCGCCTTCGGGTGCTCACCGTCGTTCCTGCTCAGAAGCGGTCCGTCGGCGCAGTGACGAGCTCGATCATCGAGCCACAGGCGCGACGGTGAGCGAGGCGGGTTCCTCCGCTGGGCCCTGGGGGAACGTCACACCGAGAAGTACTTCGCCTCCGGGTGGTGGAACACGAAAGCGTCCGTGCTCGCCTCCGGGTGCAGCTGCAGCTCCTCGCTCAGCTCGACGCCCACCCGATCCGGCCGCAGCAGCTCCACGACCTTGTGCCGGTCCTCCATGTTGGGGCACGCCGGGTACCCGAGCGACATGCGCGCCCCGCGGTACTCGAGCTTGAACAGGCCCTCGACGTCCGTGGGCTCCTCGTCGGCGAACCCGAGCTCGGCCCGCACGCGCGAGTGCCAGTACTCCGCCAGCGACTCGGTGAGCTGCACCGACAGGCCGTGCAGCTCCATGTAGTCGCGGTACTCGTTCGCCGCGAACATCTTCGCGGTGTGCTGCGCGACGGTGTCGCCCACGGTCACGAGCTGCACGGGCAGCACGTCGAAGCGTCCGGTCTCCTCGTAGAACGAGCGCGGGCGGATGAAGTCCGCGAGGCACAGGTGCCGGTCGCGGCGCTGGCGCGGGAAGGTGAAGCGCAGGCGCTCGGTGCCCGGCTCGCCGCCCGACCCGCCGTCGGGGCCGGAGTGGTGTCCGATGACGACGTCGTCGCCCTCGGACCACGCGGGGAAGTATCCGTAGATGACCGACGGGTCGAGGATGCGCTCGGTGCGGATCCGGTCCAGCCACATCGCGAGCCGCGGCAGGCCCTCGGTCTGGCGCAGCTCCTCGTAGGAGGCGCCGTCGTCGCCGCGGCCCGGCTTCAGACCCCACTGGCCCAGGAAGACGGCGCGCTCGTCGAGGAACGCGGCGTAGTGGGCCAGCGGCATGCCCTTGACGATGCGCGTGCCCCAGAACGGCGGCTCGGGCACCGGGTTGTCGGCGGCCACGTCGGAGCGCGCCGGCAGGTCCTCGAGCGGCGTCTCGATGAGCGTCACTGCGGCGTGCCGCCGCTTCTTCAGCGGGGGCAGACCCACCGACTCGGGGTCGGCGCCCCTGGCGACCTTCACCAGCGGATCCATGAGCCGCAGCCCCTCGAACGCGTCGCGCGCGTACCGCACGGTGCCGGGGAACCCACCGGCGAGGTCGTCCTCGACGAAGGTCCGCGTGAGCGCGGCCCCGCCGAGCAGGACCGGCCAGCGGCCGGCGAGCCCCCGCGACGCGAGCTCCTCGAGGTTCTCCTTCATCACCACGGTCGACTTCACCAGCAGACCGGACATGCCGATCACGTCGGCGTTGTGCTCCTCCGCCGCCTCGATCATCGCGCTGATCGGCTGCTTGATGCCGATGTTGACGACCGTGTAGCCGTTGTTGGTGAGGATGATGTCGACGAGGTTCTTGCCGATGTCGTGCACGTCGCCGCGCACGGTCGCGAGCACGATGGTGCCCTTCGACCCCGTGTCGCCCTCGACCTTCTCCATGTGCGGCTCGAGCAGCGCGACCGCCGACTTCATCACCTCGGCGCTCTGCAGCACGAACGGCAGCTGCATCTGGCCCGAGCCGAAGAGCTCGCCCACCACCTGCATGCCGCCCAGCAGGTTGTCGTTGACGATCTCGAGCGCCTTCATGCCCGCGGCGAGCGCCTCGTCGACGTCGGCCTCCAGGCCCTTCTTGTTGCCGTCCACGATGCGCCGGGCCAGGCGTTCGCCGACAGGCAGCGCGGCCAGCTCGGCTGCGCGCGCGTCGCGCAGCGCCGCCGAGTCGACGCCGCTGAAAAGCTCCAGCAGGTGGGCCAGCGGGTCGTGCGTGAGGTTGCCCTCGGCGTCGTACTCGCGCTTGTCCCAGACGAGGGCGAGCGCGGCGTCCCACTGCTCGTCAGGGATGGCCGTGCGCGGCAGGATCTTGGCCGCGTGCACGATGGCGGAGTCCAGGCCCGCCGCGACGCACTCGTGCAGGAACACCGAGTTGAGCACCGTGCGCGCTGCCGGGTTGAGGCCGAACGACACGTTCGAGACGCCCAGCGTGGTGTGCACGCCGGGGTACTTCGCGGTGATCTGGCGGATCGCCTCGATGGTCTCGATGGCGTCGCGCCGGGTCTCCTCCTGGCCCGTGGCGATGGGGAAGGTCAGGGCGTCGACGATGATGTCGTCGACCCGCATGCCCCACTTCTGCACCAAGGTGTCGATGAGGCGCGACGCGATCGCGACCTTCGTCTCCGTGGTCCGCGCCTGCCCCTCCTCGTCGATGGTGAGGGCGACGACGGCGGTGCCGTGCTCCCGGACCAGCGGCATGATCGTGTCGAACCGCGAGCCGGGTCCCTCGCCGTCCTCGAAGTTCACCGAGTTGACGACGGCGCGGCCGCCCACGAGCTCGAGCCCGGCCTGCAGCACCGCGGGTTCGGTCGAGTCGATGACCAGCGGCAACGTGCTCGCGCTGGCGAGGCGCGAGACGACCTCGCGGACGTCCGCGACGCCGTCGCGCCCCACGTAGTCGACGCACACGTCGAGCAGGTGGGCGCCTTCGCGAGTCTGCGCGCGGGCGAGGTCGACGATGTCGTCCCAGCGGCCCTCGAGCAAGGCGTCCCGGAACGCCTTGGACCCGTTGGCGTTGGTGCGCTCGCCGATCGCGAGGTAGCTGAGCTCCTGCGTCAGGTCGGTGGGGGAGTAGAGCGAGGCGACGGCGTTCTCGCGCTGCGGGTGGCGCTCGGGCAGCGCGGCCCCGCGGACGGCGTCGACCACCTGGCGCAGGTGCTCCGGCGTCGTGCCGCAACAGCCGCCGACCAGGCCGAGGCCGAACTCGCGGACGAACTGGGTGTGGGCCACGGCGAGCTCCGCCGGCGTGAGCGGGTAGGTGGCGCCGTGCGGGCCGAGCTCGGGGAGGCCGGCGTTGGGCATGCAGGTGACCGGCAGCTCGGAGTGCTGCGACAGGTAGCGCAGGTGCTCGCTCATCTTGTCGGGGCCGGTGGCGCAGTTGAGGCCGATGGTGTCGACGCCGATGGACTGCAGCGCGGTCAGTGCGGCGCCGATCTCCGAGCCCATGAGCATGGTGCCCGTGGTCTCGACCGTCACCGAGACCATCACCGGGACATTGCGTCCGACGGCGGCCATCGCGTCGTGCGCGGCCGTGACCGCGGCCTTCGCCTGGAGCAGGTCCTGCGACGTCTCGATGAGCAGCGCGTCCGCGCCGCCCTCGAGCAGGCCGGCCGCCTGCTCGGCGAACGTCTCGCGCAGGTGCGCGTACGTGGTGTGGCCCAGCGACGGCAGCTTGGTGCCCGGGCCCATCGAGCCCAGCACCCACCGGGGGCGGTCGTCCGTGGCGAAGGCGTCGGCGCGCTCGCGGGCGATCGCGGCACCCGCGCGAGCCAGCTCGCGGATGCGGTCGTCGATGCCGTAGTCGCCGAGGTTCGACCAGTTCGCGCCGAACGTGTTGGTCTCGACCGCGTCGACGCCCGCCTCGAGGTAGGCGTCGTGGACGCTCGCGATGATGTCGGGGCGCGAGACGTTCAGCACCTCGTTGCAGCCCTCGTGACCCTCGTAGTCCTCGAGGGTCGGGTCGGCCGCCTGGATCATCGTGCCCATCGCGCCGTCGGCCACGACGACGCGCGTGCGCACCGCCTCGAGCAAGGCGGCCGCGCGGGCCTCGGCGCGGGTGTTCTCGGAGGGGGCGGCGTCCACGGTCGTCACGAAGGGAAGCGTACGGCGGCGTCGAATTGCGGGGAACGAGCGTCCAGTGGGCGGCGCTCAGCGAGGGCTCACCCCGCACGGTCGAGCCTCCGTCGAGCGTTCGAGCGCCCGGGCGCTCGAACTTGCACCGGATGCTCGAACACTCCGAGGCGGCCCCCCTCGTGAGAGTGATCACAAAGTGCCAGCGGACTTCAGGTAAGGCTCACCTCACGCGTACCGTTCGGCCCGTGGATCTGCGACTGTGCCCCGCCGGCACCGCGGCCGAGGTGCGCTGGGTCGACCTCGACGAGGACGAGCGCGCCCGCCTGCGCGAGCTGGGCCTGCGCGAGGGCGCCGTCGTCCACGTCGTGCACTGCGGGGCGTTCGGCGGGCGGGTGATCGCCGTCGGGTCGGACCGGTTCGCGATCGACGGGCGCACCTGCGCGTGCATCGGCGTCGTGCCGCTGGAGCCGGCGCTCGCCGGTGCCCGCGCGTGAGCTGCCACGAGCCGGGGCCCGGTGTCACGGTCGCGGCCGGCACCCCGACCATCGCCCTCGTCGGCAACCCCAACGCGGGTAAGTCCACGCTCTTCAACGCGCTGACCGGCGCCCGCCAGGCGGTGGTGAACGCGCCGGGCACCACCGTCGAGCTGCAGACCGGCTCGTGGAAGCGCGGCGCCCGGCGCATCGCCGTCGTCGACCTGCCCGGCACCTACAGCCTGGTGCCTCGCTCGCCTGACGAGCAGGTCGCCGCCGACCTCGTCGCAGGCCGCGGCGAGCTCGGGCGGCCGGACCTCGCCGTCGTCGTCCTCGACGGGTCTGCGCTCGCCCGGTCCCTCTACCTGCTCGCGCAGGTGTGCGAGACCGGCACGCCCGTCGTCGCGGCCGTCAGCATGCTCGACGTCGCCTCCGCGCGCGGCGTGATGCCCGACCTCGAGGCGCTGGCCGATGCGGCCGAGGTGCCTGTCGTCGCCCTCGACCCGCGGACCGGGACCGGCATCGAGGCGCTCGGCGGCGCCGTCGAGAAGATGCTCGGCGACTGCCGCTGCGAGGCCACCACCCCGCAGGAGCGCGACGACGACGCCCGCTTCGAGTGGACCCAGCGCGTGCTCACCGCCGCCGTGCCGACGCCGCCGGCGGTGCCGGTGCGCTCGGCGTCGGACCGCATCGACCGCGTGCTGCTGCACCCGATCCTGGGCGTGCCCGCATTCCTGGCCGTTATGTGGGCGGTGTTCGAGCTGACCACCGTGGTGGCGTCGCCGCTCGTGAGCGCGGTCGCCGGGTTCTTCAACGGGCCGCTCGCGTCGTGGCTGCGCGGCGTGCTGCCCGGGCCCGCATGGGTGTCGGGGCTCGTGGTCGACGGCGTGCTGACCGGCGTCGGGACGGTGCTGTCGTTCGTACCGCTGCTCGCGCTCGTGTTCGTCGCGATCGGGCTGCTGGAGGACTCCGGGTACCTGGCGCGGGCGGCGTTCGTCGCGGACCGCGCGCTGCGGGCCATCGGCCTGGACGGGCGGGCCATGGTGCCGCTCGTCATCGGGTTCGGGTGCAACGTGCCCGCGATGGCGGCCACGCGCACCATGCCCGACGCGCGGCGCCGGCTGCTGACCGGGCTGCTCGTGCCACTGACCTCGTGCCCCGCACGCCTGACGGTGTACGTGCTGGTCGCGGGCACGTTCTTCCCGCGCTCGGCGGGGACGGTCGTGTTCGGGCTGTACGTGCTCTCGGGGCTGCTGGTGGTGCTCGGCGGGTTCGTGCTGCGTTCGACGGCGTTCCGCGACCTGCGCCAGACGCGTCCGCTCGTGCTCGCGCTGCCCGCCTACCACCTGCCGCGGCTCAAGCCGCTGCTGCTGTCGACGTGGGCGCGGGTGGCGGCGTTCGTGCGGGGGGCCGGCGGGATCATCGCCGGGACGCTCGTCGTCGTCTGGCTGCTCAGCGCGATCCCCGTGACCGGCGGGCACACTGTCGGCGAGGTGCCGGTGCACGACTCCGTGTACGGCCGCGTGGCGGACGGCATCGCTCCCGTGCTCGCGCCGGCCGGGCTCGACGACTGGCGCATCGCCTCGGCGCTGACCACCGGGTTCGTCGCCAAGGAGGTCGTGGTCGGGTCGCTCGCGCAGTCGTTCTCGCTCGACGCCGCGGACGCAGGGGCCACGTCGCCGTCGGGCGCGCTCGGCGACCGGCTGCGAACCACGCTGGAGGAGTCCTCGAGCGGGCACGCGACCGCGGCGGCACTCGCCTTCCTCGTGTTCGTGCTGGCGTACACACCGTGCCTCGCGACCGTGGCGGAGCAGCGGCGCGTGTTCGGCGGGCGATGGGCGGCGGGCGCCGTGGGCGTGCAGCTGACGTTCGCCTGGCTCATGGCCGTGGCGGTGTTCCAGCTCGGGCGGATGATCGCGTGAGCGTACTGATGGACGTGCTCGACGCCGTGCGCCGGGGCGTGCCGGGCGAGCGCCTCGGTGCGCACCTCGGGGTGGACGAAGGGCTCGCGGAGCTGGCGCTCGAGCACTGGGTGCGGCTGGGGATCGTGACCCCGGCGGGGGACCTGCAGCTGGGGTGCACGGCCTGCACGGGGCTGGCCGGCGGCGAGCGCGTGGAGCGCGCGCCGGGCTGCGCGGGCTGCCCGTTCTCGCACTGACTCGCTTGCGACTTGTCAGGCCGAGGGCGGCCTCGACCCCGCCCTGTCCCTGACAGCCCGCCAGGCTTTGCAACTTGTCAGACCCACACGGGGCTATAGGCCGCCCTCGCACTGACAAGTTCGGGGAAGGCGCCGGCGGGGGCTTGTCAGGGCCAGGGGAGGCTTGAGGCCCCTCTAGCCCTGACAGCCCGCCGAGGACAGCCCGCCGAGGACAGCCCGCCGAGGGCAGCCCGCCGGGGGCAGCCCGCCGAGGGCAGCCCGCCGGAGGCGGTTCGGGCCCTAGGCTGTGGCTCGTGCACGATGACGTTCACGCGAGCGGGGCCGACCGCACCTCCGGAAGCAGGCCCGACGTCGGGCGCGGGTTCGATCCCGAACCGGTCAACGATCCCGGCGGGGCACTGCCCTCGACCTTCTTCGACCCGCTGCTGCGCCGCCTCGAGCCCTGGTTGCCCACCCGCGCTGCCCGCGTGTGGTTCGGCGTCTTCGCGGTGGTCGCCGTCGTGCACCTGGCCGCGCACGTGGTGGTGCCCGGCGGCTCGGGCGTGGTGAACGTGACGCAGTGGCTGCTCATGCCGCCGCTCGCAGCGGCGCTGTGGTGCGCGACGGCGGTGCCGCGGCCGCAGCTCGTGCAGCTGGTCGTCGTCGCGCTGCTGTGCTCGTGGGCCGGGGACGTCGTGCCGTCGTTCGTGCCGGACTCCCTCTCGTTCCTGGTGCTGATGGGGCTGTTCCTGTGCGCGCAGGTCGTCTACGTGCTGGCCTTCGCTCCGTACCGCGAGGCCAGCGTCTTGCGCCGGCGCCGGGGCGTCGTCCTCGCGTACGGCGTGGTCTACGTGGCGATCGTCGGCACGGCCGCCGTGGTCCTGCTGCCGCAGGGTGGTGCGAACATCGGCCTCGTCGCGGGGCTGGCGGTGTACGGGGCAGTGCTGGTCACGATGGCGGTGCTCGCGACCGGCGTCGACCGGCTCGCCGGCATTGGCGGTGCGCTGTTCCTCGTCTCGGACGGGCTGCTCGGCGTCGCGCAGGCGATGCCGGACGCGATCGACGCGCTGCCGCCCGGCGTCCACGGGTTCGCCGTGATGCTCACGTACATCGCCGCTCAGACGCTCCTCGCGGCCGGCGTCCGGCGGCGGAGTGTCGGGGGTCACCTCTAGGGTCGGTGGCATGGACATCCTGCTGATCCCCGGGTTCTATCTCGACGGCTCCGCATGGGACGACGTCGTCCCAGCCCTCGTGGCCGCAGGGCACGAAGTGCAAGCGGTCACGCTGCCTGGCATGACGCCCGGCGCCGACAACTCTCAGATCCACCTCGAGGACCAGGTCGACTACGTCGTCGGCATGATCGACGGCGTACCCGTCGAGCGGAAGGTCGTGCTGGTCGGGCACTCGGCCGGCGGCGGGATCGCGTACAACGCCGCGGGGCGGCGCCCCGAGCGGATCGCGCGGGTCGTCTACGTCGACAGCGGGCCCATGGGCGAGGGGCACGCGATCAACCCGGAGCTGGACCCCGACGTCGTCGACACCGAGCTGCCGCCGTGGGAGGAGTGGGGGGCCGAGGACCTCGTCGATCTCACCGACGACCTGCGCGCAGACTTCCGCGAGCGGGCCATCCCGCAGCCGGCCAACACGGTGCGCGAGGGGCATCATCACCCCGGGGACGCCTCGGCGCGGCGGGCCATCCCGGGCACCGTCATCGCGTGCGAGTACCCGGCCGAGCAGCTCAAGGCCCTCATGGGCCAGGACCACCCGTACGTGCGCGAGCTCGCGACGCTCGACGACTACGAGATCGTCGACCTGCCCACCGGCCACTGGCCGATGTTCACCAAGCCGGCCGAGCTCGCGGCGGCGATCCTCGCGGCGGTCGACCGGGACTGACGCCCACGATGACGACCTGGGCGGACGCGCAACGCATCGGCCTCGCACTGGCCGGCGCGAAGCCCGGCGTTGCGCCCGACGGCGCCCCCACCGTCGCGATCGGCCGCCATCCCTTCGCGCGCCTGCGCCTCGGCGACGACGGCCGCGAGGCCCTGCAGTTCTGGTCCCTCGACCCGGACGCCGAGGCGGCACTCGCGGCCGAGCGCGACGTCTTCTTCCACGTCGACACGTTCCCCGTGAAGGCGTCGGTCTGGGCGTGGCTGGACCGCCTCGACGAGCAGGAGCTCACCGAGATCCTCACCGACTCGTGGCGCGCCCGCCGGGGCGTGCGCTGACCATCACCGCACAGAACCTCGAAGGGGATTCGCATGGACTTCGATGCGTGGACCGTCGTCCTGCTCGAGCTGCGCGACGACGCCCCGGTGCTCGACGACGCCGCCGCGGACGCCCTGCAGGACGCCCACCTGGACTTCCTCGCGGGGCTCCACGAGCAGGGCTACCTGCTCGCCGCCGGCCCGGCCGGCGATCCCGAGGGCGCGATCCGCGGGGTCTCGATCCTCAACGTGCCGCCCGAGCGCGCCCTCGAGCTCAAGAGCGCCGACCCCGCGGTCGTCGCGGGCCGGTTCCGCCTGCGCGTCATGCCGTGGCAGGTACCGGCGGGAGCCGTCCACTTCACCCCGACCCGCTTCCCGCACTCCGTCGCCGACGTGAGGGCCTGAGCCCTGAGGCCCGAACCTCAGCCCAGCGCGGCGATCGGACCCGGGAGCGGGGTGCCCGAGCCGTCGCGGCGGTGGTCCGGGGCCGGCAGCTCGACCGGTTGGCCCGCGCCACCGACCGCGCGCGCCGGGCCCTCGCCGACCCAGGCCAGGACCAGACGGTCCTCGCCCTTGAGGAAGCGGTGCGAGCGGACGCCGCCCGTCGCCCGGCCCTTGCCGGGGTAGAGCTCGTAGGGCGTGACCTTGACCGAGCCGCCGCCCACGCCGGGCAGCTGCGAGGCCGAGCCGGCGATCGTCACGACGGCGAGCTCCGGACGCAGCGCGGCCCGCGCCGCGCCGAAGAACACGACGCTCTGCCCGGCCGCCAGCTTGATGCCGGCCATGCCGCCCGCCGCGCGGCCCTGCGGGCGCACCGCGGAGGCCTCGAAGTGGAGCAGGCTCGCGTCCGAGGAGACGAACACGAGCTCGTCGTCCTCGTCCACGGGAGCGGCGCCCACGACGGTGTCGCCGTCCTTGAGCGCGATGACGTCCCACTCGTCCTTGTTGCTGGGCACGTCGCCAGCGGCGACGCGCTTGACCACGCCGCTCGCCGTGCCGACGGCGAGCGTCGGCGCGTCGTCGGCCAGGGAGACCACCGCCAGCGCCTCCTCGCCTGCCTTGAGCTCGGCGAGCTCCGCCAGCGGGATGCCCCCCGATAGCGACGGAGCGCCGTCGGTCAGCGGGATGGCGGGCAGCTCGAGCACCGAGACCCGCAGCACGCGTCCGGCGGACGTCACGAGGCCGATGTCGGCGCGCGACGTCGTCGCGAGGTCGCCGCGCAGCGCGTCGTGCGCGTGCCGGCGCCCTGCGCGCACCACGGGCGCGGCCGCGTCGTCGCCCGACGTGCGGGCAAGCAGCCCTGTCGAGGAGAGCAGCACGCGGGTGGGGGAGTCGGCGATCTGGAGCGAGATCGTACCGACGTTGCGCCCGCGCCCGGCCGGCGCAGCGCCGGGCGCCCCGGCGGCCGACGTCGTCGCGCCGCCCGCGGAGTCGAGCAGCACGGTGCGACGCGGGGTGCCGTAGGTCGCCGCGACGTCGGCCATCTCGGCGGAGACGATGCCGCGCAGCACCTCGTCCGAGCCGAGGATCTCCTCGAGCGAGGCGATCTCGCGCTCGAATTCCGACTGCTCCTTCTCCAGCTCGATGCGGGAGAACTTGGTCAGGCGGCGCAGCTGCAGGTCGAGGATGTAGGTCGCCTGCGCCTCGGACAGGTCGAACACGCTCATGAGGCGCTCGCGCGCCGCCCCGGCGTCGTCCGACGCGCGGATCACCTGGATGACCTCGTCGATGTCGACGATCGCGAGCAGCAGCCCCTCGACCAGGTGCAGACGCTCCTTGCGGCGGGCCAGGCGGAACGCGGAGCGACGGCGCACGACGTCGATGCGGTGGTCCACCCACACGCGCAGCAGCTCGAGCAGGCCGAGGGTGCGCGGCTGCCCGTCGACGAGCGCGACGTTGTTGATGCCGAACGAGTCCTCGAGCGGCGTGACGCGGTACAGCTGCTCGAGCACGGCGTCGGGGTCGAAGCCCGTCTTGACCTCGACCACCAGGCGCAGGCCGTGCGCGCGGTCCGTGAGGTCCTGGACGTTCGCGACGCCCTGGATCTTCTTCGTCTTGACGCCGTCGGCGATCTTCTCGACGACCTTCTCCGGCCCGACCAGGTACGGCAGCTCGGTGATGACGATGCCGCGGCGGCGCGGGGTGAGGTTCTCGATGCGGGCCGTCGCGCGCGTGCGGAACGTGCCGCGGCCCGTGCGGTACGCGTCACGGACGCCTTCAAGGCCGACGATCTTGCCGCCCGTGGGCAGGTCCGGGCCGGGGACGAACCGCATGACGTCCTCGAGCGTCGCCTCCGGATGCGCCAGCAGGTGCCGGCCCGCCGCGACGACCTCGATCAGGTTGTGCGGGGCCATGTTCGTGGCCATGCCGACGGCGATGCCGCTCGCCCCGTTGACCAGCAGGTTCGGGATGGCCGAGGGCAGCACCTCGGGCTGCGTCAGCTTGTTGTCGTAGTTCGGCACGAAGTCGACGACGTCCTCGTCGAGCCCGGCCGTCATCGACGTCGACGGCGGGGCCAGGCGCGCCTCCGTATAGCGCGGGGCGGCGGGGCCGTCGTCGAGCGAGCCGAAGTTGCCGTGGCCGTCGACAAGCGGCAGGCGCAGCGAGAAGTCCTGCGCGAGGCGCACGAGCGCGTCGTAGATCGCGGCGTCACCGTGCGGGTGGAGCTTGCCCATGACCTCGCCGACCACGCGCGACGACTTCACGTGCGGGCGGTCGGGCCGCAGGCCCATGTCGGCCATCATGTAGAGGATCCGGCGCTGGACGGGCTTGAGTCCGTCGCGGGCGTCCGGGAGGGCCCGGGCGTAGATGACGGAGTACGCGTACTCGAGGAACGACGTCTCCATCTCCGAGGCGACGTCGATGTCGACGATCTTCTCGTCGACCGGCTCTGCCGGGACGGCGGCGGTCTTGCGCGCCATGGTGAGTGCGGCTCCTGCGGGGGTCGACGGCGGGGCGGGTCTGCCCGGGTTCGGACGGACGTTCGAGCGAATGCTAGCCCGCGAGCGCCGCGGCCTCCGCGACGCGGACACGGCGTGGCCGCCAGGTCGCGAGGAATGCGCCGAGGAGCACGAGCGGGAACCCGACGAGGATGCCCGTGGTGATCGGCTCACCCAGGAACAGCACGCCGGCGATGAGTGCGACCGCCTGGTTCAGGTAGGTGATGACGGTCGCGGGCGCGGGTCCGACCTCGGCGATGAGCGCGAACAGCAGCACGAACGCGAGCGCCGTCGGCACCAGCCCGAGCACCACGACGGACGCGACCGCGCCGCCCGAGGGCGGCGTCGTCGGCCAGGTCGCGATGGCGAACGGGGTGTACACGATGGCGCAGAACGTCAGTGCCACCGCGTTCACGGCCACGGGGGACACCCCGCCGAGCTTCCGGGCGATGATCATGGGCCCGATGGCGTAGCACAGCGCCGTGAGGAGCACCTGCAGCACGGGCCGCAGCTCCGCGCCCTGGGCGGCGTCGAGCCCGGCGAGCGCGGCAACACCGACGAGCCCGACCAGCAGCCCCGCGGCGCGCATCGCCGGCAGCCGTTTGTCGATCCGCAGGACGAGCGCGAGCACTGTCGCGAAGATCGGCACGGCTGCCACGAGCAGCCCGGCGAGCGATGACGTGATGTGCTGCTCGGCGTCGGTGAGCAGCCACCACGCGGTCGCGATCTCGACGCCCGCGTACGCCAGCACGACCGGCCAGCGGCGCAGTACCGCGCGCACGTCGCGCGAGCGGAGCGCGAAGGGCAGCAGCACGAGCGCGCCGATGACGCAGCGGCCCAGCACGACGACTGCGGGCGAGAGGTCCTCGACCGCGATCCGGATGAACAGGTAGGGGATGCCCCAGATGAGCCCGAGAGCTCCGAAGAGCACGGCTCCGCGCGTGGTCATGCAGCCTCCTTGCCAGGCGTCCGCCGGTCTCGTCCGCCGGTCTCCCCGGCGGGCACGGCACCCGGCCCGCGGGGAGCGTATCCCCGCGCAGCCGGCCTGGGGACACCGAGATCGAGCGCGGCCGCGCCCCGATAGCCTGAGCGCGTGAGCGAGACGACGGCGTACCCCGTCGCGTGGGAGGCTGACGTCGTCCTGCGCGACGGCACCACCACGCACCTGCGCCCCATCCGCCCGGCGGACGCGGACGCCTTGCAGCGCTTCCAGATGCACCAGTCGGAGCGGTCGTCGTACTTCCGGTTCTTCGCGCCGGTGCGCAGCCTGAGCGACCGCGAGCTCGAGAAGTTCACGCACGTCGACCACACCGAGCGGGTCGCGCTCGTCGCGGTGCGCCCCGACGCCGAGGACGCCGGCGTCGAGGACATCATCGGTGTCGCCCGCTACGACGTGGTCGAGCCCGGCCTGGCCGAGGTCGCCTTCAACATCGCCGACTCGGTGCAGGGCATGGGGCTCGGCTCGGTGCTCCTCGAGCACATCGCCGCGGCTGCCCGCGAGCGCGGCGTGCGCCGCTTCACCGCGGACGTGCTGCCGCAGAACGGCACCATGCTCGCCGTCTTCCGCGACGCCGGCTACGACGTGCGACAGCACCTCGACGACGGCGTGGTGACCGTGTCCGTCGACCTCGACCCCACCGAGCGGTCACGGCAGGTGATGGCCGACCGCGAGCACCGCGCCGAGGCGCGCAGCATGCAGGCCCTGCTCACGGCGCGGCGCGTGCTGCTGGTCGGCCCGGGCCGCGTGCCCGCCGACGACGCCGCCGGGCACGCCAGCGCGGCGATGCTCGCCCGGCGCGTCCTGGACGCCGCAACGGCCGACCCCGGGGACACCGAGCTGTTCGTGCTCCATCCGCCTGGCGGCGCCCCCGTGCCCGAGGCCCCGCAGATCCATGCGGTCGCGACCTGGGACGACGTCCCGGCGGTCGACCTCGCGCTGCTCGCCCTGCCGGCCGCGGACGCCGTGCCCGCCGTGCGCTGCCTCGCCGGGAAGGGCGCGCGCGGCGTCGTCGTCCTCTCCGCAGGGTTCGCCGAGACGGGGCAAGACGGCCTCGAGCGGCAGCGCGAGCTGCTGCGTGCCGCGCACGGGCTCGGTATGCGCGTCGTCGGCCCGGCGTCGTACGGGATCGTCACCACCGTGCCCGGCGCGCGGCTGCACGCGAGCCTCGCCGAGCGCCCGCCCGCCGCGGGTGTGGTGGGGCTGTTCTGCCAGTCGTCGCCCGCCGCGGTGACCCTGACGGCGACGCTCGAGCGGCGCGGCCTGGGCGTCTCGGCGCTCGTCTCCGCAGGGCACCGCGCCGACGTCTCCGGCAACGACGTCATGCAGTACTGGCTCACCGACCCCGCCACCCAGGTGGCGTGCCTCTACCTCGAGTCGATCGGCAACCCGCGCAAGTTCACGCGCGTCGCGCGGCGGCTCGCGGCGGAGAAGCCCGTCGTCGTCGTGGTGGCCGGACGGTCTGGCCAGGTGGTCCCGCCCGGGCATGCGGTGCGGGTCACGCACGCTCCGCGCGCCCTGCTCGACGAGATGCTGCGTCAGGCCGGCGTCATCCGCGCCGAGAACACCCACCAGCTCATCGACGTGGCGCAGGTGCTGGCCCATCAGCCGCTCCCGCGGGGGGCCCGCGTCGGGATCGTGGCGAGCTCGGCGGCGCTCGTGGCGCTCGTCGCGGAGGCGGCCGCGGCGAACGGGCTCGTGGTCGCCGCGCCGAGCGACTTCCTCGGGCCCGAGCGCTCCGCCGAGGACGTCGAGCGCATCGTCGAGGCGGTCTACGCCGACGACGCGTGCGACGTCGTCGTGGTGGTCGACGTGCCCGTGGTGGCGCCGCGCGGCGACGTCGTCGCGCGGACCGTCGCGCAGGCGGCGGCGCGCACCGGGCGCACCACCGTGGTGTCGGTGCTGGGGCTGCACGGGATGCCGGACGAGCTCGCGGCGACGGCCCCCGACGGGTCCACGGTGCGCGTGCCCGCGTTCTCGACGCCCGAGGATGCCGTCGCCGCCCTCGGCAAGGTGGTCGCGTACGCGCGCTGGCGCGGGCAGGACCACGGGGCGCCTGCTCGCCCGGCCGGGGTCGACCGCGCCCGCGCCCGCCGCGTCGTCGAGCGCGTGCTGGCCGAGGCCCCCGGCCCTGACGCCGGTGTGCTGCTCGACGGCGCGGCAGCCGCCGACCTGCTCGGCTGCTACGGGCTGCGCCCCTGGCCCGTCCGGAGGGCTCGCACGGCCGACGAGGCGGTCGCCGCCGCAGACGCTCTCGGCTGGCCCGTGGCCCTCAAGAGCTCGAGCCCCGCGCTGCGGCACCGCACCGACCTGGGCGGCGTGCGCCTCGACCTCGGCGAAGCCGCCGAGCTGCGCGAGGCCGTCGAGCGCATGACCGCCGTCGCGGGCGCCGCCGGGGTCGAGCCCGTGCTCGAGGTGCAGTCGATGGCGCCGACGGGCGTCGCCGTCGTGGTGCGGTCCGTGGAGGACCCGCTGTTCGGACCCGTCGTGTCGTTCGGCCTCGCCGGGGACGCCGTCGACCTGCTGGGCGACGTCGCCTCCGCCGTCGCGCCGCTCACCGATGTCGACGTGCGCGAGCTCGTCCGGGCCGTGCGGGCCGCCCCGCGCCTCTTCGGGTACCAGGGCGCCCCGCTCGCCGACGTCGACGCGGTCGAGGACGTCGTCGCGCGCGTGTCCGTCATGGCCGACGACCTGCCCGAGCTCGCTTCGCTCGAGCTCTACCCCGTGGTCGCGGCCGAGCAGGGCGTCTCCGTGCTGCACGCCGCGGTGCGGCTGCGCCGGGCGGCGGCCGAGCGGCGCGACCCGCTGCGCCGCGTCCTGCCGGCCTGACGCCTTTCGGCGCCCCCCTGGGTGGATTCCGCGGGCTCGACCACCGAGGGCGGTGTCCGCGGTGGAAGAATGTGCGCGTGTCCCACTCCGATCGTCCCGCCCCCGACCTGACCCTGCCCGCCGAGCTGCACGAGGAGATCGTGCGCGCCGGGTACTACCCGCAGCTTGTCGCCGACGTGCTCGATGTCGCCCTCGCGGGCGAGCCGGTGATCGGCCACCTGGTCCAGGCGGAGACGACGTTCGACTCCGAGGTGCGCCGCCACCTGACGGTCCTGGCGCTCACAGAGTCGCGCCTCGTCACCGCGCACGTCGACGACCACGAGGGCGACGACGCCAACCCGTCCTCCGCCGCCGCGACCACCGAGGCGGTGCCCCTCGCCGAGGTCCGCTCGGTGTCCCTCACGCACGTCGTCGCGGAGCCGGCCGCCTACCGGTCCGGGACGGGCGGCAAGCACACGTCCGAGCTGAGCCTCGTCGTCGGCTGGGGCGCCGTCTCCCGCATCGAGCTCGAGCCCGCCGCGTGCGGTGACCCGCAGTGCGACGCCGACCACGGCCTCACCGGCCAGCTCATGCCCGACGACGTCGTGGTGCGCATCTCCGGCGCCGCCGAGGGTCCCGACGCCGTGCGCCGCGCGGTCGCGTTCGCGCGCCAGCTCTCGGCCGCGACCTCGCGGCGAGCCTGAGGTGACCACGCCGGCGGTCACGCTGCCCGCAGGCCTGCTCGCCCCCACCTACGGCACCGACTCCCTCGGAGCGGTGCTGCCCGGCGCGGCCGGGGCGCTGGGCGTCGGTCTGACGACGTCGTTGGGGCTCGCCTCCGCCGAGTGCGCCGCGGTGCTGGGCCTGCCGGCGGCGGAGCGCGTCGTCGTCGTGCTGTGCGACGGGCTGGGGCTGCTCAACCTCGCCGAGCGCGCAGGCCACGCGCCGTTCCTGCGCGGGCGGCTGCCCGAGACGCTGGCCCTGCGCACCACCTTCCCGTCGACGACGGCGGCCGCGATCAGCGCGTTCGGCACCGGCACGGCACCGGGTCGCACCGGGATGCTCGGCTACACCCAGCGCAACCCCGTCACCGGGGGCCTCGCGAACATGGTGTCGTGGACGGAGCAGTCCGACCCGACCCGGGCCTCGCGGCCAGGCGGGCAGCTGCTCGCGGGCGTCCTGCCCGTGCCCGTGGACCAGCTGCAGCGCGAGCCGACCGTGTTCGAAGGGCTCGTCGCGGCGGGAGTGCGGGTCACCTCGGTGGGGCCGTCGCGGTTCGCCGGCTCCGGTATGACGCTCGCGGCGCTGCGCGGGGCGCAGTACGTGTCCGCGGAGTCCCTGGGCGCCCGGGTCGACGGCGTCGTGCGGGCGCTGCGCGCGCCCGGGCTCGCCTACCTGTATTGGGGCGACGTCGACAAGACCGGGCACCATCACGGCTGGCAGTCGTGGCAGTGGGGTGACGAGCTCGAGGCGTTCGACCGCGAGCTGGCCCGGCTGGTGCGGTCCGTCCCGGCCGGGACGCTCGTGCTCGTCACCGCCGACCACGGTCAGGTCGAGGTCGACCTCGCCGACCGGTTCGACGTGGCGACCACGCCCGCGCTCGCCGAGGGCGTCGCGCTCGTGGGCGGCGAGCCCCGTGCCGTGCACCTGTACACGGACGACGCCGAGGCCGCGGCCGACGTCGCCGACCGCTGGCGTGACGTGCTGGGGGCGCGCGCCGTCGTCGCGCTGCGCTCGGAGGCGGTCGACGCCGGGTGGCTGGGGCCGGTCGCGGAGCACGTGCTGCCGTGGGTCGGCGACGTCGTCGTGGCGCCGTGCGGGCGGCTGACGATCGTGGACTCGAGCACGCAGACACCGCCATCGCTGGGGCTCCTCGGGGTGCACGGCTCGTTCACGCCGGAAGAGATGACGATCCCGCTGGTCGTCGCCGTCGCCGGTGGCTGAGCCGGTCGCGACCAGGCCGCCGGCGGCGTCCCGACGCGCTCACGCACCGAACTGAGAGGATCCCCGCATGGCCGAGCTCGTCTTCTTCAGCGGCACCATGGACTCCGGCAAGTCGACCCTCGCGCTGCAGACCGACTACAACCACGCTGCGCGCGGCCACACGGGGCTGGTGTTCACGCGCAACGACCGCGCCGGCGCCGCGCGCATCTCCTCCCGCCTCGGCCTGGAGACCACGGCGCGCGAGGTCGACGACGACACGGACTTCTGGGAGCTCGTCGCGGACGAGCGGCTTCGCGGCTGTCTGATCGACTACCTCGTGTGCGACGAGGCGCAGTTCTACTCGCCCGCGCAGGTGGAGCAGCTCGCGCGCCTGGTCGACGAGGTCGAGATCGACGTCTTCGCGTTCGGTATCACCACCGACTTCCGCACGCGGCTCTTCCCGGGCTCGGCCCGCCTGCTCGAGCTGGCCGACCGCACCGAGATCCTCCAGGTGCAGGCCCTGTGCTGGTGCGGACGCCGCGCCACGCACCAGGCCCGCACCGTGGGCGGGGTCATGGTCGTGGAGGGCGAGCAGGTCGTGGTGGGCGACACGGCGTCCTCGGCCGTGGTCGCGTACGAGGTCCTGTGCCGCCGCCACCACATGCGCCGCATGACGGCGTCGGCCGCCCGCCAGTACGCGATGTCGGACGAGACGCGCCTAGACCTGCCGTAACCACCGGCTACGGCAGGACCTGCCGTCACCGGTGGTTACGGGACCCTGTGGCTCCGGTTGTGGGGCCCGATGAGCGGAGCCGCAGAGTCCCACAACGAGCAGCGAGCGGCCGGCAGCGGGCAGCCGTTACTGGTCCGGGCGGGCTCCGAAGACGATCTCGTCCCAGCTCGGCACCTGGGCGCGGCCCTTACGGGCCGGGCGGCGCGCGGCGGGGACGCCGCGGGCCGGCGTCGGCGGGCGGCCGCCTGCGTTGACCGCGACCGGGGTGGCCGCCGTCGTCGGCGCTGGGGCGGGGTTGTCGTCGTTGTGCTCGCCCGCGGCGGCCCCCGCCGGGGTGTCCGCGGCGTCCGACGCCGGGGCTGCCCCGGCCTCCGTCGGCGTCAGCAGCGACGGCTGCGAGGCACCCGGGCCCGCGCCCGGGGACACCGACCGGTCGCGCGAGCGCCGCGGGTTCCAGCGGCCCAGGTCGACGACGCTCGCCCCCGTGGTCTCCGCGACCTGCTCCGGCTCCGCGGGGTGCACGGGCGCACGCTCCCGCACGGGCACGTCGCCCAGCGGGACCATGTCGAACCCGGTGCCCGCGTCCGAGACCGTCGGCAGGCGGTGGGCGCGGCTCGGCGGCCGTTGTCCGCGGCGACCGGCCAGGTCGCCGAGCAGCAGGTCGGTCTCGTCGTCGACCGGTGGCAGGCCGCGGCGCGCGGTGAGCGACGGCACCCCGCGCACCTCGGGCGTCAGCGGGTCGTCGGGCTGGCCCAGCCAGCGGGCCTCGTCGTCGAGCGGGGTGACGACGCGGCCGCGCACGTCGAACGTCCAGCGGGCGCTGCGCTCGCGGTCGCCGGCGGCGAAGCGCACCTCGACGACCCACGGGGCGGTGCCCTCGCGGCGGGCCGACCACGTCGCGTCGCCCGCCGGGACCCCGCGGGCGGCAAGGCGGGCGTCGGCGACCTCGCCGAGCGCGGACGCGCCCTCGAGGCCCTGGACCTGGTGGGCGCGCACCATGCCGATGACGTGCTCGCGCTCGGCGATGACGGGCCACTCGTAGCGGCGCACGTTCTCGACCGGCATGCCGGCCTCGGCGGCGAGCTCCTCGGCCGTCGCGCCGGCGCGCAACCGGATCTGGAGGTCGCGGGGGCGCAGCGCGGGCTCGGCGACGACGGCGGCGGACGGCGGCATCGCGGCGGCCTCGGCCCTGGCGGCCGCGGGCCGGGGGAGGCCGTGGACGGCGGTGCGCAGCGCGTCGGTGACGGGCAGGGCGTGTTCCGTGCCGTCGGGGGCGCGCAGGACGAGGTGACCACCGTCCCGGTGGACCCTCACGAGCTCGAGCTCGGCCATGCTTTCCTCCTCGGCAGGGCCATGACGCGGACCTGCGCCGGCGTACGTGACGGTTCGAGGGTGCCACCGCGCGCTCGGCCAGCCCCGCAACCGCGTCGGTGTGCCGCCGATCCGGGCGGCGTCGGACTGGGCAGGATGTCCCTGTGGCAACGATCATGGCCTGGCTCGCCGACCTGCACGTCGACACCGCGCTCGAGCTCGCGGGCGTCTTCTTCGCGGCCCTGTCCGGCGGCCTGGCCGGTGTGCGCAAGAGCTTCGACGTGTTCGGCGTTCTCGTGCTGGCCTGGGTGACAGGGCTCGGCGGCGGCGTGGTCCGCGACCTGCTCATCGGCGCGACCCCGCCCGTCGGCATCGCGAACTGGAGGTTCGTGACCACCGCGCTCGCCGCCGGCGTGGTCATCTTCTTCCTCCACCCGAGCGTCGAGCGCATGCGCCGCACCGTCATCGTGCTGGACGCCTGGGGGCTGGGCTTCTTCGTGCTGCTCGGCACCATGAAGGGCCTCGCGGTGGACGCCGGCCTGCTCGCGTCGGTCATGGTGGGCGTCCTCACCGGCATCGGAGGCGGCATCCTTCGCGACATCCTCGTGGGCGAGGTGCCGCTCGTGCTCGCCGACCGCCAGCTCTACGCCATCCCCGCGTTCGTCGGCGCCGCCGTGACGGCGGCCCTGTGGTCGTCCGGCCTGCTCGTGCTGTGGACACAGGTGCTCGTGGTGCTTCTGGTCAGCGGGATCCGCCTGCTGTCGCTGCGCCGGGGGTGGGTCGTGCCCGCGCCCGGCTCGGGCTGGAGCGGAAGGTGGGGTGTCCGGGGCAGGATGGGCCGGTGACCACCAGCACCGTTCCCGCCCTGCCCGACGGCGTCACCGTTCCCGCCCTGCGCGCGCTGGCCCTCTCGCTCGCCACCGAGGCGGGCGACGTCATCCGCACCCTGCGCCCTGAGCGCGTGACCGTCGCCGCCACCAAGTCGTCCGACGTCGACCCCGTGACCGCGATGGACCGGGCCGTCGAGGAGCTCCTCGTGGCCCGCCTGACCACCGAGCGGCCCGAGGACGCGATCCTCGGCGAGGAGGGCGACGACGTCCCCGGAACCAGCGGGCTCACCTGGGTCGTCGACCCGATCGACGGCACCGTCAACTACCTCTACGGCGTCGCCGCGTACTCGGTGTCCGTGGCCGTCGTGGCTGGGCCGCCGGACCCGGCGGAGTGGACGGTGCTCGCCGGGTGCGTGCACGACGTCGTCGCCGACCGCACCTGGTCAGCGGGTCTCGGCGAGGGCGCCACGCTCGACGGCGTGCCGCTGCCGCCCGTCGAGCCCGCGCCCCTGGCGCGAAGCCTGGTCGGCACCGGCTTCGGGTACGCGGCCTCGCGGCGCGCGGCGCAGGCGCGCGTGCTCACGCAGGTGCTGCCGCACGTGCGGGACATCCGCCGCCTCGGCTCTGCGGCCATCGACCTGTGCCTGGTCGCCCAGGGCTCGTACGACCTCTACTACGAGCGCGGCCTCAACCCGTGGGACATGGCGGCCGGCTCGCTCATCGCGGAGGAGGCGGGCGCGCGCGTCGTCGGGCTGCACGGGGCAGCGCCCGGGGTGACCGTGACCGTCGCCGGCCGGGGGCCCGCGCTCGACCAGCTCGTGGGCCTCCTCGAGGCCGCCGACGCCGACGCCCCTGACGGCGCCTGACGTTCGTCTCGCTGGCCGCGAACGTCGGCGAGACGGGCGTCACACCCCGTCTTTGCGCAGGTCGCGGGTGGTTTTTTTGAAGGTCGTCCAGATCGTCTCGCGCAGGCAGTCCACATGGTGCACAATCCGGTGGCCGACCGGGAACAAAACCCGGCGCCCCAGCATTATCAGCGCGTATCGATACCGACACACGGAGCGTGACCCCAGCGATGGCAACCGACTACGACGCCCCCCGCAAGAACGACGAGGACGTGGAGCAGGACTCGATCCAGGAGCTCCAGGCGCGCCGTTCCGACAAGTCGTCGGGTGTCGTCGACGAGGACGAGACGGAGGCGGCGGAGGGCTTCGAGCTCCCCGGCGCCGACCTCTCGGGTGAGGAGCTCGCCGTCCGCGTGCTCCCGCGCCAGGCCGACGAGTTCACCTGTACGTCCTGCTTCCTCGTCCACCACCGCAGCCAGCTGGCCTACGAGAAGAACGGCCAGATGATCTGCTCGGAGTGCGCCGCCTGACGTCCGGCGACGTCAGCGGCGTCTCTCGACGACCGAACCCGTGCAGGGCCGTCACGCCTCGGGCGTGACGGCCTTTGCCGTGCCCCCGGAGCCCATCGGGCCCGTCGCCGCGTGCAGCGCCGCTGCCAGCTCCTCCGGCCGGCGCGTCGTGACGAGCCAGTAGGGCGTCGGGTCCGCCGGGTCCTCGAGCACCACCCGCACCGCCGTCGGCACCCAGGACCGCAGCAGCACGTGGGCCCGTGCGTCCAGGCGGGCGCCCAGCTCCTCGCGCACCTGCTCGCGCGTCGCGAGCACCTGCGCCTCGCCGAGCAGCGTCACCGGCACGTGCGCCCGCCCCGCCCACAGCTCGCCGTCGCGCACCGCGACGACGGGCGCCCCCGCCACCAGCCACAGCATGCCCGCCGCCGCGACCAGCACCCCGGCGACGAGCGCCGCCGTCGGCGCGATGGGCAGCAGGATGATCAGCACGAGGAGCCCCACGCCGCCTGCGGCGGCGAGCACGCCGGCGCCGGGCAACAGGCGCTCGCGGAACAGGGGAGCGGACGAGGGGGTGCTCATGGGCCCATCCTCCCCCGAGCAGGACCAGGCCCGCGTACGCTTCGCCCGTGACCGAGCACCCTCAGCCCCACGGTGAAGCCGCCGTCGACGCCAGCGTCGATGTTCTTATCCGCCTCCTGGACGACGCCGTCCCCGTGCCGGCGTACGCGCACCCGGGCGACGCCGGCGCGGACCTGGTGACGACCGTCGACGTCGAGATTCCGCCGCAGGGGCGCGTCACTGTCCCTACGGGCGTTGCGATCGCGCTGCCCGACGGCTACGCCGCATTCGTGCACCCCCGCTCGGGCCTCGCCGCCAAGCATGGCCTCACGATCGTGAACGCCCCCGGGACCGTCGACGCCGGGTACCGCGGCGAGCTCCGTGTGACGCTGCTCAACACCGACGTCGCCGAGCCGGTCCGGCTCGAGCGCGGCGATCGCGTCGCCCAGCTGGTGATCCAGAAGGTCGAGAAGGCGCGGTTCCTGCGCGCCGAAACGTTGCCCGGATCGCACCGCGGCGATGGTGGCTTCGGCTCCAGCGGTGGTTGGGCGGCCGCTCGAGTGTGACGGTCTGGACGCCGTGACCGGGGCGTCGTGCATCCGGGCTACTGTGGAAGAGACAGGACGGCAGCGTCGCAATCGGCGCGCCCGCAACGAGTGAAGGAGCCCCGCGTGGGTCTGTTCCGGCGCAACGCGTCGAAGAGTGAGGCCACCGAGCAGCAGCCCGAGGCCGCCGCTCCGGAGACCGTGGACGCCACTGCGGCCACGGAGCAGCCTGAGGCCGCCGCGACGGACGAGGCGCCCAAGCGCGGCCCGTTCGACGCCGCGGACGTGGGGACCATGGGCCCGCGCGTGGACCTCGGTGCGATCTGGCTGCCCGTCATGCCGGGCCTCGAGCTGCGCATGGAGATCGACAAGCGCACCGAGAAGGTCACGGGCGTCTCGGCGACGCTCGGCCCCTCGGGGCTACAGGTCCAGGCGTTCGCCGCGCCGCGGACGTGGGGCATCTGGGACGAGGTGCGCGAGGAGATCGCGACGTCCGTGACGGGCCAGGGGGGCACCGTCGACGACGTCCCCGGCCCGTTCGGCCGCGAGCTCATCGCCCGGATCCCGGCCCAGGGCCCTGACGGCCGCCAGGCCGTGCGCCCCGCCCGCTTCGTCGGCGTGGACGGCCCCCGGTGGTTCCTTCGCGGCGTGCTGACCGGCGCCGCCGCCGTGGACGCCGAGGCCGCCAAGCCGCTCGAGTCGGTGTTCGCCAACGTGGTCGTCGTGCGTGACGACAGCCCGCGCCCGCCGCGCGACCTGCTCACGCTCACGCTGCCCAACCAGGGCGGCCCCGCCGCCCCGGCCACTCCCGAGGGCGTGGCTCCCGAGACGCCCAGCTTCGACCCGCTCACGCGCGGGCCGGAGATCACCGAGATCCGCTGAGGGACCGGGGACTGACGATGTCGCTGCGATCTGCCGTCCAGCAGGTGTTCGCGTCCGCCGAGACGGTGGCCGCGGACGAGGAGCGGGTAGAGGCCGCCAAGAGCGAGGGCTGCACCGCCGTCTCGACGCTGACGCCGCGCACGCGCGGCAAGGCCTCCGGCGTGCTGCGTTCGGTCGTGCTGCGCCCCCGTGAGGGTGTGCCGTCCGTCGAGGCCGAGCTGTTCGACGGGTCGGGCGCGCTCGACCTCGTGTGGCTGGGCCGGCGCACCATTGCCGGCGTCGAGCCCGGCCGGCGTATCCGCGTCGAGGGCATGGTGTGCGAGGCCGAGGGCCGCCGCACGATGTTCAACCCTCGCTACGAGCTGCGCCCGAGGGCCGGCGAGTGAGCGCGCCGCCCCCCGAGCAGGCGCGCGCCGAGCCGACGCCCGCCGAGAAGTCGCGACGCGGCCTCCAGTCCGTCACGGGCGAGACCTTCGACCTCGCCGAGGCCGTGGGCGGCGTCCGCGGCACGGTCGAGGCGGTGCTGCCCGGCACCCTGTTCATCGTCGTGTACGTCGCGACGACCAACCTGGGCTGGTCGCTCGGCGCGGCGCTCGCGGCAGCACTGGTCGCCGTGGTGCTGCGCCTCGCGCAGCGCACGCCCGTGACGCAGGCGCTGGGCGGGCTGCTGGGCATCGGAGTCGGCGTCTTCTGGGCGTGGCGCTCGGGCGAGGCCCAGAACTTCTTTGCGGCGGGCCTGTGGACCAACGGGGCCTACCTGGTCGCGATGCTCGCCTCGATCCTCGTGCGCTGGCCCGCGGTCGGGTTCGTCGTCGAGGCGCTGCGCACCGGCTTCACCGCTGAGCGCGCCCGTGAGCAGAGCGCCGACGGCGCCAACCCGTTCGCCGGGCTGACCGCATGGCGCGCCGACCGTGACCTGCTGCGCCGCTACACGCTCGCGACGTGGCTGTGGGTCGGCATGTTCGCGCTACGGCTCGCCGTGCAGCTGCCGCTCTACCTCGACAACTCCGTCGGATGGCTCGGCACCGCACGCCTGGTGCTCGGGGTGCCGCTGTGGGGCCTGGTGCTGTGGCTCACGTGGGCCCTGGTGCGCGGCGCGCACGAGCCGCCCGCCGAGGTGGCCGAGGTCGCTGAGGACCAGGCCCCAGGGCGGACCGCACAGGAGTAGCGCGCGGCCCGCCGGTCCGGCTCAGACCTGGCGGGTGCGACCCACCATCATGTCCTGCAGCGCGACCGTGTCGACGCCGCGGCCCGTCACCAGCAGCAGCTCGTCGCCGGCCTCGAGCGTGTCGTCGACCGACGGCGCGATGGGCAGCGGGCCGCGCACGATCGCGGCCAGCACGGTGTCGGGGGGCCACTCGATGGTCCCGACACGCGTGCCGACCAGGGGCGACTCCACGGGGAGCGTCAGCTCGAGGATGTCGGCGCCCGACTGGTGGAAGGTGAAGATCTTCACCACGTCGCCGACGGCGACCGCCTCCTCGACCATGGCCGTCATGATGCGCGGCGTCGACACGGCGACGTCCACGCCCCACGACTGGTCGAACATCCACTCGTTGCGCGGGTTGTTCACGCGCGCGACCGTGCGCGGCACGCCGAACTCCGTCTTGCACAGCAGCGAGAAGACCAGGTTGACCTTGTCGTCGCCCGTAGCACCGACGACGACGTCGGCCTCCGCGACCCGCGCGTTCTCGAGCGTCGGCAGCTCGCACGCGTCGGCGAGCAGCCAGTCGGCCTCGGGCACCTGAGCCACGCGCATGGCGGCGGGGGTCTTGTCGATGATCACGACCTCGTGGTCGTGGCCCAGCAGCTCGCGGGCGATCGAGCGCCCGACCGAGCCGGCGCCGGCGATGACGACGCGCATCAGTCCTCCTTGGGGTCGGGCGCGTGGGTGAGAGTGCGCTCCACGGCGTCGGCGTCGTCCGACCGCATGAGGACGTGCAGCTCGTCGTTCTCCTGCAGCACCGTCTCGCCCGTGACCATGACGCCGTCGGTGTAGCGGGACAGGAACGCGACGCGCCCGCCCGTGGCCGCCTCGATCCGGCGCACCGACCGGCCGGTCCAGCCGGGGTGGTAGTCGACCTGGGCGAGGCGGACCTCGCCCGACGGGTCCCGGTACTCGTCCGTGGCGCCCAGCGGGAGCATGCGGCGCAGCACCTGGTTGGCGGTCCAGCGCACGGTCGCGACCGTAGGGATGCCCAGGCGCTGGTAGATCTCGGCGCGCTTCGGGTCGTAGATCCGGGCCACGACGTTGGCGACGCCGAACGTCTCGCGTGCGACCCGCGCGGCGAGAACGTTGGAGTTGTCGCCGTCGGACACGGCCGCGAACGCGTAGGTGTCCTCGATGCCGGCCTGCACCAGGGTGTCGCGGTCGAACCCGACCCCGGTCACCTTCTGCCCGCCGAAGTCGCCGGACAGGCGCCGGAACGCCTCGGGGTTCTGGTCGATGACGGCCACGGAGTGGCCGCGCGACTCGATCTCCTGCGCGAGCGAAGCGCCCACGCGGCCGCAGCCCATGATCACGAAGTGCACGTGCCGAACGCTACACGCGCAGACAGGGCGTGGACGACGGACGCGAGCCGCTCGCCGCGCGCCTAGTGCCTGTCGAACAACGACCGGTGCTCGAGCCGTCGGAGCAGTAGTCGGATCTGGGAGAGGACGACGAATGCCTCGTGCGCTGCTCGCGGCAAGGCCGTCCGCCGCGGGCGTGGGCGGGGATGCCGCGCGTGCGGATGCGCGCCCAGCCGGTGTCGGTCAGGTCGGACGGGTACGGACGTGTGGTTGGGCGTTCACCCGGAGCTGGCTCTCGTGACCAGGGCTGACACTCCCGGTGCGTGTCGGTGGCGGCCGGTAGCGTGCTGGTCGTGGCTCGGCAAATGACGTTCCAGTGGGTGGCTGACCCCACCGTGGAACAGGCGCGTGCCCTGTCCCGGCACGAGGGCGCTGCCCGGTTCGCGTTCAACCAGGGCTTGCGGCTGCACCTGAACGCCCGTCGAGCCTCCGCGGACGCTGCCACGGCGGCCGTGTCCGACGGCATCGGTGCGGTGAGGGTGCCGTGGACGGGGTTCGACCTGATCAACGCGTTCAACGCGTGGAAGAAGACCGAGGTCGCCGGCCGTCGCTTCGTCATCGACGGCTCGGGTGTCGCACAGCTGGAGGTCACGGGTCTGGCCTGGCGCTCGGAGGTCAGCGCGCAGGTCTTCGAGGAGGCCGTCGTCGATCTCGGCAAGGCGCTGGGGGCGTGGACCGATTCGCGGGCCGGCAAGCGCGCCGGGCGGGCTGTGGGGCATCCGCGGTTCAAGAAGAAGAACCCTGAGCGCGGCTCGTTCCGGATGCGGAACAAGACCTCGAGGACGAAGACGGGCGTCCGGTCCACGATCCGTCTCGGGGAGAACGGTCCCCGGTCGGTGACGCTGCCCGGTATCGGCGCGATCAAGGTCCACGACGACACCCGCCGGCTGCGCCGCATGCTCGCCAGCGGGCGCGCCAGGATCCTGTTCGCCACCGTCGCGCGCCGCGGCGGACGGTGGCGGATCTCGCTGAATGTGCAGGCCGCCGACCTGTATCCCTCCGCCCGGCACCAGCCGCGCGATGGCGCCGACCACGGCGGGTGGGCTGGTGTGGACCGTGGCCTGCACGCACCCGTCGTCGTCGCCCTCGCCGACGCCACCCAGACCGTGCGCGTCGACGAGGCGCCCAAAGGGCTACGGGCGGCCCAGCCGGTCACCCGTCGGATGCAAAAAGCCGTGTCCCGCAAGATCAAGGGCTCCCAGAATCGTCGGGCTGCCGTTCGCCGGCTTGCCCGTCACCACGAGCGGGTCCGCGCCCGCCGTCACCACTTCCTGCACCAGGTCTCCAATCTGCTGGTCAAGACCCACGACCGGCTCGTGATCGAGGACCTGAACATCACCGGCATGCTCGCCAACCACCGCCTCGCCGCCGCCATCTCGGACGCGGCCTGGGGCCAGCTCGCCCGCCACCTGCGCTACAAGCAGACCTGGCGTGGCGGGCAAGTCCTGGTCGCGGACCGGTGGTTTGCGTCGTCGAAGACCTGCTCCGCCTGCCAGGACGTCAAGACGACGCTCACCCTCGCAGAGCGCGTCTTCCACTGCGAGAACTGCGGGCACACCATCGACTGTGACCTGAACGCCGCGGTCAACCTCGCCACCTGGGGCGAACAGCACCACCCCCAGGTCCTGGACCCCGAAGCACGGGGCCAGGTCACCAACGCCCACCGACGGGAAGGCTCTGGCCGACGCACTCGCGCCGACGAAAACCAGCCCGGACGACGTGGGAACCCTCACCGCCACCGCGGCATAGGGACGTCCGAGAAGGACGCTGCCGACCACCCGACCAAAAGGTTGATCGACAGGCTTTAGAGTGGCGCACGTGTCGGACATCGCGGACGTTGCCAAGCGGATCCTGCTCGGCCGCCCCATGCGCAGCGAGCACCTGGGGCACACACTTCTCCCGAAGCGCATCGCGCTGCCCATCTTCGCCTCGGACGCGCTCTCCTCGGTCGCGTATGCGCCCGACGAGATCCTGCTGACGCTGGCGCTCGCGGGGGTCGCGGCGTCGACCGTCTCGTTGTGGGCGGGGCTCGGCGTGGTGTTCGTCCTCATCGTCGTCGTGCTGTCGTACCGGCAGAACGTGCACGCCTACCCCTCGGGCGGCGGTGACTACGAGGTCGCCACCACCAACCTGGGCGCACCCGCGGGTCTGGCCGTCGCATCCGCGCTGCTGGTCGACTACGTGCTGACCGTGGCCGTGTCGATCAGCTCGGCCGCGCAGTACGCGGCGTCGGCGATCCCGGAGCTGCGCGGGCACGAGGCGACGGCCGCGGTGGCCGCCGTCGTGATCCTCACGGTCATGAACCTGCGCGGCGTGCGCGAGTCCGGCACGGTCTTCGCGATCCCCACCTACCTCTTCATGGCGCTCATCGGCCTCATGGCCGTGGTCGGCGGGATCCGGTTCTTCACCGGGACTCTGCCGATGGCGGAGAGCCACGACTTCTCGGTGGTCCCGTCGGCGGCGTTCGACCAGGGGCTCATGGGGCTTGCGGGCGCGTTCCTGTTCGCGCGCGCCTTCGCCTCGGGCTGTGCCGCACTGACCGGCGTCGAGGCCATCTCGAACGGCGTGCCCGCGTTCCGCAAGCCCAAGTCCCGCAACGCGGCCACGACGCTCGCGCTGCTGGGCTCGATCTCCGCGACGATGGTGATCTCGATCCTGCTGCTCGCGCAGGCGACGGGCGTCAAGTACGTCGAGAACCCGTCCACGCAGCTCACGCTCAACGGCGCCCCGCCGCCCGAGACCTACGCCCAGCACCCCACGATCGGCCAGCTCGCCGCCGCCGTGTTCCAGGGCTTCCCGGTCGCGTTCTACGCCGTCTCGGCGATCACCGGCATCATCCTGGTGCTCGCTGCGAACACGGCGTTCAACGGCTTCCCGGTGCTGGGCTCGATCCTCGCGAAGGACGGGTACCTGCCCCGCCAGCTGCACACCCGCGGCGACCGCCTCGCGTTCTCGAACGGCATCATCACGCTGGCCGTCGCGGCGATCGTGCTGATCCTTGCCTTCGACGCCCAGGTCACCCGCCTGATCCAGCTCTACATCGTCGGCGTGTTCGTGTCGTTCACCCTCTCGCAGCTCGGCATGATCCGGCACTGGACGCGCGAGCTGAAGCTCCAGCCGGACCCGGCCGCGCGCACCCACATGCTGCGCTCGCGAGTCATCAACGTCGTGGGCTTCGTCTGCACCGGGTTCGTGCTGATCATCGTGCTGGCGACCAAGTTCGTCCACGGCGCGTACATCGCGATCCTGGCGATGGCCTTCCTATACGTCCTCATGCTGGCGATCCACCGGCACTACGGCCGCGTGCGCGACGAGCTCTCGCTCGACGACGTCGCAGCCGCCCGCGCGCTGCCCAGCCGCGTGCACGCCATCGTGCTGGTCTCGAGGATCCACAAGCCGACGATGCGGGCGCTGGCGTACGCGCGGGCGTCGCGGCCGTCGCTGCTCGAGGCGGTCACCGTGGGCGTCGACCCCGACGACGTCGTCGAGCTGACGCGGCAGTGGGAGTCACTCGACCTGCCTGTGCCGCTGCGCGTGCTCGACTCGCCGTTCCGCGAGATCAGCCGGCCGATCCTCAAGTACGTGCGCTCGGTCCGGCGCGAGTCACCGCGCGACCTCGTGGTGGTCTACATCCCCGAGTACGTCGTCGGGCACTGGTGGGAGCAGCTGCTGCACAACCAGTCGGCGCTGCGCCTCAAGGGCCGGCTGCTGTTCACGCCGGGCGTGGTGGTGGCGTCGGTCCCGTGGCAGCTGTCGTCCACGGAAGGCCAGACGGGTCTGGAGGACGAGAAGTACATCCAGGGCCGACTGCCCCGCTTCTGAGTCCGCTGAGAGTGCAGGTCGGGGGCTTTCGCGCGCCGCAGAGCCCCTCAACTTGCACCCGCTGCGCTGAGGAGTCCGGGTGGCAGGGAGAATGGGTCCGTGGCTCCGAACCAGCGCTCCTCCCGTCCTGTCCAGCGACGTCCCCGGCCCCGGCCCGTCGACACCGACTCCGGGCGGGAGGTCGAGCTCCTCGTCGGGTCCGTGGCGCACGGCGGGCACGCCGTCGCACGGCTCGAGGGGCGCGTCGTCTTCGTGCGGCACGCCCTGCCCGGCGAGCGCGTCCGCGCCGTCGTCACCGAGGGCGGGCCCAAGTTCTGGCGCGCCGACGCCGTCGAGGTGCTCGACGGCGCCTCGCCCGACCGCGTCCCGTCAGCGTGGCCGCAGTCGGGCCCGGGTGGCGTGGGCGGGGGCGAGCTCGCACACGTGTCGCTCGACGGGCAGCGGCGGTGGAAGGCCGCCGTCCTCGTCGAGCAGCTGCAGCGCCTCGCCGGCCTAGAACGCGACGTCGTCGTCGAGGCCGCGCCCGGTGACGACGAGCGCGGCGGCCTGCGCTACCGCACGCGCGTCGACCTCGTCGCCGACGCCGAAGGCCGCGCCGGCATGCGGAAGTTCCGCTCGCACGACGTCGTCGCGCTCGACGAGATGCCGCTCGGCACGCCCGAGGTGGCTGCGCTCGCCGCCGCCGAGGACGTGTTCACGCGGCGCTGGGCTCCGGGCGCGCAGCTCGAGCTCGTGGCCCCGGCCGACGGCTCCGAAGCCGTCCTCCTGGTCGACGGCGAGCTGTGGCGCACCGGGCGCGCCGACCGGCGGCCCAACGCACGCCGGGCCGTCGCGGAGACGGTCACTCCCGTGGTGTCGACCGGCTCGAGCGCCGGGACCTTCCGGTTCCGCGTCGCCGCCGACGGGTTCTGGCAGGTGCACCGCGAGGCACCGGCGGTGCTCAGCGGCGCCGTGCTCGACGCCGTCGGCGACGTCGCCGGCGCGCGCGTGCTCGACCTCTACTCGGGCGCGGGCCTCTTCACGCTCCCGCTCGCGGCCGCCGTCGGTGAGGACGGTCGCGTCGTCGCCGTCGAGGGCGACGCGCGCGCCGTCAAGGACGCCCGGCGCAACGCGCACGACGTGCCGCAGGTCGAGCTGCACCTCGGCGCCGTCGACCGCGTGCTCTCCGAGGGCGACGCCGGGGGAGCGGGCGTCGGCGCTGCCGACGTCGTCGTGCTCGACCCGCCCCGCGCGGGCGCCGGGCGCTCGGTGGTCGAGGCGATCGCCGACCTGCAGCCCTCGCGCGTCGTGTACGTCGCGTGCGACCCGGCGGCGCTGGCCCGCGACGTCGCGTACTTCGCCGACCGCGGCTACGGCCTCGCGGGTCTGCGGGCGTTCGACCTGTTCCCGATGACGCACCACGTGGAGGCGGTGGCCGTCCTCGAGCGCTGACCGCGGGCTCCGGCGAGTCGATCGGGCGCTCCGGAGGGAGGATCGGGCCATGACCATCGTCGAGTTCCTTCGGGCGCGCATCGCAGAGGACGAGGAGGCCGCACGCGGTGTCCTGCCCCGCGACGGTGGCGACGCCGGTCTCGGCTGGGGCCCGGAGCGCGTGCTCATCGAGTGCGAGGCGAAGCGGCGCATCGTGGAGCACGTCATCGGCTCCGGCTGGAGCGGGTATCTCGACGACCCGGACTTCAAGGGCGACGGCTGGGCGGTGCTGGTCAACCTGGCGGCACCGTTCACGAGCCACCCGGACTACGACGAGCAGTGGTCCATGTGAGCGAGCTGCCGCGCTGACGCCGCTGCACGCGCTCGCACTGCCCGCCGGCCTCGCGACCGCTGATCTTCCCCGCGCCGCGCCCGCCCGGTACGGTCGCCGCATGACCAGCCTGGTGCTCGTCGCCGGCCTGCCCGGCACCGGCAAGACCACGCTGGCCCGCGCGCTCGCGCGCGAGCTGCGCGCCGCGTGGCTGCGCATCGACGCGATCGAGACCGCCATCGGCCCGCAGGTCGTCACTGAGGGGTACGACGTGGCGAACGCGCTCGCGGTCGCCAACCTTGGCAACGGGCTCGACGTCGTGGTCGACGCCGTCTGCCCGGTGCCGATCTCCCGCACGTGGTGGGGCACGACGGCGGCCCACGCGGGGGCCAGGCTCGTCGCGCTGGAGCTCCACCTGCCCGACGCCGTCGAGCATCGGCGTCGCGTCACGGACCGCCTCCCGGACATGCCGGGTCAGCGCGTACCGACCTGGGAGGACGTCGCCGTGTGGGACTACGCCCCCTGGGACGAGTCGCGCGACGGCCCCCGCACCCGCGTCGACGGCACGGATGCCGCGACCGCGCTCGCGGTGGCGCTCGCCGTCGTCGGGGGCTCCTGAGAGCTCCGTGGCGCCCGCGCACGGGGGTCCAAGTCCTGCTCCCGCCGCGGGCTACAGGGTGAGGTGAGGCTAAGTATCTTGACGTCAAGATAACTGGGCTATGCTGGGCCTAGCGTCCGGTACACACCGGGCGAAGCCCCCCGAAAACCCAGCGCCGCACGCCGTCGTGCGCGGCGCGGAATCCCAGTGGAGGAGCCGTAGTGAGCAGCGTGGACACGTTCGGATCGAAGGGGACCCTGGAGGTCGCAGGCAAGGCCTACGAGATCTTCCGGCTGTCCGCCGTCGAGGGCCTCGAGCGCCTGCCGTACTCCCTCAAGATCCTGGCCGAGAACCTCCTGCGCACCGAAGACGGTGCGAACATCACCGCGGACCACGTCCGCGCCCTCGCCGCGTGGGACCCGCAGGCCGAGCCCGACACGGAGATCCAGTTCACGCCCGCGCGCGTGATCATGCAGGACTTCACCGGCGTCCCGTGCGTGGTCGACCTCGCCACCATGCGTGAGGCCGTCGCCGCCCTGGGCGGCGACCCGGACCGCATCAACCCGCTCGCCCCGGCCGAGATGGTCATCGACCACTCCGTGCAGATCGACGTCGCCGGCCGCGCCGACGCGTTCGCCCGCAACGTCGAGCTCGAGTATCAGCGCAACCACGAGCGCTACCAGTTCCTGCGCTGGGGCCAGACGGCGTTCGACGACTTCAAGGTCGTCCCGCCCGGCACCGGCATCGTGCACCAGGTCAACATCGAGTACCTGGCCCGCACCGTCATGACCCGCGAGGTCGGCGGCGTGCTGCGCGCCTACCCGGACACCTGCGTGGGCACCGACTCGCACACCACCATGGTCAACGGCCTGGGCGTGCTGGGCTGGGGCGTCGGCGGCATCGAGGCCGAGGCGGCCATGCTCGGCCAGCCGGTGTCGATGCTCATCCCGCGCGTCGTGGGCTTCAGGCTGTCGGGCTCGATCCCGTCGGGCGTGACCGCCACCGACGTCGTGCTCACGATCACGCAGATGCTGCGCAAGCACGGCGTGGTGGGCAAGTTCGTCGAGTTCTACGGCGAGGGCGTCGCCCAGGTGCCGCTGGCCAACCGCGCCACGATCGGCAACATGTCGCCGGAGTTCGGCTCGACCGCCGCGATCTTCCCGATCGACGACGTCACCGTCGACTACCTGCGCCTGACCGGCCGCACCGACGAGCAGCTCGCGCTCGTCGAGGCGTACGCCAAGGACCAGGGCCTGTGGCTCGACGCGTCCGTAGAGCCGGAGTTCTCCGAGTACCTCGAGCTCGACCTCTCGACCGTGGTCCCGTCGATCGCCGGCCCGAAGCGGCCGCAGGACCGCATCGAGCTGACCGAGGCCAAGGAGTCGTTCGCCTCCGCGATCCTCGACTACGTCGACGTCACCGAGGCCGCCCCGTACCGCGCAGGCGTGCTCACGGGCCTCGACGAGGCCTCGGCGGAGTCGTTCCCGGCCTCCGACCCGGTCGCCGTCGGGCACTCCGACGAGTCTGACGCCCCTGTGGCCGCCGTCCACGGCGACGTCCTGCACCGGCCGCACAAGGTCACGCCCGTGACCCTCGCCGACGGCACGACGACGGAGCTCGACCACGGCCACGTCGTGATCGCCTCGATCACGTCCTGCACCAACACGTCGAACCCGTCGGTCATGCTCGCCGCGGGGCTGCTCGCGAAGAAGGCGGTCGAGAAGGGCCTGCAGGCCAAGCCCTGGGTCAAGACGTCGATGGCCCCCGGCTCGCAGGTCGTCACCGGCTACTACGAGAAGGCCGGCCTGTGGCCGTACCTCGAGAAGCTGGGCTTCCACCTGGTCGGCTACGGCTGCGCCACGTGCATCGGCAACTCGGGCCCGCTCGCCGACGAGATCTCGGCGGTCGTCAACGAGCACGACCTGTCGGTCGTCTCGGTGCTGTCCGGCAACCGCAACTTCGAGGGTCGCATCAACCCGGACGTCAAGATGAACTACCTCGCGTCCCCGCCGCTGGTCATCGCGTACGCCCTGACCGGCACGATGGACTTCGACTTCGACGGCCAGCCCCTGGGGCAGGACGCCGACGGCAACGCCGTCTACCTCCAGGACATCTGGCCCACGCCGGAAGAGGTCCAGACGACGATCGACGCGTCGATCGACCGCGAGATGTTCGAGGCCGACTATGCGGACGTCTTCAAGGGCGACGAACGCTGGCGTGCGCTCGAGGTCCCGACCGGCGCGACGTTCGCGTGGGACGCCGAGTCGACCTACGTGCGCAAGCCCCCGTACTTCGACGGCATGGAGGCCACCCCGGCTCCCGTCGCCGACATCGCGGGCGCCCGCGTCCTGGCCAAGCTGGGTGACTCGGTCACTACCGACCACATCTCGCCCGCCGGCTCGATCAAGCCCGACAGCCCGGCCGGCAAGTACCTGGCCGAGCACGGCGTCGAGCGTCGCGACTTCAACAGCTACGGCTCGCGCCGCGGCAACCACGAGGTCATGATCCGGGGCACGTTCGCCAACATTCGGCTCAAGAACCAGCTGCTCGACGGCGTCGAGGGCGGCTTCACGTACAACTTCGTGAAGGACGCCCAGGACACCATCTACGACGCCGCGCAGGACTACGCCGCGGCCGGCACCCCGCTCGTGGTGCTCGGCGGCAAGGAGTACGGCTCAGGCTCGTCGCGTGACTGGGCAGCCAAGGGCACCGCGCTGCTGGGCGTCAAGGCCGTCATCACCGAGTCGTTCGAGCGCATCCACCGCTCCAACCTCATCGGCATGGGCGTGCTGCCGCTGCAGTTCCCGGCCGGCGAGAACGCCGGCTCGCTCGGCCTGGACGGCACCGAGGTGTTCGACATCGCCGGGATCACGGCCCTCAACGACGGCGAGACGCCGTCGACGGTCAAGGTGACGGCGACCAGGGCGAACGGCGACGTCGTCGAGTTCGACGCCGTCGTCCGCATCGACACCCCGGGCGAGGCCGACTACTACCGCAACGGCGGCATCCTGCAGTACGTGCTGCGTTCGCTGGTGGCCTGACACCTGCACCCGTACGACGACGGCGCCCCGTCTCTCCTCCGGGAGAGGCGGGGCGCCGTGCGTCTACGCGGGCAGCAGCGCCGCCGTCACGTGCTGCACGACGGCGGCGCGCACGTCCAGGTCGTCGAGCACCCGGTTGTGGCCGAGCCCGCCTGTTGTCAGCAGCTCGCTCCCGGGATGGGCGGCGTGCAGCCGGCGGGCGTCGCCCGGCTCGAGCAGCCTGTCGTCGACGTCTTGCACGAAGAGAGCGGCGACGTCGGAGGGTGCGGGCCGCGCGACCAGGTCGCCCCGTTCCCAGGCATCCGGGATGCCCGCGAAGAACCGCGCTGCGGCGGCCTGGTTGAGCCGCGGTACCAGCTCGCGCGGCAGGCCGGCCAGGCGCGCGAACGCCTGGCCCACCGACTCGACCGAGGAGGGAGCCCCGATCGTCGCCCAGCGCGGGGTCCCGAGCCCCTCGCGGACCGCGATTCCGGCGGCCAGCCCGCCCAGCGAGTGCCCGACGACGCCCGCGACGTTGCCGCCGCGTGCGGCGACGTCGTCGGCCAGGAGGTGGAGGATCTCGGCAAACTGCAGCACGTGCGTGCGGCGGCCCGGGGAGTCGCCGTGCGCGGGGGCGTCGAACGCCACGACCTGGAAGCCGGCGTGGGCGAGGTCGCCGGTCAGCGCCGCGAGGCGGGAGGCCCGTAGTTGCCAGCCGTGCGCCAGCAGCACGACGGGGGCGTCGTCGCCGCCCCACCGGTAGGTCACCACGTGGCCGTCGCCGAACGGCAGCAGGCCGCGGCGTGCGGGCGCGGTCGCCGCCCTGTCGGCGGGGCGAACTGGCGCGGGCGGGCCGACGTGCACCATCAGACGCGCCGCCACGCCGATGGCGAGGGCAGGCGCGGTTGCCGAGAGCGCGCGGAGGCCGGTATGGGTCGCGACGCGCGCGACGCGTCGGTGGGATCGGGGCTGGCGTGACGGGTCCATCGGAACTCCCTGGGAGATGTAAATATACGAACGGTCGTACAGATTCACGCTCAGGGTCAGACTATGCGAACGGTCGTACGCTGTCACCATGCATGACAGCCCTGCCGTGAGATCGCTGCTCACCACCTCGTCCGACGGCCGGCGCGCGCGCGGCGACCGGTCCCGCAACGCGGTGCTGGACCACGCCGTCCAGGTGGCGTCTGTGCACGGGCTGAGCGGGCTGTCGTTCGGGCGGCTCGCGCTGTCGTCACCCGTCAACAAGAGCGGTATCGCGGGTCTGTTCGGCTCCAAGGAGGGTCTGCAGCTCGCGACCGTGGAACGAGCACGCGATGTCTTCGTCACCACGGTGATCGAGCCGTCACGCACGGCGGAGCGGGGGCTGCCGCGGCTCTGGGCCCTCGTGAGCGGGTGGCTGGCCTACTCGCGCGACCGTGTGTTCGTCGGCGGCTGCTTCTTCCAGACCGCCGCCGCCGAGCTCGACGCCGCACCGCCCGGGCCGCTTCGCGACGCCGTCGCCGCAGCCGTGACCGACTGGCGCGATCACATCGCCCGGCAGATCGCCGCCGCCGTCGAGCTCGGGCACCTCGATGCGGACACCGACCCGGTGCAGCTCGGGTTCGAGCTGCGCGCCTACCTCGAGCTGGCCAACCTGGAGAGCGTCCTCACTGGCGACGCCCGCGTGTATGAGCGCGCGGCGCGCGCGGCCCGCGCGGCGCTCGCGCACCACGGCGCCCCGGCGGTCGACCTGCCGCTCTGATCCCTGCCCAGGCGCGCGGGCGCGGGTTCGGCCACGATGTGTCTCGTGCCCACCCACGCGCTGCGCCTGCACGATCTGCGCAAGGAGTACCCGAACCACGACGGCCCCGGCTCCGTCGTCGCCGTCGACGGCATCGACGTCGAGATCGACCCCGGCGAGATCGTCGCGTTCCTCGGCCCCAACGGCGCCGGCAAGACGACGACGCTCGACATGGTGCTGGGCCTCGTCCCGCCCACGTCCGGCAGCGTCGAGGTCCTCGGCGTCGCTCCGCGCCAGGCGGTGACCTCCGGCCACGTCTCTGCCGTCCTGCAGACCGGTGGCCTGCTCCGCGACCTGCGCGTGGGGGAGACCGTGCGATCCATCGCGGCGCTGCACGGCGCCGGGGCGCGCGTCGACGACGTCATGCGGCGCGCGGGCGTCGCCGAGCTCGCCGGGCGCAAGGTGAGCCAGTGCTCGGGCGGCGAGCAACAGCGGCTGCGGTTCGCCCTCGCGCTGCTGCCCGACCCGCAGATCCTCGTGCTCGACGAGCCCACGGCAGGCATGGACGCCGCCGCCCGCCGCGACTTCTGGGAGACCATGCGCGCCGAGACTAGCCAGGGCCGCACCGTCGTCTTCGCCACGCACTACCTCGAGGAAGCGCAGGCGTTCGCACCGCGCACGGTGCTCATCGACCACGGCCGCATCCGCGCCGACCGGCCCACCGACGAGCTGCGGAACCTGGTCGGCGACCGCGTCGTCGCCGCGACCGTGCCGCCCGGGACCGCGGACGCCGCGCTCGCGGCCCTGCAGGCGCTCGACGGCGTCCGCGAGGTACGCGCGGAGGGCAGCCGCATCGTCGCCACGGGCACGGCGTCCGACGACGCGGCGCTGCTGCTGCTGACGACGCTCGGCGGGCGCGACCTCGAAGTGACCGCGCCCTCGCTCGAGTCGGCCTTCTTCGCCCTGACCGAAGAGGGGCGCGAACGGTGAACGCCACCTATCTGCGCATCGACCTGCAGCGACAGCTGCGCGACGTCGCGAACATCGTATTCGTCATCGGCCTGCCCGTGGCGATGTACATCATCTTCGGCTCCACGTTCGGCTCGGGCGGCGAGCAGGCCGGGTATGCCAACGTGAAGTTCTACGTCATGACGTCGATGGCGGTCTACGGGGCGTCCGTCGCGACGACGGCGATCTCCGGCATGGCCGCCGTCGAGCTCATGCAGGGCTGGGGGCGGCAGCTCGGGCTGACGCCGATGCGGCCGGCGGGCTACGTCGGCACCAAGGTCGTGGTCGCGCTGACGATCGCGGCGGGCGCGGTCGCCGCGGTGTTCCTCACGGGCACGCTGACGGGAGCGCGGGCTGACGAGGGGTGGATCTGGGCGGCGACGTACGCCCTCGCCTGGATCGGCTCCGCGCTGTTCGCGCTGTACGGGCTGGCGATCGCCCAGACGTTCCGGTCCGAGAGCGCGGTGAGCGTCGCCGCGGCGGGGCTCGTGCTGCTGGCCTTCTTCGGCAACCTCTTCGTGCCGCTGTCGGGGACGATCCTCCAGATCGCGCGGTTCACGCCCCTCTACGGGTACGCGGGGCTGGCGCGGTACCCGGCGCTGCGGGGGCAGGTGGCCACCACCACCGGCGGCAGCGAGACACCGGACTCGCTGGGGTGGCTCGTGCTCAACGTGGTGGTGTGGGCGGTGATCTTCGCGCTCATCGCGATGTGGGCGGTTCGCCGCGGTCGCCGCCGCCAGTAGCCCCCCGCTCGCTGTGGAGCAGCTGCTCGGGCATCCCGGCGTCGTGCCCGACCCACCCGACCAGCTCCGCGTGGACGACGATGCGGTGGTCGTTGCCCCACTCGCCGTCGGTCACCGAGTGGCATGACACCAGCGTGAGGTAGCGCCCGCCGGCGGGCAGGCCGCCCGGCGCGGGCGCGACGACGTCGGCGCCCTGGTCGGGCTCGACGAGGTAGCCCGGGACGACGACGTCATAGACGAACCACGCCTCGGGCGTCTCGACGACGACGGTGTCGCCCCTGACGAGGTCGTCGACGTGCAGGAAGTTGTCGCCGTACGTGCGCCGGTGCCCTGCGAGCGTGAAGTTGCCCACCTGGCCCGGCTCCTGCGCCTGGGCGAAGACGCCCGCCGCACCGGTGTCGAGGACGGCCCGGGTGACGCCGCGCTTGATGGGGACCCGGGCGTCCAGCATGTCGCCGTGCACGCCATGCGTCCCCGCCCAGGACGGGACCCAGAGCGTGGCGATCACGCCGGTCGACGGCGCCCGGCTGGGCGCGGCGTCGACGTCGGTACGGAGCTGCGCGGCGGCGTTCGGCAGGGGGTGGGCATCGGTGAAGGCGCGCAGGTCGGCGGCCGCCTGACCGTCGGCCCGCCACGACGTGCCGAAGGTGTCCCAGGCCCAGTGGCCCGCGGTCCCCAGGCCGATCAGCAGCGCGACGAGCGCGACGATCCGGACGGGGTCGCGGTGGAGCTCACGGCGCGGCATCGGTGGTTACCCCTCTGGTGGCGTCGTCATCGGGCTTCGCGGTGCTGGAACCCGTGGCGCTTCGCGTTCCGCGGGGCCGTGCGAGGACGCAGCCGACCACCACAGCGGCAGCGGTACCGCCCACGAGCTGCACGGCCCACCACGGGAAGCCAGGGTCGATGTCGCGGCCCGCGACAACAGTCTCCTCGGCATCCTTGGAGACCGGCAGGGCGCGGTGCCCGCGCACCAGCAGGCGGTGCGTGTTGATGCCCGTGGGCGTGCACGTGAGAAGAGTGACGTAGTCCTCGCCGGGCACCGGCTGCAAGAGCGTGTCGTCGTCGGGACGGACCACCGATACGCGGTCGACCTGGTACACGAGCCGGCGGCCGACCACCTCGATCGAGAAGAGCTCGCCGAGCGTGACGTCCTCGAGGTGCGTGAAGAGCTCAGCGTCGACGAGGCCCGAGTGCGCGGACAGGACCGCGTGCGTGCCCTTCCCGCCGACGGGCAGCGACGTGCCGTACAGGTGCCCGATGCCGCGCGACAGGGAGTCCTCGCCGGTGCCGTGGTAGACGGGCAGGGTGGTGCGCAGCGACGGGATGGTGACCTCGGCCATGACATCGCCCGGCCGCGGTGCAAGCTGGCTGCGGTAGTCGACGTCGGACGCGTCGGTGGTGCCCGTCCGGCCCTGGGAGAGGCGGACGTTGTAGTCCTCGGCGGCGGCGAGCATCGCCTCCTGATCGGCGCCGGGCATCGAGTCGACGGCGCGGGTGTAGCCAGTGATCTCCGACGCCTGGTCGCGCTCCGCGAACCAGTTGGCGGCCGTCGGGTACACGAGCAGGCCGAGGCCGAGCGCGACGAGGACCGTCAGTGCGGCGACTCGGAGGCTGGGCGACACTTCGTGCTCCTCGGACGTGCAGGCGTCCGGGGTGCGGCCTGGTGGGACGCACCCCGGACGCTCGAGGGGTGGATCAGTCCTCGGCCTTACGACGCGAGCGCGCCATGAGGACCAGGGCGGCGCCGAGGATCACGACGCCGGCGATGGTGAGGGTGGTGGTGCCGGAGCCACCGGTGAGGGGGAGCGTGAATCCGGCGTTGTGGGCGACGTTCTTGACGGTGAGCGGCACGGTGACCTCGGACACCTGGCTGGTGACCGTGAAGGAGATCGGCGCGGCGAGCAGCTCGTATCCCTTGGGAGCCTTGGTCTCTACGAGCCAGTACTCGCGGGCCGAGGAAAGCTCCTTGCCGTTCTCCCAGTCGCTGTAACGCAGGCCGTCGATCGTCAGCGTGCCGTTCGAACCGGTTGCTGCCGTCGTGGCGATGGCATTGACGCCGGACTTGGCCTCGGCTTCCGTCTTGTAGACCTTGAACTCGGCCCCGGAAAGTGGCGTGGAGGTGTCTGCATCCTGCTTCTTGAGGACGATGCCGCCGAACTTTGTGACGACTTCTTTGGAGTTGATGACCTCCCCGGCCTCCACACGCATGCCGTTGAAGTAGAGCGTCGCGTCGTTCGGGATCTCACCGACTGCCGTGACTTGCGTGTACACCATCATGACGACCTGATTGGTCGGATCGAGTAGCTTCGCCTGGATCAGCTTCGCAACTCCGGACGGCGTGAAGACAACCTGATGCGTGGTCGTGCCGGTGACCGTGTAGTCAACTGCGTTGACAAGGTAGGTAGCGCCTTCGAAGTCAGGCGTGGTCCCCGAAAGCGCGACGGAGGTGCCGCCCATAAGCTTCAGCTTCGTATCCAGGACGTCGTCGATCTTGTATGCCGTCAAGAGACCAGACTCATCGGCGTCGATCTCTCCGTCTCGGTTCGGATCGACTTCCGGAATATCAGCCGAGATCTTCCAGGTGACCACGTCATTGAGCTTGTAGGCATTGGTGTCGTCGACCGTCTTGCTGATCGACACGGCGTCGTTCTTGGGGTATACGTGAACGTCGTAGAGCCACCCATTGAGGTCGGTGGGGTGGGTGAGCGGCAGCGTCACCAAGAACGGTGCTGACGGCACAATGCCGGCAGGGGTGCTCGTTTCTGTCACGAGGTAGAGCCCAAAGTCGAGGTTCGAGAACACGATCTTGCCTGTGGCGTTGGTGGTGCCGCTGGCGGTGCGGTCCTTCGGCATTGCAGCGGCAGTTGCCGCCGTGACAGCCGAGGCCTCCGACCAACCCTCGTTCGTAGTGAGATCGATGTCTGCAATGCGCTCGGCCTTGAAAGCAACGCCCTCGATTGCGGCGGAGCCTACCGTTGTCTCCAGGCCGTTGCCTTTAGCGCCCGCGGGCGTCTCGTGCTTATGGATCGTGAGGGTCGCGGTCTTGCTGGCATCCGGTAGCGCCGGATTGGGGTCGGCGGCCGCCGTCGGCGCCGCCAGCCCAACGGTCAGCGCGGATGCGGTGAGCACGGCGAGGGCAGATGCCCCGATGTTCCGCACCCTTCGGATTCGGTGGTTCATGGTGGTTCCTTCGCTGAGGTCCGGGCGTGCCCGGAGGCTTCGATGTCGGTGGTGGGGTGGTCGGGCTGTCATCGGCATCGGGCCCGCGGACGTCGGATGGCGACGGTGAGCAGGCCTGCGGCGAGCAGAGCCGCGATGCCGATCGCCGCGGGTGGAGGTCCTCCACCACCGCCGGCGAAGGGCAGGGCATGGCTCGGCAGGTTCGTGACCTGGATGGCGTCACGGACCGTGGAGCCGGTCGTCGAGATCGCGACGACCTGGGGGTTGTCACCGGGATTGGCGATCGTGATCACGCCGGTCGGCGAGACGGTGAACCGCACCGCCGAGGCGAGAAGGGTGTAGCCGGACGGGGCCCGGGTCTCCAGGAGCCAGTAGGTGCCTGGGGAGAGGTCCTCGACGACGAACTTGCCGGTCGTACCCGCGACCGGAGCGACGGAGCGCCCGGGCACAGGGTCGCCCGCCGCGCCGCCGTTGTCGGCCAGCAGGCGGAACTCGGCGCCCCCCAGAGGTGCCACGGACCCGTGCTCCACGGGCCCGACCTTCTGGATGGGGATGTCGAAGGCGGCCGGCTTGGGCGTCTGCGCAAGGTTCGTCACCACGAAGTCGACGTTGTACATGTTCGCGGTGGTGATCGTGATGGACGATGCTGGCTGGAACGTCGGGGTGCCCCACTGCACGCCCGCGAACTGGGGTAGGGCGATCTCGGTCAGGGCGATCGTGTCGCCGACCCGCGCGATTCCCGACATCGGGACGGTCCCCCAGAGAGCGACCTCGAGGGTTCCAGCTGCTCCCTTGCTCGGGCCGTCCGTGATCTCGTACCGGAAGGTGAACGGCTTGACGGTGTCGACCAGGCCCGCAGACTCCCCGGCGACGCGCTTCGCGACCCTGAACTGCGCAGGGATGCTGTTGAGGACCTCGACGTCGACGATCCCGGACGCGGCGACGTCCAGTGTCCAGAGGTTGCTCACCAGAGCCACGGGCTTGCCGTCGACCTGGAGGATGGGCGTAGCCCACTGCCCGTTCGGTGCCTGAGGTGGGCTCATCGGCTCGCAACGCCTGTCGTACTCCAGGACCTCGCGGATCGCGATCGCGGAGCCGGCGGTGAGACCGTTGAGCGTCGTCCTGACCGGCCCGGCGACGGGGTAGTCGCTGTATCCCGTCACCAGCGTCGTGCCGTCGGTGACGGTGACCGGCGTGCCGTTGGCCGGGATGGCAAGAGTGCCGACGGTGTTCCCGTACGTCACCTCGAAGCAGAAGCGCGATGAACGCAGCGAGTCGAACGTCGAGTCCGCCGGGAGCGTCTTCTTCAGGGCGAGGCCCACGCCGGGGGTTCTCGCCGTGTTGGTCAGCGTGACGGCGATCGGGTCGGTGCCCGGCCCGTCCAGCGTGAACGTCCCGCACGCCCACGGGGTCGGCGCCGGCGCCGGATCGCAGGTCAGGGCCGTGCCGCCGACGGCGAACTGGGCCCCGCCCCAGGTGACCCCGGTCGCGTCGGCCGGCCGCGTCTCGGTGACGCGGACGACGTCGCCCTGCATGAGCGGGTGGCTGGTTCCCGCGGCGTCGACCCACGTGGTCAGCTCGGCGGTGGTGGTGCCCGCGTGCAGTGTCAGGTCGGGGGTCTGTGGCACGAACGTGCCGGTCGCGGCGTCGCGCACGGCCCACCCGGCGGTGAAGCTCGTCGTCGTCGCCTGGGCGGCGGCGTTGCCGCCAACGACCTTGGAGATCCGGAAGCCGCGCGGCCTCACCTGCGGGGGCGTCACGCCGGTGGTCTCCAGGCTGTTGGTCACGGTGACCTGGGTGGAGCCTTCCGTGACGACGACGCTGGACCCGGACGCGCCGACGACGGTGATCTGCGGCTGCGCCCACGCCGTGTCGGGCACCGTGACTTGCGCGCCGTTCGCGGTCGTGAGCCCGGGCTCCTCGGTGACGGTGCAGGTGGCGCCCAAGGGGAGCCCGTCGATCTCGGCCGGCGGGCCGCGCACGCTGACGGACCATGGATGCGCGACGGCGGGCGACCCGCCCGGCTCCGTGCAGACGAGCGACCCGTGCGCGTACAGCTCGACGGTCTGCGGGTCGAAGCCCGCGTCCGCCAGCAGCTCCCCGGTCGCGGGCGTGAGCTGCTTGCTGACGGCGACCTCGCCCGTGGCGGGCACCGCGGGCAGCGCGAACGTCCACGGGTAGTTGTGGTGCTCGGCGTGCGCGAAGGTGCTGTTGTCCGGCCCCGTGTCGTCCATGACGTAGCTGCCGCCGACGTAGAGCCGCCCGTTGGTGCTGATGACGTTCGTGTACAGGTCGCCGCGGGGGATGAGGATGCTGCCGAGGAAGTTGAGGCCGTCGGCGTAGGTGCCCGACGAGACTTGCGCCGACTGGATCGAGACCTTCTGCGCCTGAGGGAAGTTCCACATCAGGGCGACGGAGACGTTGCCGAGGTCCGGGCTCCAGTACTTGTCCCCGGTGATCTTGGTGCCGTCGACCCAGATCTCCTTGATGACGCTGCTGATCTGCCCGCCGTCGGGCACGTTGATGACCGCGACCGGGTACGAGCCGTCTGCGCGCCGGGTCAGCCCGTCGAAGTCGATGCGGGTGACGGCCGCGAGCTGCGCGGCGGTCGCCTCGAAGACGTAGAGCCCGTCCGGGTTCGCGGTGCCCGCGGTGAGCACGAGCGTCTGCAGCCCGCCGCGCGGCTCGACCCGTGCAGCGCCCGCGCCCGTCCGGGCGGCCAGCTCGTCGGAGAGCTCGGTGACCTTCGCCCCCAAGCCGTTGTACTGCTGCAGATAGGCGAGCGACTGCTGCCGGTCCAGCAGGGTGGCGTTCGAGAAGGCCCCGGTCAAGGAGTGGCCCGGCGAGGTTCCGAGGAGCATCGTCGACGTTCCGGCCACCGCCACCTTTCCGCCGATCTGCTGGCCGACGTTGATCGTGTACTGAGACTGCTGCGTCTCCTGACCCACGGGCACGACGAGCTGCAGGTCGCCCCCCACGCCGAGCATGACGCTGCCGGGCGGAGGCGCGATCTGCGACCCGATGCCGGCCACGCCGAGGTTGAGGCCCCGCCAGTAGGTCGCCGTCTTGGCGACGGTCATGTCGCCGGCGACGATCGTGCGGCCCTCGACCTCGGCCGCCATCCCCTGGATCGTGAAGTTGCCGCCCACCCACGTCGAGACGTCGTCGTCCGTGTAGAGGGGCACGCCGGTCGCAGGGCCGGTGCCCGCGGGGCACGGCGATTCGGGCCAGTCGACGAGGCAGCGCCACCCCGGCATCTGCCCGGGTGCGGGAAGTCCCGGTTCCTGCGCGGCCGCCGCGGGCGGCGAGGTCACGGTGGCCGCGACGATGCTCCCCGCGAGCACGATGGCCACCGCCGTCAGCGAGGCTGCCAAACGACGCCACGTGGGGGCCGCCACCGGCTTCCGGTGCCGGCCGACCTCACCACCCTTGACCCCGCGACGTCGCTCGACCATGGCCAGATCATCCGTGGGGCGGCGATCGGTGGTCGGTGTGGTGGCGCGCTCTGATCCCCGGGGAGCACTGCTGTCGCTGTCGGATCGAGGTGAGGTATGAGCGCGACCAGCGGATCGTGGTGCAGGCGGCGGCCTCAGAGCCCGTCGACGAGCGCCGCGACGGCGTGCTCGCCGATCGGCACGAGGCTCGGGTGTTCCTCGGGGTGGGCGAGCATCGCGGCTGCGAACACCAGCGCCCAGCCGCGGGCGCGCGCCCAGGTCGCCTCGTCCCAGCCGCGCCCCTCGGGGCCCGCTCCAGCCTCGGCGAGCGTCGCGCGGAACACAGCGCGTCCGGCGGCGTCGAACGTGAGCCAGATCGTGCCGAGGTCGCTCGCCGGGTCACCCGCGGTGATGTCGCCGAAGTCGACGACGGCGGCCAGGCGGTCAGGCGTGTCACCCTGCTCGCCGGGCACGACGACCAGGTTGGCGGGGTGCGGGTCCCCGTGTACCCACACGGGCGGCCCGGCGTACGGGTCGGCGTCGAGGGCGGCCTGCCACAGCGCTGCGACCCGTCCGGTGAGATCGAGCGCGGGCGGTCGGCGGTCGCGCAGCGCGACCCCGCGGAACGGGTTGCCGGGGGCGGTGACCCCCGCGGCGAGCGGCCGGTGCACCGCAGCCAGGAAGCGCGCGAGCGTCGGCGCCCACGCCCGGCGGGCGGCCACCGGCGTCGCCGCCGCGGCTACGCCGTCGACCCATCGGGTCACGCTCCACGGCCACGGGTAGCCGAGGGCTACGCTCGGCCGGCCGCTGCGCAGCGGGACCGGGACGACGACGCCGGGCGCCGCCGTCGCGAGCGCCGGGGCGAGCAGCGGCAGCGCGGCGAGCTCGTTCGCGATCAGGGGCGCCGCGACCGCCCGGCGGGGGAGCCGGAGCACGAGGTCGTCGCCCGCGCGGACCATGACGTTGTCCCACCCGTTCGCCGCCACGCGCAGCGGGAGGTCGGCGAGGTCCGGGTGCTGCTCGCGCAGCAGTGCGCGGGCAAGGTCGACGGTGACGTCGAGCTCGGCCTTCATGCGCCGGTCACGGCAGCTCGAGCTCGCGGCCGTGGTCCCAGTCCTCGGTCCAGCCCAGGTGGGTGAACATCGCGTCGAGGATCCCGGCGGTGAAGCCCCAGACGAGCTGCTCGACGCCGTCGACCGTGACGACCCACGCCGGGCCTCGCCAGGTGTTCGCGCCGCGGTGCAGCACGGAGGTGTACCGGTGGGCGGGGTCGAGCAGGTCGGCCACCGGGGCCCGGAACACGTACGCCGACTCGCCGACGTCGACCACGCCCACGGGCGACGGCGCCGACCACCAGCCCAGCACGGGCGTGACCAGGTGGTTGCTCACCGGCATCGGCAGCGAGGCGAGCGTCCCCAGCACCTCCACGCCGGCGGCGTCGAGGCCGGTCTCCTCGCGAGCCTCACGCAGCGCGGCGGCGACGACGTCCTCGCCGGGCTCGACCCGGCCGCCGGGGAACGCCACCTGTCCGGCGTGCGAGCTCAGCGTCGCGGCCCGGCGCAGCAGGAGCACGTCGAGGTCGTAGGAGACGGCGAGGTTCTGCGCCTCGTGGTCGGCGGTCAGGCCGTCGAGCACCCCGAACAGCACGAGCACGGCGGCCGCGCGGGCGGCGCCATCGTCGAGCATCCCGCGGGCGTGTCGCCACGGTCCCGGGAAGGATGGGTCGGCGGCGAGCGTCGCAAGCTGTGCCCGTGCGGCTGCGTTTCCCTCGACGGTGGTCACCTGCCGAGGTTAACGTCCGCAGGACGCCGCGGGCCCGCCACGTCGGGCGACCGGGCCTGGATCGAGGAGAGCACGTGCACCACCCGCAGGACCCCACCACGCGCGAGCGGGGCGGCGAGCTGGACCACCCCACGCCCGATCGTGCCGCCGGGCCGGACCCCGCGGTGCGCGAGCGTGCCGCCGAGCAACGCCACGTCGACGTCCTTTACGCGCGCCTCGACGCTGACGCCGACCGCGTCCGCCGCGAGATCGCCGAGGTCCAGCGTGACCGCCACGACGACCTGCGCGAGCCCCGCCTGGCCCTGCTCGGTCGCCGGGCGGCGGCGCTCGCGGCGGCCGAGCACCACCTGTGCTTCGGCCGGATCGACACCGCCGACGGCACCGCGCTGCACATCGGCCGCACGGGAATCACCGGACCGCACGGCGAGCCGCTCGTGCTCGACTGGCGCGCGGACGCCGCTCGCCCGTTCTATGCCGCCACGCCCGCGGCCCCGCAGGGCCTGCGCCGCCGCCGGCACCTGACGCTCGACGGCCGCGACGTCGTCCGGGTCAGCGACGAGCTGCTCGACGGGAGCGACCCGGGCGAGCACGACGTCGTCGGCGACGGTCCGCTCTCGGCCGCTCTCGGCGCCGCCCGCACCGGGCGAATGCGTGACGTCGTCGCGACCCTGCAGGCGGAGCAGGACGCGATCGTCCGCTCGCCGCACCGCGGCGTCACCGTCGTCGAGGGCGGGCCGGGCACCGGCAAGACGGTGGTGGCGCTGCACCGCGCGGCCTACGTGCTCGCGATGTTCGACTCAGCCCGTGCCGACGGCGTGCTGGTGCTCGGCCCGGGCGAGCGCTTCCTCGACTACATCGGCGAGGTGCTCCCGTCCCTGGGTGAAAACGACGTCCTCCTCGCGACGCCGACCTCGCTGCTCGCGGACACGCCTGCTCCGTTGCGGGACCCTGGGGCTCCGGTTCTGGGTGCCGATCAGCGGACGTCCAGGGACCCACAACGGCCGGCCGGGGCCGGCCGGGGGCGGCGGCCGCTCGGGGACGTGCGGTGGGCGTCGAGGCTGGCCTCGGCTGTGCGGGCGCTGCAGGCGCCCCCAGGGACGGAGGTCGCCGTGACGATCGACGGCGACCGCATCGCCCTCTCGCCCGCCGAGCTGGCGGAGGCGCGCGCCACCGCCCAGGCGTCCGGGCTGCCGCACAACAAGGCCCGCGAGCTGTTCCGGGATCTCGTCGCGGACGCCCTCGCCGACGAGGTCGAGGCACGCGCCCGCGTGTTCCTCGCCCGCATGGACGAGGACATCGAGGTGCTGACGGGCGGCGTCGACGTCGAGGGGGCGGTCGCGGCCGACCTCGAGCGGCTGGGCTTCGCGGCCGACGCCGGTGGCCGGTACGGGCACGAGGCGGCGGTCGCCGAGCTGGACCCGCAGGCGTTGCGCGCCTCGCTCGCGACAGACCCGGCGGTCGAGACTGCCGTCGAGCGGGCGTGGCCGCGGCTGACGGCGGGCGACGTCGTCGCGGGGGTGCTGGCGGGGCGGGCTGCTCCGGCGGGCGCGGTCCCCGCCCCCCGCCGTGCGGGCCGCCGCTGGACCGACGCCCACCTGCCGCTGCTCGACGAGGCCGCTGCGCTTCTCGACGGCCCGCCCGAGCGCACGTTCGGGCATGTCGTCGTGGACGAGGCGCAGGAGCTGACGCCGATGCAGTGGCGCGCGGTGCTGCGGCGCTGCCCGAGCCGGAGCATGACGATCGTCGGGGACCTGGCGCAGTCCGGCCCCTCGACGGGGGCGGCGACCTGGGAGGACGCGCTCGACGAGCTCGCCCGCCGTGCGGGGGTGCACACGCTCACGGTCTGCTACCGCACGACGGCGCAGGTGCTGGAGGAGGCGGCCCCGCTGCTGGCCCGGATCGCGCCGCTGCAGCCGCGCTCCCGCGCGATCCGGACGGGCCCGGCGGTGCGCCGGGTGCTCGTGCCGGCTGCCGAGCGCGAGCTGCCGGACGCGCTGCTCGAGTCCGTCCGCCGCGAGGCCCTGCGCGAGGCCGCCGTCGGTGGCCTCGTCGGCGTGATCGCGGCCGACGACGCCGCGGCCTCCGTCTCAGCCGCGCTCGACGGCGTGGCCGGCGTCCAGGTGGTCCCGGTCTCCGAGGTGCGGGGGCTCGAGTTCGACGGGGCCGTCGTCGTCGACCCCGCAGCCATCCAGGAAGCGCGCGAGGGCGGGGAGCGCGACCTTTATGTTGCGCTCACCCGCCCCACCACGCGGCTCGTGATCGTCGAGCCCGGCGGTCACCAGGAGGTATGGACCGGCATGCCCTCCTGATACCCCGCCGCGGACTGGATGCCCACCACGGCCCGCTCGGCGAACTCGGCCAGCGTCCGGGCGCCCGCGTAGGTGAACGCGGAGCGCAGGCCCGAGGTGATCTCGTCGAGCAGGTCCTCGACGCCCGGGCGGATCGGGTCGAGGTACATCTTCCCGCTGGAGATTCCCTCCTCGAACAGGGCCTTGCGAGCGCGGTCGAACGCCGAGCCGGCACCCGCGGTCCGGGCCGCGACGGCACGCGCGGACGCCATGCCGAACGAGTCCTTGTACAGGCGCCCGGTGCCGTCGTCGTGCAGGTCGCCGGGCGACTCGTACGTGCCGGCGAACCACGAGCCGATCATCACCTGCGACGCGCCCGCCGCCAGCGCGAGCGCGACGTCGCGCGGGTGCCGCACGCCGCCGTCGGCCCACACGTTCTTGCCGAGCTCGCGCGCGGCGCCCGAGCACTCGAGCACCGCGGAGAACTGCGGCCGCCCGACGGCGGTCATCATGCGCGTGGTGCACATGGCGCCGGGGCCGACGCCCACCTTGAGGATGTCCGCACCGGCCGCGACCAGGTCGCGCACGCCCGCGGCGGTCACGACGTTGCCCGCGACGACGGGGACGTCGGGTGCGACGGACCGGACGGCGTCGAGCGCCTGCAGCATCTTGGACTGGTGGCCGTGCGCGGTGTCGACGACGAGCACGTCGACGCCGGCAGCGAGCAGGTCCTTGGTCTTGGCGGCGACGTCGCCGTTGATGCCGACGGCGGCGCCGACGCGCAGGCGGCCGCCCGCGTCGAGGGCGGGGGAGTAGACCGTGGAGCGCACGGTGCCCTTGCGGGTCAGCACGCCCACGAGCCCGCCGTCGCGCACGACGACGGCGAGGTCGGTCTTGGCGGCGTGCAGCCGCTCGAACGTGTCCTCGAGGCCGGCGGACTCGACCTGGGAGGCCTCGACCGCGACCAGGTCCGTCGACATGACGCGCCCCACCTGGGTGAAACGGTCGGTGCCGAGGCAGTCGGCCTCGGTGACGACGCCCACGGGGCGGCCGTCCTCGACGACGACGGCGGCGCCGTGCGCGCGCTTGCCGAGCAGGGTCAGCACGGTCGAGACCGTGTCGTGGGTGCCCACGGTCACGGGCGTCTCGACGACGGGGTCCTTGGACTTCACGCCGGCGACCACGTCCGCGATGACATCGCCCGGGATGTCCTGCGGCATGATCGCGACGCCACCGCGGCGGGCCACGGTCTCGGCCATGCGGCGGCCGGCGACGGCGGTCATGTTGGCGACGACGATCGGCACGGTGGTGCCGGTGCCGTCGTCCGAGGAGAGGTCGACGTCGAGGCGGCTGGTGACGTCCGAGCGGGACGGCACGAGGAAGACGTCGCCGTAGGTGAGATCGGTGGTGGGCTGGTGCCCGTCGAGAAAGCGCATGGGCTCCTCCGGAGGGGGGCGCTGCCGGGCCCGGCCGGCGCGCACGCGTGCCGACGGTGGTGTTGCCGTCGGCGGCATCTCAGCCTACGCGCGGGGCGATCCGCGTGGAGGGCACGTGCAGATCGCGTGCGTACCGTTTTGGCGCGACCTGCTCGGGTCGGTGGCTCGCGTGAGTAGGGCCTAGGCTTGATCGGTCCGTGCGTCAAGACCCCGCGGACGGTCGTCCGGAAGGAATTGCTCATGGGCCTGCTGGCCGGAATCGCGTCGCCCGCAGACCTCAAGCGGCTGACGCCCCGCCAGATCCCCGCGCTCGCGGCGGAGATCCGGTGGTTCCTGGTCGACAACGTCTCGCGCACCGGTGGTCACCTCGGGCCGAACCTGGGCGTCGTCGAGCTCACCATCGCGCTGCACCGCGTCTTCGACTCGCCGCGCGACACCTTCGTCTTCGACACGGGTCACCAGGCGTACGTGCACAAGCTGCTCACCGGCCGCAAGGACTTCTCGGCGCTGCGCAAGAAGGGCGGCATGTCCGGCTACCCGTCGCGCGCGGAGTCGGAGCACGACGTCGTCGAGAACTCGCACGCCTCCACCGCGCTGAGCTGGGCGGACGGGATCGCGAAGGCGAACCAGGTGCGCGGCCAGGGCGACCGGCACGTCGTCGCCGTCGTCGGCGACGGCGCCCTCACGGGCGGCATGGCCTGGGAGGCGCTCAACAACATCTCGGCGTGCCACCGCCGCCTGATCATCGTCGTCAACGACAACGGCCGGTCCTACTCGCCGACCATCGGCGGCCTCGCCCACCACCTCGACACCCTCCGCACCACCCGCGGGTACGAGCAGTTCCTCGACTGGGGCAAGCGCACGCTGTCCCGCTCCGGCCGGCCGGGGCAGTTCGCCTACGACTGGCTGCACGGCCTCAAGAAGGGACTCAAGGACGTCGTCGCCCCGCAGGGCATGTTCGAGGACCTCGGCATCAAGTACATCGGGCCCGTCGACGGCCACGACGAGGCCGCCATGGAGCGCGCCTTCACCCTCGCCAAGGGCTACGGCTCGCCGGTGATCGTCCACGCCATCACCGAGAAGGGCCGCGGCTACACGCCCGCCGAGCAGGACGTCGCCGACCGCTTCCATGCCGTCGGGCAGATTCACCCCGAGACCGGGCTGCCCGTCGCGCCGTCGCGCTTCGGCTGGACGTCCGTGTTCGCCGACGAGATCGTGCGCATCGGCCGGCGCCGGCCCGACGTCGTCGCGATCACCGCCGCGATGCTTCACCCCGTGGGCCTCGCGCCGTTCGCCAAGGAGTTCCCTGAGCGTACGTTCGACGTCGGGATCGCCGAGCAGCACGCCGCCACGTCGGCCGCGGGCATGGCGTTCGGCGGGCTGCACCCCGTCGTCGCGGTCTACGCGACCTTCCTCAACCGCGCGTTCGACCAGGTGCTCATGGACGTCGCGCTGCACAAGGCCGGCGTCACCTTCGTGCTCGACCGCGCCGGCATCACCGGCGACGACGGCGCGAGCCACAACGGCATGTGGGACATGGCGATGCTGCGCATCGTCCCCGGCCTGCGGCTGGCCGCCCCGCGCGACGAGGAGACGCTGCGCGCCGCGCTGCGCGCCGCCGTCGACGTCGACGACGCCCCGACCGTGGTGCGCTACCCGAAGGGCGCCCTGGCGGATGCGATCCCGGCGGTCAGCGAGCTGGACGGGGTCGACGTCATCGCGCGGCACGAGGGGCCGCCCGCGGCCCGCCGCGTGCTCGTCGTCGGCATCGGTTCCATGGCCGGCACGGCCGTGGCGACGGGTGAGGCGCTCGCGGCGCACGGGCTCGCGGTGACCGTGGCGTCGCCGACGTGGGTGCTGCCGGTCCCGGCAGGGCTGGTGAAGCTGGGCGGCGAGCACGACCTCGTCGTGACGATCGAGGACGGCGTCGTCGACGGAGGTGTGGGCTCGATGCTCGCGCAGCGCGCCGCCGAGCAGGGCGTGGCCACCCCGCAGGTGCACCTGGGCCTGCCGGTCGAGTTCCTCGACCATCAGAGCCGCGAGCAGCTCACGACGGCCACCCGCCTGACGGCCGCGGACGCGACGCGCGACACGCTGGCGGCGCTGGCGCTGCTGTAGCGCCGCCGCTCAGCCCAGCGCGGGCTCCGACAGGAGCGCGTCCGCCGCCCGCAGCGCCACCGCATGCAGGTCGCCGCCGGCGTCCGCCGCCCAGGTGCGCTGGCGGGCGGCGCCGTTGCCGCGCGCCCACAGTGCGCCGAGCAGCTCCGTGACGGTGTCGAGGTCGCCCGCGTCCGCCAGCGCATCGCGGGTGTAAGTCAGGAGCGCGCCGATGACGTCGTGCGCCGGCGCTGGACGCCACGTCCGGGGATCGACCAGGTCACCGACCAGCCCCGACCGCCCGGCGCGCCAGTGCGACGTGCGCAGCAGCTCGACGGGAGCGTCGGGGAGCGGGACGCCGGATGCGGCCTCGCGGGCGACCGTCTCGACGAGTCCGCGCGCGAGCCCGGCGACGAGGGTCGCGGTGTCGGGGTCGAGGCAGACGTCCGCGACGCGGATCTCGACGGTCGGGTAGCGGGCCGACAGGCGGGCGTCGAAGTAGACCATCGCCTCGTCGAGCACCGTGCTCGTCGCCACGAGCGCCGCGACGGCAGCGTGGTATGCCTCGGGCGTCCCGAACATCCGCGTCGGCCCCGCGGTCGGCCACCGTGCCCACACCTGCGAGCGGAAGCTCTCGTACCCCGTCGCGCGCGCCAACCAGAACGGCGAGTTGGCCGAGATCGCCAGCAGCGGTGCGAGCCACGGCCCGATGCGGTCCAGCACGGCCACGCCCTCCACGTCGTCGGCCACGCCGACGTGGACGTGGCAGCCGTTGGTGAGCTGCTCCCACGCGGTGAGGCCGAACTCGGACCGGGCCCGCAGGTAGCGCAGCCGGGACACCGTGGTGCCCCGGTGGGCGACGGGCGACGTCGCCACGGCGGCGACGCGTGCGTTGTGGCGAGCGGCCGCCTCGCGCGCGCCGGAGCGGCCGGCCCGGATGGCCTCGGCGAGCTCGGCGAGCGACCGCGTCGGGGGCGTCGCCGTCTCGAGCTGCTCCTCCATGAACTCGTTCTCGAGCGGACCGTCGGCCTCGGCGGCGGACTCGAGGACGGCCTGGGCCCGCGGGGCGGGGCTGCCGTCCTCGGCGAGGAGCAGCAGCTCCTCCTCGATGCCCATCGTTCGTGGTGGTCGGGTCACCTGGGCAGCATCGCAGACAGCGCGCGAGGACGCCCGTGCTGCAGGCCGCGTATCCCCGCTCCGATCAGGCGCGCGGCGCACGTCCCGGTGGCGCGCTGCGCCTCCGGGTTTTCGGGTCTGACCAGCGGAGACATTGTGGTCATACCACAGTGTGAGCAAGGCTACAGGGCTTTGCGCCCGTTTGGTGTGGCTGTGGTCTGGCCACGGGCGTACCGTCGTACTCGGAAACAGGAGAGGGCGACCCCTCCCGGAGGAGAGAAGGCCACCAATGACGACGACTGCGTCTGCCGCCGACATGATCACCACCGCCTGGGCCGGCTTCACCAACGGCCCGTGGCAGGACAAGATCGACGTCCGCGACTTCATCCAGAAGAACTACACGCCGTACGACGGCGACGACTCGTTCCTGGCCGGGCCGACCGCCCGCACCACGAAGGTGTGGGACACGCTCGCCGCCATGTTCCCCGCGGAGCGCGAGAAGGGCGTCTACGACGTCGACAACAAGGTGCCCGCCGGCATCACCGCGCACGCCCCCGGCTACATCGCGAAGGACGACGAGGTCATCGTCGGGCTCCAGACCGACGCCCCGCTCAAGCGCGCGATGATGCCCTTCGGTGGCTGGCGCATGGTCGAGACGTCGCTGAAGACCTACGGCTACGACGTCGACCCGACGCTGCAGGAGGTCTTCTCCAAGTACCGCAAGACGCACAACCAGGGTGTCTTCGACGCGTACACGCCGAACGTCCGCGCCGCGCGTTCCTCGCACGTCATCACCGGCCTGCCGGACGCCTACGGCCGTGGCCGGATCATCGGCGACTACCGCCGCGTCGCGCTCTACGGCGTCGACCAGCTGATCGCCGCCAAGAAGCTCGACAAGCTGTCGCTCGACACCGAGGTCTTCTCGGAGAAGATCGTGCGCGAGCGCGAGGAGCACGCGGAGCAGATCCGCGCTCTCGGCGAGCTCAAGGAGATGGCCGCCTCGTACGGCTTCGACATCTCGGGCCCGGCCACCACGGCCAAGGAGGCCGTCCAGTGGCTGTACTTCGGCTACCTGGCCGCGGTCAAGGAGCAGAACGGCGCCGCCATGTCGCTGGGCCGCGTCTCGAGCTTCCTCGACATCTACATCGAGCGTGACCTCGCCGCCGGCACCCTCACCGAGGAGCTGGCGCAGGAGATTATGGACGACTTCGTGATCAAGCTGCGGATCGTGCGCTTCCTGCGCACCCCGGAGTACGACGCGCTGTTCTCCGGCGACCCGACCTGGGTCACCGAGTCGATCGCCGGCATGGGCGAGGACGGCCGCTCGCTCGTCACGAAGAACTCGTTCCGCATGCTGCAGACCCTGTACAACCTGGGTCCGGCGCCGGAGCCGAACATGACCGTCCTGTGGTCGGCCGCCCTCCCGCAGGGCTTCAAGGACTACTGCGCCAAGGTCTCGATCGACACCTCGGCCGTGCAGTACGAGTCCGACGACACGATCCGGGCCCACTGGGGCGACGACGCCGCGATCGCCTGCTGCGTCTCGCCGATGGCCGTCGGCAAGCAGATGCAGTTCTTCGGCGCCCGCGTGAACCTCGCCAAGACCATGCTGTACGCCATCAACGGCGGCAAGGACGAGGTCACCGGCAAGCAGGTCTCCCCGGCCGTCGCGCCGGTCGAGCCCGGCATGCCGCTGGACTACGACGACGTCCGCGCCCGCTTCGACAAGACGATGGACTGGCTGGCCGCCACCTACGTCGAGGCGCTGAACGTCATCCACTACATGCACGACAAGTACGCCTACGAGCGCATCGAGATGGCCCTCCACGACAAGGAGGTCCTGCGGACCATGGCCTGCGGCATCGCCGGCCTCGCGGTGACCACCGACTCGCTGTCGGCCATCAAGTACGCGAAGGTCACGCCCGTCTTCGACGAGCGCGGCATCGTGGTCGACTACGTGACCGAGGGTGAGTTCCCGACCTACGGTAACGACGACGACCGCGCCGACGACATCGCCGTCGAGCTCGTCGAGTCGTTCATGCAGAAGATCCGTATGCACAAGATGTACCGCGACGCGATCCCGACGCAGTCGGTCCTGACGATCACCTCGAACGTCGTCTACGGCAAGGCCACGGGCAACACGCCGGACGGCCGCCGTACCGGCGAGCCGTTCTCCCCGGGCGCCAACCCGATGAACGGCCGCGACACGCACGGCATGCTCGCCTCCGCCCTGTCGGTCGCGAAGCTCCCGTACGACGAGTCGCAGGACGGCATCTCGCTGACCAACACCGTCGTGCCGGCCGGCCTCGGCCGCACGAAGGAGGAGCAGATCGCCAACCTGGCCGGCCTGCTCGACGCGTCGGTCGGTGCCGAGGGCTACCACATGAACGTCAACGTGCTGGTCCGCGAGACCCTCGAGGACGCCATGGAGCACCCCGAGAACTACCCGCAGCTGACGATCCGCGTCTCCGGCTACGCCGTGAACTTCGTCCGCCTCACCCGCGAGCAGCAGCTCGACGTGCTGAGCCGGACGTTCCACGGCGCCATGTGACACGGTCCCGAGAGACCAGGTCCTCATGACCTCCACCAGCTCCGCGACCGGTGCCGCCACCCTTCCCCTCGGTGGCGGCGCCGGTCGCGGCGTCTTCCTCGGGGCCCCGTCCGTGGTCGGGGTTCCTGAGGTCTCCGGTGCGGCCGGGCTCTTCGGGGAGTCCATCCCCGTCGACCTCGACGCGCCCACCGCCCCGCGGCGCCGCACCGGCGCCGGGCTCGACGGCGTGGCCGTCGCCGACGACCTCGGCCGCACCGACAAGCTCGCGATGATGCGGACGGGCGAGCTCGGCTCGGTCCACTCCTGGGAGCTGGTCACCGCCGTCGACGGTCCGGGCACGCGCCTGACGGTCTTCCTGAACGGCTGCCCGCTGCGGTGCCTGTACTGCCACAACCCCGACACGCTCAACATGCGCGACGGCGAGCCCGTCACGGCCGACGAGCTGCTCGGGCGAGTGAAGCGCTACCTGCCGATCTTCCGCGCCACCAAGGGCGGCCTCACGCTCTCGGGCGGCGAGGTGCTCCAGCAGCCGGCCTTCGCGGCACGCATCCTGCGCGGCGCGAAGGAGATGGGCGTGCACACGGCCCTGGACACCTCGGGGTTCCTGGGCAAGGCGCTCACGGACGAGATGCTGGCCGACACCGACCTCGTGCTGCTGGACGTCAAGGCCGGCGACCCGGACACCTACCTCGAGGTGACCAAGCGGCCGCTGCAGCCCACGCTCGACTTCGGCCGCAGGCTCGCCGAGTCCGGGCTCCCGGGCGGCGTCACGGCCGCCCAGCCCGTCGAGGTGTGGGTGCGCTTCGTGCTCGTGCCGGGGCTGACCGACGACGAGCGCAACGTCGACCTGGTGGCCGGCTACGCGGCGTCGCTCAACGAGATCCGCCCGGGCACGGTGACCCGGGTCGAGGTGCTGCCCTTCCACCAGATGGGCCGCGACAAGTGGACCGCCCTCGGGCGGGACTACTCTCTCGACGACACCCAGCCGCCGAGCGTCGAACTCACCGACCGCGTGCGGGAGCAGTTCCGCTCGCGTGGGCTCGCGACCTTCTGAGGCTCCTCCGCCCCTGTTTCCACGCGCGCGGCCGGCGGCTCTACGAGCCCTCGGCCGCGTCGTCGTCCTCGGCGGCCGCCGCGAGCTTCTCGACGCTCCCGTAGGTCTCTGCCATCACCTGCCAGCAGCCAAGGTCCGCCTCGGCACGGTCCTTCTGGGCCGACGCCGGCCGGTCTGCGAGGTCGTGCGCGATCTCGGTCACGAGCATCTCGAGCTCGCGGCGTGACAGGTGGGCCAGCCAGGGCAACGTCGCCATCGTCAGAGTGTCACCCGCGCTTGCCCGGGGCACCATCGATGGGTCGGGTGAGTGCCGGATGAAAACGTCTGCAGACCCTGCGGCGGTCGAGGTCGCCGCACCACGCCCCGAGACGGCGGGGGTGGCCGCGACGTGCTCGACCACCGCAGGGAGATCAGGACACCGGGATGCTCGCGACGCCCGGCGGAAGCAGCCGGCGGGCGAGCACGCGCTCGCTGTACCCGGTGCGGTCCAGGTACGGCGTGATGCCACCTGTGTGGAAGCCCCAACCCGCGCCGAGGATCATGCACAGGTCGATCTGCGGCGGCCCTGCGACGACGTCCTCCTCGAGCAGGTGCCCGATCTCGACCGTCAGAGCGGTCAGCACCGAGTCGAGCACACCCTCGCCGTCGAGCACGGGCGTACCGTGCCGTCCGGTCTCGCCCGGGGTGAGGGCCGGGCCGAACGCCGCCTGGATCGCCGGGTCGACGGGCTTGTGCAGGCCGGGCGCGGGGGCGTCGAGCACGACGCGCGCGCCTTCGGCGACGAGCTTCTCGAGCCCCGGGGAGGCGGGGAACCGGTCGCCGAGGTCCTCGCGCAGCGAGGTGAGCACGTGCAGCCCGACGGCGGGACCCACGAGGTCGAACAGCTCGAACGTCGGCATCGGGAACCCGAGCGGGGCGAGCGCGACGTCCGCGACCTCGACGGGGGTGCCGTTCTCGATCGCCTCGACGACCTTGCCCATGACGAGCACGAGCAGGCGGTTGACCACGAATCCCGGCCGGTCCTTGACCAGCACGGCCGTCTTGCGCAGCCTCGCGGTGATCGCGAACGCGGTGGCCAGCGCCTCCGGCGAGGTGCGCTCGGCCTGGACCACCTCGACCAGGGGCATCTGCGCCACCGGGTTGAAGAAGTGGATGCCGACGACGCGCTCGGGGTGCTGCAGGTCGGCGGCCATCTCCGTGACCGACAGCGCCGAGGTGTTGGTCGCGAGGATCGTCTCGGGGGAGACGATGCCCTCGAGCTCAGCGAACACGCGCTTCTTGAGCGAGAGGATCTCGGTCACGGCCTCGACGACGACGTCGCAGGCGGCGAGCTCCTCGATCTCGGTGGTGCCGTGCACGGACGCCACGACGCGTGCCGCGGCGTCGGCGGACATCCGGCCGCGCGCGACCAGCTTCTCCACGGTCGACCGCACGAACCCGAGGCCCTTCTCGACGCGCTCGGTGTCGAGGTCGCGCATGACGACGGGCACCCCGAGCCGCTGCGAGACGAGCAGCGCGATCTGCGCCGCCATGAGGCCGGCGCCCACGATCCCCACGCGGGTGACGGGCCGCGCGAGCGAGCTGTCGGGTGCGCCGGCGGGCTTCTTGCCGCCCGAGACCAGCGAGAACGCGTACACGCTCGCCCGCATCTCGTCGCTCATGATGAGGTCGGCCAGCGCCTCGTCCTCGGCGGCGAACGCCTCGGCGCGCGTGGCCGCACGGGCGGCGGCCAGCAGCTCGAGCGCCCGGTAGGGCGCCGGCCGCGACCCGTGCACGACGGCGTCCAGGCGGGTGCGCGTGGCGGCCACGACGGCGTCCCACACGGGCTGCGGGTCGAGCGGCCGCCGCTCGACGACGACCTCGCCCCGCACCACGCGCGCGGCCCACGCGATCGACTGCTCGAGGAAGTCGGCCGCCTCGAAGAGCACGTCGACGAGCCCGAGCTCGAGCGCCTCGGCCGGCTTGAACGGCTTGTTCTGCGCCGGGCGCGTGAGGACGACGTCCACGGCCTTCTCGATGCCGACCAGGCGCGGTACCAGGTAGGCGCCGCCCCAGCCGGGGACCAGGCCCAGCCCGGTCTCGGGCAGCCCGAGCGCCGGCGCGTCCGACGCGACCGTGCGGTAGTCGCAGTTCAACGCGACCTCGAGGCCGCCGCCCAGGGCGAGCCCGTTGACGAACGCGAACGTCGGGACCCCTGCTTCGTGCAGCAGCTCGTAGGCGGCGTGGCCCATGCGTCCCAGCTCGAGCGCCTGGTCGTGCGTGGTGACGGCGCCGATGCCGAGCAGGTCGGCGCCGGCGGCCAGGAAGTACGGCTTGCCCGTGACCGCGATGGCGGCGATCTCGCCGCCGGCGGCGCGGTCCCGCAGCTCGGCGAGGCGCTCGGTCAGCTCGGCCATGCCGAGGGGCCCGAGCGTGCTGGGCTTCGTGTGGTCCAGCCCGTTGTCGAGCGTGACGAGCGCGAGCGTGCCCGCCCCGCCCGGGAGGGCGACGTCGCGGACGAGCGCGTGCGTGACGCGCTCGGGGCGGACCTGGGGGGTGGTGTCCGACATCGGTGTCAGGCCTCCTGGGACGGGGTGGTCGTGTGGCCGCTGTAGTCGGCGTGGTGCGGGTTCTCCCAGATCACCGTGCCCCCCTGGCCGAGGCCCACGCACATGGTGGTGAGCCCGTAGCGGACGTGGGGGTTCTGCTCGAGCTGCCGGGCGAGCTGCGTCATGAGGCGCACGCCCGACGACGCCAGCGGGTGGCCCACGGCGATCGCACCGCCGTAGGGGTTGACGCGCTCGTCGTCGTCGGCGAGGCCGAAGTGGTCGAGGAACGCGAGCACCTGGACGGCGAACGCCTCGTTGATCTCGAACAGGCCGATGTCGTCGATGGTCAGGCCCGCGCGGGCCAGCGCCTTCTCGGTTGCCGGGACGGGGCCCAGGCCCATGACCGCGGGGTCGACGCCCGCGAACGCGGACGCGACCAGGCGCATGCGTACCGGCAGGCCGAGCTCGGCGGCGACGTCGCCCGCGGCGAGCAGCGACGCCGTCGCGCCGTCGGTCAGGGGGGAGGCGTTGCCCGCGGTGACGCGGCCACCGGGGCGGAACGGCGTCTTGAGGTCGCGGATCGCCTCGATGGTGGTGCCGGGGCGGGGCAGCTCGTCGGCCGTGGCGAGCCCCCATCCCTTCTCGGCGGAGCGGACGGCGACCGGGACGATCTCGGGGCCGACGTCGCCGTTGGCGAGCGCCTTCGCATACTTCGCCTGGCTGGCGACGGCGTAGGCGTCCGCGCGCTCCTTCGTCAGGTGCGGCATCCGGTCGTGGATGTTCTCGGCCGTGACGCCCATGTTGAGGGCCTCGGCGTCGACCAGGCGCTCCGCGACGAAGCGCGGGTTCGGGTCGGCGTCGAAGCCCATGGGGTGGTGGCCCATGTGCTCGACCCCGCCCGCGACGACGACGTCCTGCTGGCCGGCGGCGATGCCCGCCGCCGTCGTCGTCACGGCGGTCATGCCGCCGGCGCACATGCGGTCGATGGCGTAGCCCGGGACGCTGCGGGGCAGGCCCGCGAGGACCGCGACGGTGCGGCCCAGCGTGATGCCCTGGTCGCCCTGCTGGGTCGTGGCGGCGATCGCGACCTCGTCGACGCGCTCGGGCGGAAGCTCGGGGTGGCGGCGCAGCAGCTCGCGCACGGCCTTGACGATGAGGTCGTCGGCGCGCGTCTCGGCGTAGAGCCCGTCGGGGCGGGCCTTGCCGAAGGGGGTGCGGACCCCGTCGACGAAGACGACGTCGCGCAGGTGCGGACGCCGGGCGGTGGTGGTCATGTCAGCTCCATCCGTGGCTGATGGGACGGCGTCCCGTGCCAGCGACGCCGCTGTGGACCCGCGAGCCACACTACGTGGCTGTGACCCGGGGCACAGCGGTACACGCTACCGCCAGTATCGGAAAAAACAAGCCCGTGTTGAGACGCGGTCTCAGGGAGCGATCAGCGTCGCCAGCGGGCCGGACAGCAGGTCGGTCTGCCACTCGCGCGCGCCGCGGCCGCGGAGGAAGGCTGCGACCGAGTCGCTCGTGGCCGGCAGCGGCGGGGTCCAGCACAGGCGGCGCAGCGCGTCCGGCTGGAGCAGGTTCTCGACCGGGACGCGCAGCTCCTCCGACGTGCGCGCGACCAGGTCGCGTGCGGCCGACAGGCGGCGGGCCGCCTCCGGGTTGCGCTCGGCCCACACGCGCGGCTGGGGCGGCCCGTCGTTGCTGGGACCCCGCTGGCTCGGCAGGGCCGTCTCCGGCAGCGCCATCGCCTCGTCGATCGCGCGCTGCCAGGACGCCGACCTGCGCCGCTGGCCCTTGCCCGCGAACTCGCCGATCTGGACCAGCTGGCCCGCGGTGCGCGGCATCGCCTGCGCGGCCGCGATGATCGCGCGGTCCGGCAGCACCCGGCCGGGCGCGACGTCGCGGGCCCGTGCGGAGGCGTCCCGCGCCTCCCACAGCGAGCGCACGATGGCGAGCTTGCGGCGGTCGCGCAGCATGTGGGTCCCCGAGACGCGCCGCCACGGGTCCTGGCGCGGCGGGGGCGGGGGAGCGGTGCGCTCGGCCTCGAACTCCTGCGCGGCCCACTCGGCCTTGCCGGCGTCCTCGAGCCGCTGCGCCAGGACGTCGCGGAGCTCGACCAGCACCTCGACGTCGAGCGCGGCGTAGCGCAGCCAGTCCACCGGGAGCGGGCGCGTCGACCAGTCCACGGCCGAGTGCTCCTTGGCGAGCCCGAGCCCCAGCAGCTCCGCCACGACGGCGGCCAGCCCCACGCGCTCCATGCCCAGCAGGCGCGCCGCGAGCTCGGTGTCGAAGACGCGGGCCGGGAGCAGCCCGTGGGCGACCAGGCCCGGCAGGTCCTGCGACGCGGCATGCAGCACCCACTCCGCGTCGCCGACGGCGGTGCCCAGCGCGGACAGGTCCGGCAGCGCGACCGGGTCGACCAGGGCCGTGCCCGCGCCCTCGCGGCGCAGCTGGATGAGGTAGGTGGCCTGCCCGTAGCGGTAGCCGGACGCCCGCTCGGCGTCGGCGGCGACGGCGCCCCTGCCCCCGCCGAATGCCGCGACCACCTTGGCGAGGCCGGCGGGGGTGGCGACGACCTCGCCGACGCCGTCGGCGGGCTCGGTGAGGGGGACGACCGTTCTCTCGGGGGCTTCCGTGTGCTGGGGCGACTGCGTCACGGGCCTACCGTAAGCCGGTTCGCCGCGACGTCAGCGCCGTGACGCCGTCCGGCAGGGGCGGCAGCCCGCCCACCGTGGCCATGAGATCGGCCCATAGGTGCAGGTGCGCGCCGAGCGTGGTGTCCGTCGGGGTCCACGACGCGCGCAGCTCGAGGTCGACGGCGTCGGGCGTGCCCTCGAGCGCCCCGAAGCTGCTCGACACGACGCGCGTCACCGTCCCGCCCAGCGCGACGACGCCGACTCCGGCCGCCTCGACCGCCTCGGTGACCCAGCTCCAGGCGACGTCCGCGAGCATGGGGTCGGCCGCCATCTCGGGCTCGAGCGTCGCGCGCACGAGCGTCACGACGCGGAAGTCACCCCTCCAGGTCTCCTGCCCGGCCGGGTCGTGGAGCACCACGAAGCGGCCCGTGGCGAGCTCGTGGCCGCCCACGCTCACCTCGCCCTCGAGGGCCGCGGTCCAGGGCGCGATGCGCCCCGGGCCGGGCACCTCCTGCAGACGGACCTCGGGGCGGAGGCGGGGCCGGCGCATCGACGTCAGCGCGGCCGCGAAGCGTGCGGGGATCTCCCGTTGGTCGGGCGTCACGTACTTACGCTAGGCCGCGCGGGCGCCGTCGTCGGGAGCCTCGCCGCACGGGCGCTCCGGTCGCGACCGGATCGTGACCTGTGTCATGGCCACTGCCGTGCACCCCACTAGGCTGGCCCCGGTTGCGCGCGCACCCGCGGGGGCGCCGCGAGGGACGGTCATGACGACGAGGAGCAGACGAACGATGAGCGAGACCACTCCGGCGGGCACGGCGCAGATCGGTGTCACCGGCCTGGCGGTCATGGGCCGCAACCTGGCCCGCAACTTCGCCCGGCACGGGTACACCGTGGCCGTGCACAACCGCAGCTTCGCCAAGACGCAGTCGCTGATGGACGAGGCGGGGCACGAGGGCGCGTTCGTCCCGTCCGAGTCGATGGCCGACTTCGTCGCCTCGCTCGAGCGCCCGCGCAAGGTCGTCATCATGGTCAAGGCCGGCGGCCCGACCGACGCCGTCATCGACGAGCTGGTGCCTCTCCTGGAGGAGGGCGACATCGTTGTCGACGCCGGCAACGCGCACTTCCCCGACACGATCCGCCGCGAGCGCGCGCTGCGCGAGCACGGCCTGCACTTCGTCGGCACCGGCGTCTCGGGCGGCGAGGAGGGCGCGCTCAACGGCCCCTCGAGCATGCCGGGCGGAACCGCCGAGTCCTACACGTCGCTGGGCCCGATCCTCGAGGACATCTCGGCCAAGGTGGACGGCGTCCCGTGCTGTACCTACGTCGGCTCCGACGGTGCCGGCCACTTCGTCAAGATGGTGCACAACGGCATCGAGTACGCCGACATGCAGCTCATCGCCGAGGCGTACGACCTGCTGCGCCAGGGCCTGGGTGCCTCGGCCGGCGAGATCGGCGAGATCTTCGCGCGGTGGAACACCGGCGACCTCGAGTCGTTCCTCATCGAGATCTCCGCGGACGTCCTGCAGCACGTCGACGAAGCGACAGGTCGAGCCTTTGTCGACGTCATCCTCGACCAGGCGGAGCAGAAGGGCACCGGCCGCTGGACGGTGCAGAACGGCCTCGACCTGGGCGTGCCGATCACGGGCATCGCCGAGGCGACGTTCGCCCGCGCCCTGTCGGGCGGCGTGCCGCAGCGCGAGGCCGGCCGCGCGGCCCTGCCCGCCGACGCCGAGACCTGGTCGGTGACCGACCGCGACGCGTTCATCGAGGACGTCCGCCTCGCCCTGTACGCCTCCAAGGTGGTCGCCTACTCACAGGGCTTCGACCAGATCGCGGCCGCGTCGGCCGAGAACGACTGGAGCATCGACCGTGGCGCCATGGCGCGCATCTGGCGCGGCGGCTGCATCATCCGTGCGCGGTTCCTCAACCGCATCACGGAGGCGTACGAGCGCGACGCGAACCTGCCGCTGCTGCTGGCCGACCCGTACTTCACGGACGCGGTCGGCAACGGCCTCGCCGCCTGGCGTCGCGTCGTCGCCGCGGCCGCCACGCACGGCGTCCCGACGCCGGCGTTCTCGTCGTCGCTCGCCTACTACGACGGCGTCCGCGCCGAGCGGCTGCCCGCCGCGCTGATCCAGGCGCAGCGCGACTTCTTCGGCGCGCACACGTACCGCCGCGTCGACAAGGACGGCACGTTCCACACCGAGTGGTCGGGCGACCGCACCGAGTCGGAGGCGTGAGCAGAGCTGTGAGCACCACAGTCTCTCGTCGCGAGACCACGGACGCCCCCGTCCGTCCCGTCATCGTCGGTTCCGACATCGGCGTGTACGGCCTGGCCCGCTCGTTCCACGAGCGGTACGGCGTGCGCTCGACCGTCGCCGCGTTCGCCGAGCCCGGGCCCATCGTGGGCTCGGCGATCATCGACCTCACCCTGTGCGGGACGTCGGCCGAGGAGATCATCGGCACCCTCGTCCGGATCGCCGATCAGCACCGCACCGCGGCGCGCCGCGAGCGGCTCGTCGCGCTGACCAACATGGACTGGGTGGTGCGCATCCTCGCGCACCACCGGTCCGAGCTCGAGGCGGTCGGGTACGTGGTGCCGTTCGCGGACACCGCGCTCATCGACCGCATCTCGGACAAGGCCGAGTTCGCGGCGGCCTGCACCGAGCTGGGCATCCCCGTGCCCGGCACGGTGATCCAGGACTTCGCGAACGCCGCCGACCCGGCGTGGGCGCCGCTCCCGGTCTCCTTCCCGTTTCCCGTCATCGCCAAGCCCGCCAGCAGCGCGGACTACCACGAGGTGCGGTTCGCCGGGAAGAAGAAGATCTTCGAGATCGCCGACCAGGCCGAGCTCGACCGGCTCTACGCGAGCCTGCGCGGGGCCGGCTTCCAGGGCCGGTTCCTGGTTCAGGAGATGATCCCGGGCGACGACACGCAGATGCGCTCGGTCACCGCGTACGCGGACACGTCGGGCCGGGTCACGCTGCGCTGCTCGGCGCGCGTGCTGCTCGAGGAGCGCACGCCGGCGGCGCGCGGCAACCCCTCGGCGATGATCGTCGAGCGGATCGACCCGATCCTCGACGCCGCCCAGCGGCTGCTCGAGCACACGGGCTGGCGCGGGTTCGCGAACTTCGACGTCAAGCTGGACCCGCGTGACGGCGTGTTCAAGTTCTTCGAGCAGAACCCCCGCATCGGCCGCAACAACTACTACCTCACGGCCGGGGGCCAGAACCCGACCGAGGTGCTGGTCGACGACGTCGTGCACGGGATCCGGCGCGCGCCGGTGACCGCGGAGCGCGAGGTCCTGTACTGCGTGGTGCCGCACTCCCTGCTGCGCCGCTACGTGCTCGACCCGGTGCTCAACGCGCGCGTCGTGCGCCTGATGAAGAGCGGCAAGACCGTGCACCCGCTGCGGTACAAGGCCGACGCCGGCTGGCGCCGTCGTCTGTACATCCTCACCGCGCTGGTCAACCACGTGCGCAAGTACCGCGAGTTCTACCCGGTGGAGGCGCTGCGCAAGAACCACGCTGCGAACGCCTCGGTGTCCGTCTCGAGGGAGGCCGCATGAGCCGCCGCCTGCAGCCCGTCGTCCTCGGCGGCGACATCGGCGCGTACAGCCTCGCCCGCACGTTCCACGAGGCGTTCGGGGTGCGATCGGTCGTCATCAGCGGCGCGTCGACGGGTCTGGTGCGCCACTCGCGCATCCTCGACCACGTCGTCGAGCCCGGCATCGACGACCCGGAGGCGATCGTCGCGCGGCTGCACGCCGTCGCGCGCCAGCACGCCGACGCCGACCTCGTCGTCGTCGCGAGCGCCGACTGGCTCGTCGGCACGCTGGTCGCCAACGCTGACCGCCTGACCGACCGCTACGTGGTGCCCTACGTCGGTCAGGCGCTGTTCGACCGCCTCACCGACAAGGAGGAGTTCGGCGCGCTCTGCGCGGAGCTCGGCATCGCGCACCCCACCACGGTGGTGCACGACGTCGCCTCGAGCGGCGAGCCCGACACGAGCGGCCTCACGTTCCCGGTCATCGCCAAGGCGGCCAGCAGCGCGGCCTACCACGACGCCGAGTTCGAGGGGAAGAAGAAGGTCTTCACCGTGGGCACGCGCGCGGAGCTGGTGGGCCTGCTCAAGCGGGTGCACGACGGCGGCTACCGCGGCGCGTTCATCATCCAGGACTACATCCCGGGCGACGACTCCGGGATGCGCATCCTCACCTGCTACTCGGACGCGCAGGGCAAGGTGCGGTTCTCGGCCTTCGGGCACGTGCTGCTCGAGGAGCACGCGCCGGGCGCGCTCGGCAACCCGGCCGGGATCATCACGGAGCTCCAGCCCGACGTCGTCGACCAGGCCCGGCGCCTGCTCGAGCACGTGGGCTGGACGGGGTTCGCGAACTTCGACCTCAAGTACGACCCGCGTGACGGCCGGTACGTGTTCTTCGAGCTCAACCCGCGCCTGGGACGCTCGAACTTCTACATCACGGCCGCGGGAACCAACGCGGTGAAGTTCTACGTCCACGAGCACCTGCAGGGCCTCGACCCGGACCCGCGCGCCGTGCTCGGCCCGCGCGCGCCGGTGAACGGCGACGGCGCGCTGGACGGCGAGCACCTGTACACCGTGCTGCCCGGCGCGCTGCTGTTGCGCTACCTGTTCGACCCCCGGCTGCGGGGTCGCGCGCGTCGCCTGCTCATGACCCGCAAGGCCACCAACCCGCTGTGGTACCGCCACGAGTGGGACCCGCGCCGCGTCGCGTACCTGCTGGTGGCCCAGGTCAACCACTTCCGCAAGTACGCCCGGCACTACCCGGTCGCGGACGCCCGGAAGCTCTGGGAGGCCGGGCGGTGACCGGCTCCCTGGTCGGCGTGCTGGGGGGCGTCGGGCCGCTGGCCACGGCGTACTTCCTCCAGCGCGTGGTGGTCTCCACGGAGGCCGACCGCGACCAGGACCACGTGGACATGGTGGTGCTCAACCACGCCACGATCCCGGACCGCACGGCGTTCGTGCTGGGCCGGTCGGACGAGGACCCGGCGCCCGTGCTCGCGAACGACGCCCGCCGGCTGCAGCGGTTCGGCGTCGACTTTCTCGTGATGCCGTGCAACACCGCGCACTACTTCACGCAGCAGGTGCTCGACGCGATCAGCGTGCCGTTCGTGTCGATCATCGACGTCACGGTCGAGGCCGCGCTGGCCCGGGTGCCCGGGCTGGGGAAGGCCGGGCTGCTGGCCACGGCCGGTACCGTAGCGTCCCGCGTCTACCACGACGCGTTCGCCGCGCGCGGCGTCCAGGTGCTCACCCCCGACGACGCCGACCAGGCCGCGATCAGCACGGTCATCTACGACCAGGTGAAGGCGGGCCAGCCGGCCGACGTCGACGTGCTGCGCGCCGTCGCCGGCCGGCTCGTGGAGCGGGGTGCGGGCGTCGTCGTGCTCGGGTGCACCGAGCTGTCCGTCGCCGCCGTCGACCACGGGCTGCTCGACGAGCCGCCGTTCCTGGACTCGATGGACCAGCTGGTCCGCGCCACGATCGTCACGGCCGGGCACAGGGTCCGCGAGGAGAGGCAGCCCCGCACCGCACCCGTCCGGAGCAGCTGACCCGGCTACCCGAGCTCGCTCGTGCCCGCGTACAGGTGCAGCACCGGCACGCTCAGCGCCTCGCGGGCCCGCGACGCCCAGTCGGAGTGGAGCGTGTCCTCGACCGCGTGCGGGTACGTCACCACGACGACCTCGCGCACGTCGCCCGCGGCCACGGCCGCCTGGAGCGCGGGCAAAGGGTCGTCGTGCGTGACCGTGCCGTCCGACTCGACGCCGGCGGCGCGCAGCGCGGCGATGTTCTGCTCGAGCTGCTCGGACGCCGGCGCGGCCGGCTTGTGCTCGACGGGCTTGCCGCGCAGCTCGTCCCACGCCTCGCGCAGCTCGCCCGAGCCGATGTGGTCGATGAAGGACGCGAGCCCGTGCCGCTCCGTCTCCGTGGAGACGAGAACCCGGAACTGCAGCGGGTCGGGGACGCCGTCGCCGTCCCGGTCCCGGTACAGGTCGAGCAGATGCTCGACGTCGGCGGAAGTGAGCGTGGCCTCGGTGAGGACCAGGACGACGTCGGGCGCGGGCGTCTCGGGGCCGGGGACGGGTTCGGTCGTCATGCTGTGAACCTAGCGCGCGCGTGAACCTCGCGCGCGCCCCCGGGCGTGCCCAGGTCGTCGCCGGTCTCAGAGGATCCAGCGCGCCAGGAGCGTGTGCGCGGCGGGGTCGTGCAGCAGGTGGCCGAGCGTCGCTGCGCGCTGCGGCATCGCCTCCCCGCCCGCCACGATCCGGCCCGGCAGCGGCCCCTCGAGCAGCGCCGTCGTCGTCAGGCACAGCTCGTCGAGCACCCCGGCGGCCAGGAGCGATGCCAGCAGGTGCGGGCCGCCCTCGGTGAGCACGCGGGTCAGCCCGCGATCGGCGAGCTCGCCGAGCGCGGAGCGCAGGTCGGGGGCGTCCGTCCCGTGCACCAGCACGTTCTCTGCGGGCACCACGCTGCGCGCCACCTCGGCCCCGGCGCTCCCGGTGATGATCAGCGGCGGCCGGTCGCCCACCGTCGTCGACGGCGGCACCGCCCCGCTGCGCGTCACGAGCGCGAGCCGCAGCGGCGCGTCCGACGGCGCCAGGTGGGCCAGGCCGTCCGGGCGGGCGACCTGGTCGTACCGCTCGGTCCGAGCCGTCCCCGCGCCCACGACAACGATGTCGGCGAGGGCGCGCAGCACCCGGAAGACGCGGTAGTCCGCGGCGTCGTTGAGGTCCCCCGAAAGGTGCGTCGCGCCCCAGGCGGCGCCGTCGACCGAGCTGACCATGTTGGCCCGCACGACGCCGGGCTCGTGGCGGTAGAGCTCCGCGAGCGCCGCCTCGGCGTCGTCGGCGGGCACGGGGCGCGGGTCGGGGACCAGCAGGTTCAGGTCGGGGGCGGCCATGCGCGCAGTGTCCCACCTCACAAGGGCACCGGTGCTGACGGCGCGTAACCTTGACCCCCGTGACGAGCGCCCCGACTCACCCCACCGACCCCGCCGTCGACGGCCACGCGCCCCGCGCCGCGTCGCTCACGGCGGTCCGGCCGGCAGCCTCGCCGCAGCGCCTCCTCGCCGACCTGGTGCCGCCGCGCCACTTCGCGCAGGCGCGCTTCGCCACGTACCGCGCCAACCCCGCGTTCCCGAGCCAGGCCGCGACGCTCGCGCGGCTCGAGGAGGCCGCCCAGGAGATCGCGGCGCCGCCGCGCGCGCGTGGCCTGTTCGGCGGTCGCCGCCGAGCCGCCGGCGCCCCGGCCGTGTACCTCGACGGTGGCTTCGGCGTCGGCAAGACGCACCTGCTCGCCTCGCTCGCACACGCCGTCGGCGTGGAGCACACCGCGTACGGCACGTTCGTCGAGTACACCAACCTGGTCGGGGCGCTCGGGTTCCTGCCGACGGTCGACGCGCTCGCCGCCAAGAAGCTCGTGTGCATCGACGAGTTCGAGCTCGACGACGCCGGCGACACCACCCTCATGAGCCGCCTGCTGCGCGAGCTCACCGACCGGGGTGTCGCCATGGCCGCCACGAGCAACACGCTGCCCGAGGCGCTGGGGGAGGGCCGGTTCGCGGCCGAGGACTTCCTGCGCGAGATCCAGGCCCTGGCCGCGCGCTTCGAGGTGCTGCGGGTCGACGGTGACGACTACCGCCACCGCGCGGTCGTCACCGACTCCGAGCCGTTGCCGGCGGACGTCGTCGCGGCGGTCGCGGCAGCTCGCCCGGACGCGACCCTCGACACCTTCGAAGGCCTGCTGGACCACCTCGGCGGCGTGCACCCGAGCCGCTACGGCGCCCTGCTTGACGGCGTCGGGCTGCTCGCGCTGACGGACGTGCGGCCGGTGACGCGCCAGGAGGTCGCGCTGCGGCTCGTCGTCCTGGTGGACCGCCTGTACGACCGCGACGTCCCGGTGCTGCTCGCGGGTGCGGGCGAGAAGGGCCTGTTCACGGACGAGATGCTGCGCGGCGGCTACCGCAAGAAGTACTTCCGTGCGCTGTCCCGCCTGGGCGCCCTCGCTGAGGACGGGCGCGCGCTCGCCTCACGGCCGCTCGAGGCCGGCTGAGTCTGGCCGCAGCGCTGCCAGGCGCTCGACGGAGATGCAGGAGACGAGGCATCGCTCCTGTCCTGGTAGGCGTGGAGGCCGTCCGCGAACTTCGCGCGCGTCTCGAGGTCGTCGGGGTTGTACTTCCAGAACTAGGGATGGCCTAGCGGACGGCCTCCGGGTGGACCAACCATCCCCACGTCAGGCCAGAGAGCGGAGACTCCTCAGACCGGCGCGAACTTCGTTGACCAGGATCTCGGGCTGCTCGAAAGCCGCGAAGTGTCCGCCCTTGTCGGCCTCGCCGTAGTAAATCACGTTCGCGTACGTATTTTCGATCCAGCTTCGGGGCGGGCGTGGGATATCGCGTGGGAACACGGTCACCGCGACCGGTAGGGCCAGCTTGGGGCCAGCCAGGCTGCCGGACTTGTTCTCCCAGTAGATGCGGCCGGACGACGCGGCACTGTTTGTATACCAGTAGAGAGATATTGCGTCGAGCATGTCATCGGTGCTGAGAGCGTCCTCAGCGAGCCCGTGATTGTCCGTCTTGGATTGAAACTTCTCGTAGATCCAAGCCGCCTGTCCAGCGGGAGAGTCCGCCAGAGCGATCCCGACGGTTCCTGGCTTCGTGGCCTGAACGTGGTTTGATCCACCGAGATCGCCCGCGTAGAGGGCGAGGGTGTCCACGGCGTAGCGCTCCTCGTCCGACAGCGTGTCGGGTATCTGCGCAGGAAAAACGTATTGAGTGTTCAAGTGAATCCCGAGAAGGCCCTCAGGCCGCATGGCCCCGAGAGCGGTCGTGACGACGGCACCCCAATCACCGCCTTGAGCGGCCCAGTTTCTATAGCCAAGGCGCTTCATGAGTTCCACCCACGTAGTTGCGATACGCGAGACAGTCCATCCCGTATCGCTCGGCTTCTGGGAAAACCCAAATCCGGGGAGCGACGGGACGACGACGTCGAATGAATCTTCGACGTTTCCCCCGAACGCCACCGGGTCGGTCAGTGGACCAATCAGTTTGAGGAACTCAACAATCGAACCGGGCCATCCATGCGTCAAGATGAGGGGCATCGCGTTCGGATTCTTGGACTTGACATGGATGAAGTGAATATCCAGTCCGTCGATCGCGGTCTGGAAGTGAGGGAAACGATTGAGCTCCGACTCGAACCGGCGCCAGTCGTACTCTCGCTCCCAATAGTCGACGAGCGACTTGACGTTCTCCAAGCGAACGCCCTGCGACCAGTCGGAGACTGTCTCGGGATTCGGCCATCGAGTATTGGCGAGTCGCCGCTTCAAGTCCTCGATCTCGGAGTCCGGGATCGCGACATTGAATGGGCGGATGAGGGTTGAGGGTGCCGACGTCGGTGCGGTCATTGGCTTGTTCTCCTGAACTGTGACTCACAGCGCAGCCCTTCGCTGCACACCGGTGTGCAGCCTACCCCGGTGCACACTGGTGTGCAATACTCTGACTGTGCAGATCGAATCCGCCCGGGCGCGCTCCATGAACGACACACGGAACCGCATCCTCGACGTCGCACTCGACGTCTTGGGACACAGCCCGGACGCCGGTATGGGCGACATCGCCGCCGCCGCGGGCGTCGTCCGTCGCACCGTCTACGGCCACTTCCCGTCCCGCACCGACCTTGTGCGAACCCTCGCGCGACGGGCAGTGGAGGAGATCGCTGCTGTGCTCGCCGAGGTGAACGCCTCCGAGGGAGCCGCCGAAGCGGTGTGGGTCGACTTCATCGCCCGCGTGTGGCCACTGACGCGCCGTTACCGAGTGCTGCTGGTGCTTCGGCGCGGCGAGTACGGCGAGGAGATCCACGCCCTGCTCGGACCAGTCGACAAGACCCTTGCCGACCTCGTGGAGCGCGGCCAGGAGAGCGAGGTGTTTGGACGACACCTGCCCGCAGAGATTCTCAGCCAGGTCGCGTATGCCGCCGTGTTCGCCATCGCGGAGTACGACCTTTCTCGTGGGACGCTCGGCGCTCGCGCGGCAACGATCACGAGTCTGCTCATCCTCGGAGTTCCCGAGGCGCGGGCCGATGCTCTCGTAGGCACCCGGCAGTGACGCGCACGACTCGAACTGCGCCGCTGGAGCGAAGCACTGACGCCATCGATCCAGGCATTCTCATCGGGTGGCGATCTTCGCGAACCGGCGCGCGCTCTTAGTTTTCCTCGAGCAGCTTCTTCTGCTCCTCGACGTCGAACTCCGCCGGCGGCCAGCCCAGGTCGAGGGCGCGCAGCGCACTCAGCACCAGCTCGGTCACCGCGAGGCGGGCGAACCACTTCTTGTCCGCGGGGACCACGTGCCACGGCGCCACGTCGGTGGAGGTCCGCTCCAGCATGTCCTGGTAGGCGTCGAGGTAGTCCGCGAACTTCGCGCGCGTCTCGAGGTCGCCGGGGTTGTACTTCCAGTACTTGTCGGGCCGCTCGAGGCGTTCCGCGAGCCGCGCCTTCTGCTCGTCCTTGGAGACGATGAGCGCGATTTTGACGATGGTCGTCCCGGCGGCGGCGACCTCGGCCTCGAACGCGTTGATCTCGTCGTAGTGCTTCTGCCAGGTCTCCTCAGGCTCGAGCCCCTCGACGCGGACCACGAGGACCTGCTCGTTGTGCGACCGGTCGAACACGCCGATGTATCCGGGCTTGGGCAGCGCTCTGCGGATGCGCCAGAGGTAGTCGTGCTTCGCCTCCTCCTCGGTGGGCACGCCGAACGCGTGGTGCTGCACACCCTGCGGGTCCACGAGCCCGATGACGTGCCGCACGATCCCGCCCTTGCCGGCGGTGTCGAGGCCCTGGAGCATCAGCAGCACCGCGCGGCCGCCACCCGTGCGCCCGTCGGCGAACAACCGTTCCTGCAGGTCGTCCAGCTCGGTCGCGTGCGCGGCGATGAGCCGCTCGGCCTCCTCGCGGTCCCCGTCCCAGCCCGGGGTGCTGTCGCAGTCGAGCTCGCGCACGTCCAGGTCCTTGTGCCAGCGCAGGGCCGACGCCGAGGGCTCCTCCCAGCGATCCTCGAGGTCGTGCAGCACGTCGTCGTCGGCCGTGCGCTCCAGGTCGTTCTTGCTGTGCCGTCCGCTCATCGCGACTCGTCACTCCCTCGTGCCGCTCGTGCCGTCTGGTGCGCGAGCGTAGCGCCGGGCCCTCACGCTCGCGCGCGAAGCACGGCCGTCGTCCGCGCGGGGAGGTCGAGGACGCCGGACTCGAGGGCCGTGCCGGGGGCCCAGGCAGCGACCAGCTCCCAGAGGTGGGCGCTCCCGGGGAGCACGGCGTCGAGCGGCACCCGCGCGTCCGTCGCGCCCCAGGCCAGCACGACGGCGTGGCGTCCGCGCCTCACCACCAGGGCGCTGTCGGTGGCGCGGATGTCGTGCCCGAGCGCGAGCTGCGCGGCCACCTCGGCGCGCAGCCCGGCGAGACGGGCGGCCCACGCGAGGAGCCGCCGAGCGTCGGGGCCCTGCTCACCGACGGGCAGGTGCCCGGTGTCGAGCACCAGCGGGTTGCCCGCGAGCAGCACGAACGCGAGCGTGCTCGCGCGCGCGTCGAGGTCCGTGGGCAAGGCCGGGTCCCAGGCCGGCGCCCACGGCATGGCCCGGCGGGCCCCCGGCAGCCGTGTCAGGTCGCCGACGACGATCGACGCCGCGCGCAGCGTGGTGGGGTGCGCGCGGCGCACGAGGGGGTCGGCGCGCAGCGGCAGCCGTGCGGCCGGGGTGAGGGTGCGCGACAGGCCGCGAATGTCTTCCAGGGCCGCAGCGTCGGGTGACCCGCCGGACCCGAGCAGCCGGTGCAACGCCCCGGTGAGGCGGTCGGAGCGGCCCGGCCCGTCGATGAACAGCGTCAGTGCGCGCCCGAGCTCCTCCGAGAACGTGACCGTCTCGACCGCGAGCTCGGCGAGGTAGGGCAGGGCGGAGCGGTCCGCGAGCGCCTCGACGTCGAGCGCGAGCCCGTCGACGTGCAGCTCGGCGAACCACCGCTCGGCGTCCGCGGACAGGAACTCGCGCACGCCCCGGCTTCCTGAGCCCTCGAGGTTGAGCCGCCCGTCGACGGCGTACGGCCCGAAGACCTCGAGCCCCAGCGCCGGCGCCACCGCCCACCGGTGCGGCGGTGTGAGCACGACGGCGAGCCCGGCGGCGTGCGCGGCGTCGACGAACCGGGCGAGCGCGAGCACGCCGCCCAGCGGCTCGTGCACGGCGAACAGCCGCACGCCGGCGGCGGGGCCGGCGTCGGGGTCGTGGGCCGCGAGCGGGGCGAGCTCGACGCCGTGCACGCCGGCCGCGGCGATGCGCGGCAGCAGCGCGGCGGCGGCGTCGAGCGTGCCGGCGGAGGTAGCCGTGGCGACGTCGAGGTGCAGCAGCACACCGGTGCCGATCTCGGGCGGCCGCCAGCCCTCGTCGGTCCAGCCGGAGAACGGCTCGAGCACGCGGGACAGGCCCCCGATCCCGTCGGGGAAGGTGGTGCCGGTGGGGTCTGCGACGGTGGGGCGGCCGTCGATCGAGAACCCGAACTCCGTGCCGGGCTCGAGTTCGTCGTCGGCCCCCCAGTAGCCGGGCTTGTGCGCCCCGACCAGCCGGAGCGCATGCGTGCGAGGCCCTTCGGGCCCGTGCACGACGACGTCGACGGTGCGTGCGTGCGGCGCCCACAGGATGGGGCGCGGGCCGGGCCAGGAGATCATCGGCCCAGGCTGAGGGGGCCGGGACCCGGTGCTCACAGGGGTCACCCTAGAGCCTGTCGAACAACTGAGTCGGCACGTCCTTCTCGGACGCCCCCATGCAGCGGTGGCGGTGAGGTGCTTCGGGGTCCGGGACCTGGAATTACGCTTGCCGCAAAACTAACCCCGGGTTACTGTCCCGACGTTGCCCTCGCGCGCGGCGCGGACACTGAGGTCCACGACCAGAGGACGACTACTTCGATGAGGAGGTACTCGTGCACGACCAGCCAGGATCGCAACCCGACGCGTCGGTCAGCTACCCTTCCGCGTTCTCGCGTCGCACCCTCATCCGCACCGGGGCGGTGGCGGCAGGACTGTCGGCCGTGGGCCTCTCGGCCTTCGGCGTCCCCGCACCCGCGCTCGCCGCTCCCGGAGACTCCGGCAACGGGAGCTCCGGGAAGCCGAGCGACGAGGTTCCGTTCGGCCCGGTGACCGTGACGGACGGCGGCGCCGCGGGCGCGTCGTACGCACGCGCTGTGCGGCTCAGTACTTCGCAGCCGGGGCGGTCGCGCACCCTTCTCGCCACCTACCAGAGTTTTGGTGGCCTCGCCTTCCCCCTCTTCCGCAGCGACGACGACGGCCGCACCTGGACGCAGCATGGCAGCGTCCTCGGCGCGACCGCGGCCCCCGGGCTGTACGTCCAGCCGCACCTGTACGAGCTCCCCCGCGCCTTCGCCGGCCTGCCCAAGGGTGCGCTGCTCTTCGCGTGCAACTTCTGGCCCTTCGACCTCACGAACTTCTCGATCAAGAGCACGAACATCCAGCTGTACGCCAGCACCGATGCCGGGCTGACCTGGGAGCTCGTGAGCACGGTGGCCCAGGGCGGCCCGCCCGACACGACCAACGGCGCGACGCCGGTGTGGGAGCCGTTCCTGCTCCTGAACAAGGACAAGCTGATCTGCTACTACTCCGACCAGCGAGACCCGAGCTTCGGCCAGAAGCTCGCACACCAGACGAGCACGGACCTGCACACGTGGGGCCCCGTCGTCGACGACGCGACCGGCACGGAGTACGTGCAGCGGCCCGGCATGACCACCGTGGCACAGCTGAACGAGAACCTGTGGATCATGACCTACGAGCTCGGGCTGCCCGACGGCACCTACCCGGTGCACTACCGGATCGCGAAGGACCCGGAGGAGTTCCGCTTCTCCGAGGCCGTCGCGCTCGTGGACCAGGGTGGCCACGCCCCGAACGCCGCTCCTGTCGTGACCTGGTCGAGCTCCGGGAGCAACAACGGAACGCTCGTCGTCTCGGACGCCGACGCGCAGGACTTCTTCATCAACCGGGACCTCGGAGCCCCCGGCAGGTGGACGAGGGTCTCGTCGCCGATGCCGGCCGGGTACAGCCGGTTCACCGTGCCGCTGGACAGCCCCGGGTCGTGGCAGCGCCCCGGCCTCGTCTTCGTGATCACGGGGCCCACGTTCAACGACTCCTTCGACCCCAGCAAGCCGCACCTGATTCAGGCAGGCGTCATCTCGCTGGACTGACTCTTCACGCGGGCACCAGGCCGCGGCGAGGCCCCGGGCTAGGTCGACACGGCGGCCCCGGTCCGGCCGGTCGCCGTCCGCGCGGGGCGCCGCAGCGACGGGCGTGTGAGCACCACCACGCTGCGGCCGGTCACCGTCAGTGTCGCACCGGCCTGGTGCGTGTCGCCCTCTGCGGTAGAGCTGTCCGTGTCCAGGACGGTGGTCCACCGCTTCGCGTACGCCGCCGGGGGCAGCACGAAGTCGAGGTCCTCCGAGTGGGCGTTGAAGAGCAGCAGGAACGCGTCGTCGACGAGCGTCCCGCCGCGGCGGTCCACCTCGGACATCGCGTCGCCGTTGAGGAACACCATGAGCGAGCGGGCGAAGCCGTTGGCCCAGTCGGTACCGTCCATGCGGGCGCCGGTGAGGTCGAGCCAGTCGATCTCGGGCAGCTCGCCGGACCCGTCCGCCGCGGGGGACTCGGCGCCGAGCTCGGCGCCGGCGAAGAACGCGCGGCGGTGCAGCACCGGGTGGTCGAGGCGCAGTCGCACGAGCCGGCGGGTGAACTCGAGCAGGTCTGCGCCGGCGGGCGACAGGTCCCAGTCCATCCAGGTGGTCTCGTTGTCCTGGGCGTAGCCGTTGTTGTTGCCGCCCTGCGTGCGGCCCAGCTCGTCGCCGTGCGCGAGCATCGGCACGCCCTGGCTCAGCAGCAGCGTTGTCAGGAAGTTGCGCCGCTGCCGCGCGCGCAGCGCGACGACCTCGGGGTCGTCGGTCGGCCCTTCGACGCCGCAGTTCCACGACCGGTTGAAGCTCTCGCCGTCCTTGCCGCCCTCGCCGTTGGCCTCGTTGTGCTTCTCGTTGTAGGACACCAGGTCGTTGAGCGTGAACCCGTCGTGCGCGATGACGAAGTTGATGCTGGCGATCGGCTTGCGGCCCGAGTGCTCGTACAGGTCGCTGGATCCGGTGAGGCGCGAGGCGAACTCCGGCAGGGTCGCAGGCTCGCCGCGCCAGAAGTCACGCACGGTGTCTCGGTAGCGGCCGTTCCACTCGGTCCAGAGCGGCGGGAACCCGCCCACCTGGTAGCCGCCGTCGCCCAGGTCCCACGGCTCGGCGATCAGCTTGACCTGGGAGATCACCGGGTCCTGGTGGACGATGTCAAAGAAGGCGCTCAGCCTGTCGACCTCGTGGAACTGGCGGGCGAGGGTGGCTGCGAGGTCGAACCGGAACCCGTCCACGTGCATCTCTTCGACCCAGTACCGCAGCGAGTCCATGATGAGCTGCAGCACGGCGGGGGAGCGCATGAGCAGCGAGTTCCCGGTGCCGGTGGTGTCGAAGTAGTGCGCGGCGTCGTCGTCGACCAGCCGGTAGTAGGCGGCGTTGTCGATGCCCTTGAAGCTGAGCGTCGGCCCGAGCTGGTTGCCCTCGGCGGTGTGGTTGTAGACGACGTCGAGGATCACCTCCATGCCCGCCTGGTGCAGCGCCTTGACCATCGCCTTGAACTCGAGCACCTGCTGGCCGCGCTTGCCGTAGGCGGCGTACGCGTTGTGCGGCGCGAAGAACCCGATGGTGTTGTAGCCCCAGTAGTTGGCCAGACCCTTGGCCTGCAGCGTCGCGTCCTGCACGAACTGGTGCACCGGCATGAGCTCGACGGCGGTGACGCCCAGGCGCTTGAGATGGTCGGTCACCGCGGGATGCGCCATGCCGGCGTAGCTGCCGCGCAGCTCGTCGGGCACGTCCGGGTGGCGCATCGTCATGCCCTTGACGTGCGCCTCGTAGAGCACGGTGTCGTGGTAGTCGATCTGCGGCGGCCGGTCGTGCCCCCAGTCGAAGTACGGGCTCACGACGACGGACGTGAGCGTGTGCGGCGCCGAGTCCGTGCCGAACGGGGCCTTGCCGCTCACGGCGGCGGCGGCGTCGTTGAACTTGTAGGAGAACAGCGCCTGGTCGCCGTCGATCTGCCCGTCGATCGCCTTGGCGTACGGGTCGAGCAGCAGCTTGGTGGGGTCGCACCGGTGGCCCGACGCCGGGTCCCACGGACCGTGCACCCGGTAGCCGTAACGGGTGCCGGGGCCGACGCCGGGCAGGAACACGTGGAACACGTGCGCGTCGACCTCGTGCAGGTCGACGCGCTGCTCGGTGCCGTCGTCCGCGAGGAGGCACAGCTGGACGCGCTCGGCGACGGAGGAGAAGAGCGCGAAGTTCGTGCCGGTGCCGTCGAACGTCGCGCCCAGCGGGTAGGGGCGTCCGGGCCAGGTCTGCATGCCATCGATCCAAACAGACCGCGCAAGCCGCGGCACGGTAGCCGCGCGGCGGGGCGCGGCGCGGCGTCCGTGCGGGGCACGCGACGACGACCCTCTTCTTGGACCACAATGGGCGGTATGAGCACCCAGCCTCAGTCCGGCACCGTGGACGACGAGACCCAGCGGCGCGCCCGTCGCCGCCTGGAGGAGTCCATCGCCTCCTCTGGCCGCATCGCACTGCGCCAGCCCGATCGCGAGCCCGACGCCGACCCGCGCTCCGGCGGGGACGCGAGCAAGGCCCCGACGTCGTTGTCCGCCGTGGAGCTGCACCCGATCGAGGGCGACTCGAGCGGGCACTCGTGGGACGACCCGGAGGAGCTCTGAGCGCTACCGCGGGCGGCGGTCCGCCGCGACGGGGATGAGGCGCGGCATCCCAGCGGGTGCGACCTCGCTCACGGCGAGGTAGCGGGCCTCGGCGCGGTGCAGGCGGATGTGCTCGTCGAGCGACCACTCGGGACCGTTCGTGAGCACCATGCCGCACGAGCAGTCGATCTCGACACCGCCGTCGGGGCGCCGGCGCAGGTCGCCCACGGTCACATGGGAGGCCCGGGCCGCGGCCTTGGCCCGGTGCATGCTCGCGGAGACTGCCGGCTCGTGAGGATCCACGGTCGGAGAGCCTAACGGCCGCTGGCTGCTGCGCGTGCCGGGACGGCGGCGTGACCGCTCACGTTCGCTCGCGGTCAGTGGGTGTGCGCGATGCCGAGCTCGTGCATCCGCTCGTGCTCCTCGCGCTCGCGCAGCCGGGCGGCGATGCGCGCCTGGACCTCCTCGCGGCGCAGCGGTGGCAGATTCTTGGGCGGCACCTTGCGCTCGGGCAGCTCGGCGAGAAGTGCGTCGACGATGGCGGCGATCTGCTCGGTGGCCCGTTCGCACGGCTCGCGCGCGGCGGCGGCGGCGCTGGTCTGCACCCCGGTCACCTTGCGCACGAACTGCTCCGCCGCGGCTCGGATCTCCTCGTCGCTCGCCGGCGGCTGCAGGCCTCGCAGGGTCGTGATGTTGCGGCACATGGCTCCGACGCTACGCGCTGCGAGCTGGCTGGGGCAGCGCGACGGTGGAATTGCGAGAGGAAGGGAGTTGACGATGCCCAAGACGACGAGGAGCGGCGAGCCGCGCCAGAGCGAGCTACCGGACACCCTGAAGCGGTCGGACAAGAAGGCGCAGCGCACCTTTGCCGAGGCGCACGACTCCGCGATGGACCAGTACCACGACGAGGAGCGCGCCCACAAGGTGGCATGGGCGGCGGTGAAGCAAACCCACGAGAAGGTCGGCGACCGGTGGCAGCCGAAGGGTCGCTCCGGCCCCTCGGACAAGCAGACCGCCGGTGGCCGGCGCACGACCGCCGGGGGAGTGGACGCCAACGCGAGCAAGGAGCACCTGTACAAGGTGGCGAAGAAGCTCGACGTGCACGGGCGGTCGACGATGACCAAGGCCGAGCTGGTCGACGCGATCGGCAAGGCGAACGACAAGGCGTCGCGTCGGGCGCGCGGGTGAGCTGCGCCAGGCGAGCCGACAGATGTGAGAGGCCCCGGACCGCATGGTCCGGGGCCTCTCGTCACGCTCGTGGGCGATACTGGGATCGAACCAGTGACCTCTTCCGTGTCAGGGAAGCGCGCTACCGCTGCGCCAATCGCCCGAAGGCCTGCCCTGAAGGTCCGTGGACTGATTCGAAGGCGAACCGAGAGCGGATGACGGGATTCGAACCCGCGACCCTCACCTTGGCAAGGTGATGCTCTACCAACTGAGCCACATCCGCAGAGCCGATGTCTCGGGGATCGCTCCCCGGCTTTCGGCGCCTGTGGAACATTAGTTCACGAGTGGCCCCGCGGTCCAATCACACTGGTGTGACCTGCGCCGGGCGCCAGGGCGAGCAAACCTCGTGCGCCAGCGTCGGGCGGCGGACGGACGGCTGAGCGGGCAACAGAAAGCCCCGGTTCGAGGAACCGGGGCTTCATGTGTGGTGGGCGATACTGGGATCGAACCAGTGACCTCTTCCGTGTCAGGGAAGCGCGCTACCGCTGCGCCAATCGCCCGTACCTGATCGCTCAGGACGCGAGGTGGGTACGGGATTCGAACCCGTGTGTACGGCTTTGCAGGCCGCTGCCTCGCCTCTCGGCCAACCCACCTTGAGACGTGCTCTCCCTGAAGGTGCAGAGAGTGGGCCTCCGAGCGGATGACGGGATTCGAACCCGCGACCCTCACCTTGGCAAGGTGATGCTCTACCAACTGAGCCACATCCGCGCGGCCGGTGCGTTCGGGGTGAACCCCCGGGCGTCCGGCGCGTACCGAACACTAGTTGACTTCCGCCGAGGTCGTCCAATCGCCGGTGAACGTCAGGTGATCAGTAGCGTTCGTGTCGTGCCAGCCACGCCGTCCTGGGCCCGATTCGCCGGCCGCGTCGCCACCGACGCCCTGGAGTGCGTCGACGTCGCCCGCGAGCCCGAGCGGCTGCGGTCCGGGCTGTGGTTCGTCGTCGCGGACTTCGAGGCCGACCTCGGCGGCGGGTCCACCGGCAGGCCCGGGCGGGCGCGCGCATGGCGGTTCGCCCACGTCTCGGACGACGACGCCGCTCCGGACCGCCGTGCGCACCGACGGCGGTGGGCAGGACCGCCGTCGGACGCCTGGCGCACCTCGCTCGACCAGGCCGGCTACGAGGCCGCGGTGGCACGCGTGCGCGAGCACGTGCTGGAGGGCGACGTCTACCAGGCCAACGTCTGCCGCGTGCTCGCCGCGCCGCTGCCCGTGGCCGACGACGGTGCCGAGCCCGACGCCGAGGCGCTCGCGGTGATCCTGGGCGCGGGCAATCCCGCGCCCCACGCCGCGGCGATCCACGTGCCGGCGGGCGGCGACGTCGAGCCGGTGTGGGTGGTGTCGGCGTCGCCGGAGCTGTACCTGTCGCTCGACGGCGGCGTGCTGACCTCCGGGCCCATCAAGGGGACCGCGCGCACACCGGGCGGCCTCACCGCCAAGGACCGCGCCGAGAACGTCATGATCACCGACCTGGTGCGCAACGACCTGCAGCGCGTGTGCCGGGCGGGGACCGTCGACGTGATCGACCTGCTCGCCGTCGAGCAGCACCCCGGCCTGGTGCACCTGGTCTCGCGCGTGCGCGGCGTGCTGACCGACGACGTCGCCGTCGCGCCCGACCTCTGGGGGCAGGTGCTGGGCGCGACGTTCCCGCCCGGGTCGGTGTCGGGGGCGCCCAAGTCGTCGGCGCTCCGCATCATCGCAGCGCTCGAGCCCGCGGCGCGCGGGCCGTACTGCGGGGCGGTCGGGTGGGTGGACGGCGACGCCGGGCGGGCCGAGCTCGCCGTCGGGATCCGCACGTTCTGGTGGGAGCGCGGCGACGGCTCCGGGGACGGGACGCTGCGCTTCGGCACGGGCGCGGGCATCACCTGGGGGAGCGACCCCGAGGCGGAGTGGCACGAGACGGAGCTCAAGGCCGAGCGGCTGATCGGGCTCGCGAGCGGGCCGCCCGCCGATGAGTCGGGGCGGGCGGCGTCGTCGGACCGGGCATGAGCATCGTCACGTGCGACATCGCCATCAGCGTCGACGGCTACTCCGCCGGGCCCTTGCAGACGCTCGAGCGGCCCTTCGGGGAGATCGACACCATGACCCTGCACGCGTGGCACCTCGAGAACGTCGCGAACCACCAGGCGGAGCACGACGCGATCGTCGGAGCGGACGCCTACGTCATGGGCCGCAACATGTTCTCGCCTAAGGCCGCCGGCCCCTGGCCGGACGACTGGATCGGCTGGTGGGGGACCGAGCCGCCGTACCGCGCGCCGGTGTTCGTGCTCACGCATCACCCCCACGAGCCGATCGAGCTGACCGGGACCACGTTCCACTTCGTCACGGAGGGCCCGGCCCAGGCGCTGTCGCGGGCGCGGGAGGTGGCCGGCGACGGGCGCGTGTCGATCGCCGGCGGCGCCTTCACCGTCAACGAGTACCTGACCCTCGGCGAGATCGACGAGCTGCGCCTGCACGTCGTGCCCTACGTCGCCGGTCTCAGCAACGGCGTGCGGCTGTTCGACGGCGTCGGGCCGATCGCCTTGAGAGCCGTGAGCGGGCGCTGGACCCCCGACGTCACGCACCTGGTGTACCGGCGCTGAGGCGTCCGGCAGACTGGCTGGATGGACACGGTCGTCTGGGTCGACGGGAAGCTGGTCGGGGAGTCGGAGCGCGCGCTGAGTGCGGTCGACCACGGAGTCACCGTGGGGGACGGCGCGTTCGAGACGTGCACGCTGGTGGGAGGGCAGGTGTTCGCGCTCACGCGGCACCTGAGGCGGCTCGACCGCTCGTTGCGGGGACTGGGGCTCGTGCCCGGGCCCGACGTCGAGGCGCGAACCCTCGAGGGGATCTCCGCCGTGCTCGGGGAGACCGGCGCCATCGAGGGGCGGCTGCGCATCACCGTGACGTCCGGCGTCGGGCCCCTCGGGAGCGGGCGCGGGGACGCACCCGAGACCGTGATCGTCGCCGCCGTCGCCTCGGCCATGCGGCCCGAGTCGCGGTCCGTGCGCTCGCCCTGGGTGCGCAACGAGCGGTCCGCCGTGGCGGGGCTCAAGACGACGTCGTACGCCGAGAACGTGGTGGCGCTCGCGGACGCCGTGGCTAAGGGCGGCGACGAGGCGCTGCTCGCCAACACGGTGGGGGAGCTGTGCGAGGGGACCGGCTCGAACGTCGTCGTCGAGCTCGGGGGCGAGCTGCTGACGCCGTCGCTGGCGACGGGGTGCCTGGCCGGCATCACGCGTGAGCTGCTGTTGGAGTGGGGGGCTGAGGAGGGGTTGCCCGTGCGCGAGGCGCTGCCCGGCGAGCTTCCCTTCGCGGTGCTCGACGACGTCGCGGCGGGGCGCGCGCACCTTGCGGTGACTTCTTCCGGGCGCAACGTGCAGCCGGTGACGTGGCTGGACGGGGTTGCGGTGACGGCTGGGCCACTGACCATGGCCGCCCGGGAGGTGTTCGAGCGGCGGATGCGGGAGCGGATCGACCCCTGACCTGCGGGGCTTTGCGCGGGGCTGGGTGTCGTGCGGTGGCGCATCGCGGGATCGGGTTTGGAGGCTCGGCGGGATCCTTGCTACTGTCAGGCACGCACTCGGGCGATTGGCGCAGTGGTAGCGCGCTTCGTTCACACCGAAGAGGTCACTGGTTCGAACCCAGTATCGCCCACCCGAGAAAAGGCCCTCTGGCCAGCGGAAACGCTTGGACCAGGGGGCCTTTTGCTTTGCCTCGGGAGGCCCAAGATGCCTCTGCTGGCGCTACTGCTGGCTTACCGATGCGACCGTGCGCGGCCCTAGACGCACGGCGGCGGACTTGCTGGCGCGGTCCGCGGTGTTGCTGGCGCTGCTTCTGGTTCCGTGTGCGGCGGCCGGGCACGACATCGCCCAGCCATCCTTGTGTGGGACGACCGGGCGGTCGGGGAAGCCGCTGATCAGTTGTGTTCCGGCGGAGGCGGATCTCCTGAGCGGTTCCCGTCACCCGGGAGGTTGAAGAGTGGGTCCATGTGCCAGTCGGGGCCGATCTCCTCGACGCTGGCGAACTGGTTCATGAACGTCGCTCCTTCACGGATGAGGGGCCGCAGCTCGTGGCGGTAGATGCGCTCTGTCGTCGAGGTGTCGGAGTGCCCGACGACGTGGGCGATGTGCTCGACCGCGGCGCCCCCGGCGGACATGAGCGACACGAACGAGTGCCGCAGCTCGCGCGGAGTCCAGTCCTTCGGGTCGACCGAGGGGACCAGCTTGAGCGCCGATCGGAACGCACGTCGAACGTTCGCGGCGTCGAGTGGGGTCCCGACGGACGTCGTGAAGACGTACCCGGTCTGCTTCCACTCGCTGCCGGCCGCGATCCGGTCGGCTTCCTGCTCGCGGAGCCGACGACGCAGCGCCTGTGCCGCGAGGTCGGGGATGGCCAAGGTGCGCCGTGACTTCTTGGTCTTCGTGTCCCCGGACTTGCGCACCGATCGCCAGACGTTGATGGCGGGCGGCGTCGCGTCGAGGCTGACGTGATCCCACCTCAGGGCGCGCATCTCCTCGGTGCGGACTCCGACGAGCATCGACACCGTGATGTACGGGTACATCCGGTGGCCCTTTGGTCAGGTTTGTCTCGCGTCAAGCAGCTGGCAGAACTTGCGTGTTCTCAAAGTTGGGGGTGGTGGGGTCGGCCAGGCCCAGGTGCACCTCCAGGGGTCGGTTCCAGGCGATCGCCTCGTGCGGGCGGACCGTGTTGTACTCGGCGCGGTTGTCGTCGGCGTGGGCGACCAGCCGCAGGACGTCGTCGATCTCTTCGAGGTAGAGCCGTTCGTACTTCAGCGAGCCGAACCCGCGTTCGCGTGACCCGTTCTGCCCGGGCGTGCGCACCCGGGTGCGCACGTGCCGCAGCTCGGGGTGGGAGGTAATGAACGCCTCGAACCGGAACGAGCGGAACGGCCCGCCGTTGTCCGTCACGACGGTCACTGCCGGGATCACGTTCCCGGCCTCGTCACGGGCGCAGGCCTCGATCAGCGGGCGGCCGAACATCTGCTCGTGGTCGGCCAGCGCGAGCTCGATCGCGGCGATCGCGTCGTGCTGGTTCGCGGTCGGCGACGTGTGCCACGGGTGCTCGTACTTCGACCAGTAGTCACGACACCCGGCCAGCCGCCACGTGCCGCCCGTCGTCGTCTCGAACTCACTGAAGTCGAGCTGCCAGACCTGGTTCGGGCCGGTCGGCGTGACCGCGAACGCGGCCTTGCGCGCCGCGGCGAGCTGGCGGCGTTCGCGCTGGTAGGCGGCGGGCAGGATCAGACCCTCGTCGCGCAGCAGCCGTAGCACAGACGCCTGCGACGCGGTGTGACCCTCGTAGCGGCACAGGGCCCACACCTTGCGGTGCCCCCACGCCGGATGCGCCAACGCGTGCCGCCGGGCGGCCTCACGCACGTGCTGCCGGGCCGGGCGCGGCCACGGCCCCTTCGTCGGTGCTCCGGTGCGGGCGCGGGCCTGCCAGCGCCGCCACGACCGTTCGGGCATGCCGATCACGGAGCAGAACCTCGTGGTCGGCATGCCCGCCTCCAGACGGATCACCTCGAGGTCCTCGAAGGGCCCAGGCGGCCCTCCGCCGACTTCTTCCACACCCGGACCTCCAGGTGCGCCTCGCCGAGGGCCGCGGTCAGCTCGGCGACCTCGGCCTCCAGCTGCTGCTCACGCGTCGAGGGGCCGGACTTGCCCGCGGCGAGGCCCGTCTTGCCGGCCTCCAGGAACTGGCGCTTCCAGTTCCCCACGGACTGCTCGGACACCTTCGCCCGCCGGGCCGCCTCGGCGACGGTGACCTCGCCGGCCAGGACCGATAACACGATCCTCGTCTTCTCCTCAGCCGGAACGGCTGGTGGTCTTGCCATGAACGATCAGACTCCTCACAGGTCAGGCCCGCAAGCAACGGGCCCTGCCACATAGTCTGACGCGAGACATCGGTATTCACCGGCGCGTCTCCCTTCGTGCTCGTACCGCTGCTGATCACGCTGGACCCCTTCGCCATGCGGGCGGCTCTCCCGCCCTCGGACTACTACGGGTCCTCCGCCCCGCCCCGGCCCGTTCGGCAGGCCATGCGCCCAGCCGGTCCGTCCGCCGCTGGCTGCGGCGCACGCCCGGCGGGACCGGGACGGTTCCCACGTTCACCTTCGAACCCCTCGACGGGATCGGCACCCAGTTATGCCCCTGCACCATCGCCACGGCTACGCCGCAGACCTTCACCGTGGCCTCCCCGCCGGCGACATCACCCAGCAAGAGAGTTCCCCGACCAGGGCCACGAGGCCCCGGGCGGGTGCGCGATGCGACCCGACCCACATCCGCCAGGTTGGAGTCGGTGGTCTGGATTGAGGGGCTTTCAGCCACTGGTTCCTGTTCGTATGCCTGTCCGTCTCGCTAGCCGGGCACGCACCATCTGGCAGTGCTGGCACGCCCCGTCGTTGTCGAGGACTGCTCCAGCACCGCGGCCCATGCCGACCGCGACGATCGTCCTCCAGCTACCTCAGCCCGCTGCGACGGACCGAGAGCGGTGCCCTTCCATCACCGCAAGGTTCCAAGGCGCCTCGTGGCGCTCGATGTCCGTGAGCCACAACCTGTTCGGGCCGGGCGCGGTGAAGTCGCGTTGGACGCGGTCGTCGTGCACGGGCGGGCCCGGCTTCTTGCCCGTGCCGCGGCGCGTGTGGAACGACGCGACCAGGCCCGCCTCACGGCACAGAGACCAGACCGTGTTCGGTGACACGCTCAGGCCGGAATCGACGAGCTCGTCGGCGATGAACCGGTACCCGAACTCGGGGTCGTCGGCGTGGACGTCGATCGCGGCGTTGATCAGATAGGCGCGGTCGAGGTCCGCGGGCGTGACCGGGCGGGCTTTCCACTTGTAGTAGGCCTGCTTGGAGAACCCGAGCACCCGGCAGGTCACCGCGACGGGGATCCCGTCCGCGGCCAGGTCACCGACCAGCGGGTACGTCATTTTGGGGAGATCTCCTTGGCGAAGTACGACGCCGCCCGGCGCAGGATTTCGTTCTCCTGCTCGAGCTGACGGTTCCTTCGCTTGAGCTCCCGCAGCTCGGCAGACTCCGCCTTCGTGACACCGGGCTTGGTGCCGTTCTCGACATCGTCCGCGGCGAGCCAGCGGCGCAGGCTCGACTCGGTGATACCGAAGTCCTTCGCGATCTGAGCGATCGAGCCACCCTGGCGGGCGACCGCGATCACGTCGTTGCGGAACTCGGCGGGATAGGGCTTGGGCACAGCAGCATCCTTCAAGCGGGCACCTCACGGCACCGCGGGTAAGGAGTCAACTGATCGTGGGGCAGTCCCTTGCCGCACCGCTCGCCCTGCCCGAGTCCCGCTCGGCCGGCGAAGGGCTCACCGGGCGGCGGCTGGCTCTGCTCCTGCGCGACTACGGCGTGCATGTAGGGCGCAACCCCTCGACCACCAAGCGCGAACGTTGCTACCGAAACGAATGCTCCCGCAGGTCAGGGGAGTCGCCCGACACTTCGGACGGGACAGGAGGCTTCGGGGCTTCGGGCTTGCAGGTGTCAGGCTCGGACGACGACGTCGACCTGCACGTCCGCCAGGTCGGCCCGGAGGTCACGCCCGGCGTCCAGGTCGAGGACGGGGGCGCCGTCAGCGCCGAGGTGCACGCGGTGCATCGCGCAGGAGACGACGTCGTGCTCGACGGGCGTGGCTACGGCGTGGTAGCAGATCCAGGTGCTGCCGTCGACGTCGGTGAAGAACGAGTTATGCCCGGCTCCGTAGAGCCCCTCGATCGACATGTAGCTGACGGCCGGCGTGGTCGCCTTGGCCCACGCCGACGCGTCGAGGTAGTCGCTGCCCCGGGGGATGCTCAGCATGCCGATCGAGTAGGTGTAGCCGCGCGCCGCGCCGGCGGAGTACGCGATGTAGACGGTGTCGTCGGTCAGGAGCGGGTACGGGCCCTCGTTGTTGATCGTCCCGTGCAGGTTCTCCCAGCCGAAGAGTGGCCGGGTCAGGAGCACGGGCTCGCTGACGAGGCGGGTGGGGTCGTCCCCCGCGGTCTCGGCGATGTGGATCATCGAACCCGTGTCCGTCTCCGAGTTGATCCCGCTGCGGCTCGACCAGAGCAGGAAGCAGCGGCCGTCGGCCGTGAACCAGGTCATGTCCAGCGTGATGGCGGCGCGGTCGGCGTCGCCGAGGAACGACCCGTCCGCGCGCCGGACGCGGACGGGGGCCTCCCAGCTCTCGGCCCGCATGAGGTCGTGGCCCTGCTTGAGGCGCATCATGTGGCACTGCGGCCCCCAGGCGGTGCCGCTGACGGCGAACAGGATGTAGAGGTCGTCGCCGATCAGGTGGAGCTCGGGCGCCCAGAACGTCTGGACGAGGCCCCTTTCCCCGTCCCGGTCGAGGATGACCGACTCGCGGTACCCCTCGGCGAACAGACCCTTGATGGTGTCGGACTGCCTGAGGTAGAGCCCGATGTCATCGACGTTGTCATTCGTGGCGATGAAGTAGTAGCGGCCCTCCCATCGCAGGATCACCGGGTCGGCGAAGCCACGGGCCAGCGGGAACGGGTACGTCGGAGTCTGGACCTTGCCCGGCACCCGGTAGGTCCCCGGCGCCGACCAGTCGACCGCCGCCGCGTCCCAGACGACCTGCTTCTCGTGCGTCGACCCGTCCGAGTAGACGGCCGTCGCCAGCACCTGCTCCAGGTCCTCGGGGGACGAGGCGACGACGGACTGCGGCACCGTAGTCGCGGTGTGCGTCAGCGGCGTCCAGCGGGCACGGAGAGCCTGCGCCACCGAAGGCTCGACGGCGAGCACGTTCCCCGCCCGCACGCCCTCCAGCCCGTGGTCCACGGTGACGTCCCGGAGCTCCGGCGCTGGCCGGGGCGCGGTGGTCTCGCCGGCGGCGAGGTCGACGACGTCGTTCGCGTAGGTGTTCCCGTCGGCGCCACGCCAGTGGAATGCGTAGGAACCCGAGGCGTCGTCGTAGCGGCACGTCGCCTCGAGGACGTGCACGGAGTCGTGCAGCCGCAGCAGCCCGTGCGACGTGAACGTCGTCAGGTCGGGGGAGGTCCACAGCAGGACGCAGCCGCGGCACTCCTCGTCGTCGGCGCCGAGCGGCGTCGTGCGCACGGCGAGCAGCCCGAAGCCGCCGTCCGCGGTCCGGAACAGGGAGGGGTTCTTGAGGCCCTTGTCCTGGATGGTGTCGCGTGGGCTCAGCGTGGCCTCGGCGAACAGGATCCCGTAGTTCCGGTTGAGGGGCTCGAAAGGGCCGCCGCCCTCGCTCAGCGCGAGGTGGATGCTGTTGCTCAGCGCGTCCGTGTAGGGGCCCTGCGGTTCGCGGGTGTACACGAGAACCCGGTCGCCTACCGGGCGCAGTCCGTTCTGCGTCACGCGTCAGACACTAGGGCAACGCGGCGGTCGTCTACGACGTCCATCCCGCGCGCGTGGTGGGCCGTCAGGGCACAAGTCGGTGATGACGACCGGCAGCCCGAACAGCTGACGTCGACAGTCTCCTCGGGGGGTCGTGGTCGTCGTCGTGGCGCCAGGGAGCCGGCGAGGTCGGGGAGGGTGGTGCGGGTGCGCTCGTCGTCGCGGTGCCGCAGCCAGGCGCGGGCTACGCCGTCGGGCGTCGAGGTGACGACCTCGGCCACGGCCCGCGGGTCGCGCCGAAGGATGAAGCCGCTCTCGGCGTCTTCCGGGTGGCACGAGCACGACTCGCTCGAGAGTGCTCGCTTCGGCCGACGCCGCTAACCCATCGTTGACATCCCGGACATCCTGCGCGTAGATGATCGCCCTGAGCAACCACGACGGTCACCCGGTCCGTGCAGATGCGTGCCGAGGTCTTGGAGCGGGACTCATGACCGAGCACCGTCGGAGACTTGACCGCCGGCCAGTACGACGCCGCCGGAAGCGGCTGCGGCAGCACCGACTCTTTACGCCGCGAGGCACTGGCGGACAGGACGCGCAGGGAGGGGCCGAGCCATAGGCTCAGCGCACCATGGAAGGAACCCGGTGCTTCCACGAAGACCCGCCGCCACGCGCGGCGACGCTTACAGAAGGTCTGACCGCGACAGGCGTCGTCGTGTGCACACATCCGTTCGGGGTGGGTGTGGCCTGCTCACGCAACTCGTCGCTGTACATCTTCGGTGCAGCCATGACTCTCATCCGTTCTGGCTTGAGAGCCTCCACCGAACCCGGGGCGATTCAGGTGGGGCCGCAATACCCCGGGTACTGAGGATGTCGACCATGCCGCAGGAGACGGGGGTTGGCAGCGCTGGCCGAAGCGGTCACCGGGACGTCAATGCAATCACCGCGCGAAGGAGCGTGAGCTCAGGACGAGGTTGCCACGGGAAGTCGCCGCGTGATGCCGCAAAGGTCGTGGGTATGACCGCGTTCGAGCGAGTGCGGGAGCACCGTCCGAGTGCACGGGAAGTGCCCGGATGGATCGTTCAGCGCCAGCTCGCTGCGCGCTGTGAGCCACCTGGTTAGGTTCCGGACGCCGGTGTGAACCGCGGTGTGGCGGGTTGGCGCTGGTGTCGGCTTCGTCGTGGAGGCGGCTGCTGCCCCGGTCTCGTGCCGGGCCCTCGGGTGGGAGTGCGCTGTGCGTGCATTGGTGTCGCTTGTGGGTGTGCCGGGTCGCTGGTCACGACGGGCTGTGCTGGCTGCGGCCGGGACGTCGGTTGCGGTTCTTCTGACTGGGTTCATGGTGCCTGCGAACGCTTCCTCGTCAGTTGCGTCCGGCGCGGGCGGCGCGGGCGCGGTGGAGGAGCCACCGGGTGATCTGACGGCGCCGGACTCGTTGTCGGCGGCGATCAATGCGCGTTTGTCTGGCAGGGCGGTGGAGGACCTGTCGCAGCGGACCGAGTTCGGCTCGGTGTTCGCGCTACCTGACGGTCAGTGGACGTCCCAGCAGGCGTTGGGTCCGGTGTGGGTGCGTCGGGGTGGTGACGGCACCCGGACCGAGGATTGGGAGCAGATCGACCTCACCCTGGTCATGGGGGGTGATGGTGTTGTTCGTCCGGTCGCCGCGACCACGGGTCTCGAGCTGGCCGGGACGACGGCACCGGACGCGCCGGCCGGGGACCGGTCCGCCACCTCGATCGCGGTTGTCGATCCCGGTAGCAGCGATGCGGCGGCGGGCTTGTTGTGGGATCGGGACCTGCCCGCACCGGAGCTTGCGGGGCGTCGCGCCACGTACACGGAGGTGAGCCCGGGGCTGGACCTGGTGGTCGAGGCGACCGCGACGGGCTTCGAGCAGTTCTTCGTCGCGCATGACGCCGTCGCGGCACGGGCGGCAGTCGCCGACCCGTTGATCATCGTGACCGAGGGCGCCACGGCCGCGGAGACCCGTGATGGCGGTCTGAGCATCAGGGACGCCAAGGGCACGGAGATCGCCAGCTCAGACACCCCGCTGGCGTGGGATGCCACGGTCGAGGCCCACCGTCCGGACAGCCTGCTCGAGGCGCCCGCGCTCATCACCGAGGACACCCCGCGCATGGCGCCGCTGCCGGACGTGGACGTCCTGCAGGGTGATACGCCGAACCACAATGCCAAGGCCGAACCGGCAGGCCCTGAGCCGCAGGGAGCGCAGGCTGGGCTGGACCCATTGGAGGCCGACCCGCTGTCGTTGGCGACCACCCTGGGGGAGGCGGTCACGGTCACCACCCCGACCACGGCGCAGGTCGTTCTGGACGGGGTGGCGCATCTGGTGGACGACCCGGACACCACGTTCCCGGTCGTGATCGACCCGAAGGTCAACCTGAACTACGGCCTGGACCTGTACGTCCAGAACGACATCAGCTCGGACACGTCCGGTCAGACGTACATGCAGATGGGCACCTATAACGGGGGAACCTCGATCGCGCGCCCGTTCATCAACTTCCCGACCACGCAGATCGCGGGCAAGAAGGTCACCCTGGCGACGATGGAGGTATGGGCGTTCCACTCCTACTCCTGCACGGCCAGGCAATGGGACGTCTACCACACCGGTGGGATCTCGACCGCGAGCCGGTGGTCCAACCAGCCGGCCGTGATCGGTTCGAAGCTGGCGTCGATCACCGATGCCAAGGGGTACTCGTCATCGTGTGCGGCTGGGTGGAGCAACGCGACCCTGACGTCGGCGTTCGATGCGGCGGCTGCCGCGTCTGACCCGCAGATCACCATCGGGTTGCGGGCCACGTCGGAGACCGACTCATACGGGTGGAAGAAGTTCTACTCGGCGAACAACGGGTCGTATGTCCCGTCGGTGTGGGTGACCTACAACTCGTACCCGAACACGCCCGGCAGCGGCGGGAACATCTCCTACCACACGTGGTACCCGGACACGTCGGGCACGTTGTATGTCAAGAACGTCCGCCCGAAGCTGTTCCAGCCGGTCACCGACCCGGACGGCGGCGACGTCCGCGCGACCTGGACCGTCCATTCCGGGACCACGACGGCCGGGACGGCGTTCTGGAGCAACATGAACGGCACGATGGTCGCCTCGGGCGGGACGTCGACCGCGACGCCGTCGACCAGCTGGGCACCGCTCGTGGACGGGGCCACCTACACCGCCGAGGTGTGGGCGAACGACGGGACGTTGCTGTCCACGGCGTCGCGGAAGTTGTGGACCTTCATCGTGGACCTGACCCCGCCCGCGACACCGACGGTCACGGCGTCGGCCTACACCTCGGGAGAGTGGAAGCCGACGGCTCCGACGAGCAACACCTTTACGCTCAAGTCGACCTCGTCCGACGTGGTCAAGTTCCAGTACAAGAAGGACTCCGACGCCGCCTGGACGGTGCTGAACCCGGGGACGACGTCGACCACGTTGTCGTGGGCACCGACCGGCGGGGCGCACAAGCTGCAGGTACAGGCGGTCGACAAGGCGGGCTGGCCGTCGGTCACCCAGACGTTCAGCTTCGGGGCGGGCGGGGCGACGCTGAGCGGCCCGGCCGACGGGCGCAAGTCGACCGACCAGTTCACGACCACCGCCTCGGGGCCGCCGGACGCCGCGGGACCGGTGACCGCCACGGCGTACTGGCGGGTGTCGGACGGCACGGCAGCGCCCGGGGACGGCACGGCGAACGGTTCGACGACCGGGTGGACCGCGATCGACAACTCAACGCAGACCTTCGCGGCTGGCTCGACGGCCCTGTCGTACAAGAAGGCGTGGTCGGCGGCGTCGGTCGTCGACGCGATGAAGGCGAAGCCCGAGCTGCACCCCGCCGTGGACTACAGCCGTGTTCCGGTGCGACTTGCGGTCCAGGTCTGCTTCACCTACTCCACTGGCATCACGCGCTGCACGTGGAACAGCTCGAAGGAGTCGGTGAAGCCGACCGTGACGCGGGTGCCGCACGCGTTCGGAGACGACTTCCCGACAGCCGAGGCCGGGCCAGGACAGGTGGCGTTGTGGACCGGTGATTTCCAGACGTCCGACACGGACGTGTCGGTGCCGGCGTATGCGGGTTCGCTGAGCGTCTCGCGCACCTATTCCTCGCTGGCCGCACCGGAGACCGATCCGGTGTTCGGGCCGGGCTGGTCGGCGTCGTTTGACGGCGACGACTTGGGGGTGGCCGGCTGGAGCGTCGATGACGAGTCCGGCTGGGACGGCACGCTCGTCCTGTTCGACGACGCCGGGGACACGCTGACGTTCCGCCAGCCGGGCGCCGGACACGTGCTTCGCAAGAAGGGCACGTATACCGCGGCCGACCAGGACACCAAGGATGCTGGCGGTGTCCTGATCATCGCGGCCAGCCAAACCTCGATGACCTACACGGACGCGGCCGGGGTCAAGACGGTTTTCGCGTGGTCGGACACCAACAACGACAAGACCGCCGACACATGGCTTGCCACCGAGGTGACCCAGCCGGCCTCGGCCTCGTCGACCATGTACATGCACGACTCCAAGACCGGCCGGGTGACGCAGATCCTCGGCGCTGTGCCCGCGAAGGCTGACGGCACGCCCGCGGTCTCGTGCACCACCCTGGTCAAGGGGTGCCGCGCCCTTACCGTCAATTACGCGAACACGACGACGGCCACGAGTTCTGCCGAGGGTGCCTACGCCGGACGGGTTGCGAGCATCGACTACATCGCGTGGGATCCGGACAAGGACACTGGCACCAAAGACGCCAATGGGCTCCCGGTGCTCGGCGCTATGGCGACTGTCCCGGTGGCCACTTACCTGTACGACGCGGCCGGCTACCTCAAGCAGGTCACCGACCCGCGCAGCGGCATTGCGCGCCGGTACTCCTACTCGGGGACCTCGACCTCCGGCCAGCCGCTGCTGACTGGCTACCAGCCCACGCTCGGGCAGGCGTCCTACACCCTGGCCTACGGGGCGGTCACCGGAAGTGACGGGGCGACCCTGGACGCGCACGGTCTACAGGCGGTGTCCCGCCCTGACCCCGCCGGGGGGACCGCGCAGCTCGCTCGGGTGGTGTACGGAATCAATCCGGCTGCGCTGGTCTCCGGCCTGCCGGACATGCGGGTCGCCACGCTCGCCGACGGCGCGGTCGACCCGGCTGTGGGTGTGGGCCGGTGGGGGCAGGACGACGTGCCCGTGTACGGCGCGGCCGTGTTCGGCCCCGATCACCCGGTCGCCACGTCTCTGCCCGGATCGGTCGGCGTAGGCGACTGGGCGCTGGCGGAGTTGCAGTACACCGACGCCAACGGCCGAGTGATCAACACCGCGTCCTCGAGCGAGGGCGACTGGCAGTTCACGCGAACCGTGTACGACGACGAAGTTCGCGGGTCGGCCACTGCACCGACAAACCACGTCATCAAGTCGCTGGACGCGCGTGGCATCGGCGGGATCCTCGCGGCAGGCGGGGCGAGCGCCCTGGCTCAGGTCGCGCTGGACTCGTACGCGACCCTCACGGCGTACAACGACTCCGACATCCTCTCCACCGCGGTAGCTGACGGCCCGAACGGTGCTGGCACCGTCCCCGTCGGCACAGTGATCGTTCCGTCAGGAACCCGCGTGACCGACATCTGGGCGCCGTTCACCGACGTCGGCGAAGACCGTGTCAAGGTCCGGGTGCACACCCACACCGACTATGACGAAAGTTCTCCGAATCAGAAGGTCAACCCGACCAGCGGCCTGGCCTGGGGGCTCCCCACCACGGTCACACGCACTCAGGTCGACGCATTGGACGGCACCACCGCCGACGGGGGTGAGACGGTGTTGTCACGCCGCCTCAGTGGGTACGACCCGATCGACGATGCGTCAACCATGGGCGAGACGTCCGGCTGGGTGATCGGGGCCGCCACGGTCTCCACTACCGTCACCGACTTTGGCACCGATGCGGGTGTCAGGATTCGGAGCCAGTTCGATAGTGAGGGCCGCACGATCAAGACGGTTGGGCCGAAGTCGACCGGCACCGATGCAGGCACATTGATCACCACTTACTATACAGCTGACGGGTCGGCGTCAACCGAGGGCTGCCGCAACCATGTCGAGTGGGCAGGTCTGGTATGCCAGACTGCGCCTGCCGAGAGCGGCACGAATGTTCCCACGCGGGTCACCACGAAGTACTCGTTGTGGTTGAGCGCCGCCGAGACCCAGGACGTCGCTGGTGCCACTACGCGGACAACGGCGACCACAATTGACGCAGCGGGTCGTCCAATCTTGTCGCAGACGACTGTCGAAGGGCTGACCGGCTCGAGCGCCGTGGACGACACCTTCACGCACTACAACGGCGACGGGCTTGTCGACTATGCCCTTAGCCACAACCCGGACACGAACGCCGAGACTGGTCGGATCACCAGTTTGTTCGACGCCTGGGGTCGGGCCACCGAGTACCGCGACGCCAACAACGAGATAACCAACACGGTATACGTTCCCTCGGGTGAGGCGGGGGCGGGTTCGGTCAAGAGGGTGACCGACTCCAAGTCAGCCGTGGAGTACACCTACAACGCATCAGGCAACGTGATCTCGCAGGCCATTGTGACGGGCGCCAAGACCTACACGTACGCCGCGACGTGGAACGGGCTTGGTGACCTGGTCACCCAGACGCTGCCGGCTGGGGTGTTCCAAGAAAACACCTACTCGAGTGATGGGCAGATGCTCACGCTCAGCTATCAGGGCACGGTTGCCGGCAGCGCCCACGTGCCACTGCTGGCATGGTCGCTGACGGCCGATGCTGAGGGCCGCACCACGCACGTGTCGACGAACGCCGGGACCGAAGGGGCCGCGATTGGGCGGAGCCTGTCCTACGGGTACGACAACGCCGGGCGCCTGGTCACCGTGGCCGACGTCCGCAACGACGTGTGCCAGACCCGCGCGTACACGTTCGACGACGACGGCAACCGCACGAAACTGTCCACCGGCACCTACGGAGGGGACTGCGCCACCGGCCAGACCCTGCAGGTGACCAAGGACTGGTCGTCGGCGTATGACGCGGCCGACCGGCTGACAAAAGGCGCGAGCGTGACCACCACCGCCTGGACCCGCGACGAGACCGACGGCACCACCGTTCAGACCGGGCCGACCACGACGACGGGCGGGGCGTACGGATTCGACGCTATGGGTCGCGCCACAGCTTTACCCGCGATCGACACGCCCGCGAACGCGGCGGCGGTTGGCTCGGGCGGGTCGCCGACGGCCGGGAACGCCACGGTCGGCTACTACGACACCGACGCCGCCGCGTCCATCACCCAGGACGGGGTCAAGACCACCTTCACCCTGGACCCTGCCGGGCGGCGCTCGGCGTCCACCACGACGAACGTGACTACCTCGACGACGATCACCCGCCGTTACGGGGACGGGTCGGACAACCCGTCCTGGGCGCAGTCCGTCACGGGGACAAACCCGGCGTCGGTCAGCGTGTACGGGTCCTCGATCGGGGGTGATCTCGGGTTCACGGTGACCGACGGGGCCGCGTCCTTGGACCTGGCCGACCCGCACGGTGACACCGTCACCACCGTGGCCGTGCCCTTGACCGGGAACGCGACCGGCATCGGGGCGGTGGCCTGCTACGACGAGTACGGCAACCAGGCCACCGACCTGGCCGCCGGCGCCGGCGTCGACGGGACCGCTACCCGGCCCGAGGCCGGCGCGACGACCGGACCCGAAACCGGGGCTCTGGCCTACGGGTGGCTCGGCGTCAAGCAACGCGCCACCGACGTCTCGGGCCTTGTCCTCATGGGCGCCCGTCTCTACAACGCCGTCACGGGCCAGTTCACCTCCCGCGACCCCGTCCCCGGCGGCAACACCACCGCCTACACCTACCCCCAAGACCCGGTGAATGGCTACGATCTTCAGGGACTCGCCTATGGCTACCACTACCAGTATGGCCTTTCGTGCACAGGCGTAAAGGCATTGCTTTTCGGAAGTGTTAGCAAGAACCTAAGCGCAAGCGCTCTGATGGCGAAGGTCAAGGCCAATCTCGGCTGGCTATTCCCGGTATATGCGTGGGGTTGCAGAATTAGTCTCGGAAGAACTTGTCAGCTCGTCCCGGGCTCGTCTTCGGGAGCTGTCAAGGTTGTTGGCAGCACTTCGACTTCCTGGACATTCAAGTCGCTGCCCGGCCATGCAGAGGGGTCTGGACATCTAATCACGTTCAGCATCAAGGGATCTCGAGGGAGTCTTTTATCTCGACGTGTACGCCCGCGGTGGCAGCTCAGGATGGAACTCCAAGGGCGCCGGGGGAGCCTTTAACGCCGGTGCCGCATACGCGCTGTGGGCATCGTTTGCCGGAAAGATTCGACGATCGTACTAGTTTGCAGGGAACGGTGAAGTACGTGAAGCTATTCCGAACCGCGGCGATCACACTACTGGCTGGTGCTCAGGTCTTCCTCATCACGGCGGTGATCGGGCCCAACTGGACCTGGCATTTGTCCGGCGTGGCCCGTGGGCCTGCGCCCGTATCCGGGTTTCTAGTTGAAGGACTGTTTGCTGCGATCGTAATTGGCATTGTTTGCATTCAGTTTGTGGCAGTAATGAGATGGCGACGAAATGGGCTAATAGTGGCGATGTTGGGTCTGATTGCTCTGGTGGGTGTTGGGTTCACTGAGGCTGTCCTCGGTGGCTTTTAGGGATCCTTCTGTGTTCGTCAAGCCGGGCTGGCAGGGTCTCGGCGGCGTTGAGTAGGCGGTAGATCTGCCGGGCGAGGTATCGCTTGAGGCAGCGACGGAGCACGCGTGATCGTCGAAGTCCTGGCCCTCCTGCCTGGGCACGCCGACCCGCCACGCGCACTCGACGCCTGACCCTCCTGGGCACCTAAGTGGGCATCTACGGCATCCCCGCAGGCCCCAACAGCGACCGACAGTCACCGACGGCAAAGCCCGGAATCTCGCGCATTTCCCCAGGTCGCTAATCGCGTTACTGCCCTTCACACCGAAGAGGTCACTGGTTCGAACCCAGTATCGCCCACCCGAAGAAAGGCCCTCTGGCCAGCGGAAACGCTGAACGCCGGAGGGCCTTCGCTTCGTCTGGTGGGCCCCAATGCGACGCGGATGGCCGTACGGATGGCCTATCCCCCCGAACCGGGGCGCTCGCCGGGGAACTTGAACAGGGGTTCCATGTGCCAGTCGGGCCCCACGACCTCGATGCTGGCGAACTCGTTCATGAACGTCGCGCCAGTGGTGATGACGGGTCGGAGCTCGTGGCGGTAGATGCGTTCGGTGACCGAGGTGCCGGAGTGCCCGACGACGTGGGCGATCTGCTCGACGGCTACGCCGCCGGCGGACATCAGTGAGACGAACGAGTGCCGCAGCTCCCGCGGAGTCCAGTCGGCTGGGTTGACCGAGGGCACCTGCTTGAGAGCTGTTCGGAACGCGCGGCGGACATTCGCGGCGTCGAGCGCGGCGCCGAGCGTCGTCGTGAAGACGAGGTCTGTGCGCGCACGCGCGAGGCGACGGCGGCGACCACCCCGCCTCGCCTCGCAGCCGCGCGGCGTAGTTGCGTGCCGAGAAAGCGTTGTTGCACGCCCGGCAGCAGTACCGGGCGCGTGGACCGCGGGCCGGCGGGATCGGCCGATGGCAGTGGACGTTCTCGCAGGGTCGGAGCGGGAGCGGGGCGGTTGACGTCACGCCTCTTCATCGCCTGCCGGGCGGCGAACCCCGCTCCCGGTCACGGCTGAGGGCTGAGCCGGCGGAACGCCGAGTGACTCCACGGGTGCAAGACGCGCGTCACGAGTTTGAGTGACGTCGTCCACAGGGGCGTTCGTCACCGCCGTTCGGGGCACCCGGCCGGCGGCGTGGCGGCTGGATGGGGGCGCGGCGGGGTGGGCGGCCGATCTCGTTCGCTGGGGTCGTCGTCGACGCTGGTGTCGGTGTCGAGCTCGACGGTTCGCCTCTCGAGCGACGTCGTTTGGCCCGCTTCTCGTCGGCGCGGGCTGCCCCGGCGGTTGCCCGGCGGCTTGGCCGTCGTCGTGGGGACGCCGCGGTCGCGCGCCGTGAGCACAGGCGCCCGGCCGAGGGCCTGTGCCGCTCGCGCGCAGACCTCCGCGGATGCGGTCCTCGGCTCAACTCGCACCCGTTCGCCTGTTACCCCACGACCCCTGAACCGGCTTTCCCTCAGTGAGGGCCAAAGCCAAGGGAGGGGAACCGTCGTGGATCTGATCGAGCGTGAGGCAAGGGACGCCGCCGCCGTGCACGCGGCGCGGCAACGGGTGCGGGTCGCCGTCGAACTGCTCGTTAACCGCCCGTTCGACGACGTCGCCGTCGGGTACATGCGCGCGACGCTCAACGAGAACGACACGCCCGCAGTGCGCGCCGCCGTCGCGCGCTTCTTGAGCGCGCGAGGTGGGGAGCGCTCACGCGCTCACGCGGCGCGCACGCGGTCGTGGGCGCCCGTGATCGTGGGTGGTCGCCGTGGCTGACGCGCGCGCGACCGGCGACCACCTGATCGAGGAGGTGCGCGCGATGCTCGCGCGCGGTCTCAAGCAGCGGCAGATCGGGCTGCGGCTCGGGATCTCGCAGACGAGGGTCTGGGAGATCAAGCGCGACCTGTCAGCCGCTGGGCGCCTGCCGGCGCCCGGCATCGTCGTCATGCTCCCGTCCGTCAACGACGACGACGACGACGCCGCGCCGACCGTCCGCCGGCGGCGCTCGGAGATCCTGCTGGAACACGCCACGCTCAAGGCCGCGACGCTGCGCACGACGACACGCACGCTGCTCGACCACGTGGTCAACGCGGACGAGTGGGTCACCGAGCCGGGCTACGCCGACTCCGTGCGCGCAGCGACCGCAGCCGCCGTGAGCGACGCACTCGACCACCTCGACCAGATCGCCAAGGAGCTCGGCCTCGCCCGCAACAGCGCGTCGACCGGGCGGCGGTCGTGACACGGGGTCGCGGGTTGGCGTTCGCCCTGTGGCCTGGCGTGCTGCTGTGCACGGTCGCTGCGGTCATGGCGTTCACGCTGTCCTTCACGGCGCTGCGCGCGGTCGGTATCGCGTCGGGCATCAGCCCGCGCCTGGCGTGGATGTTCCCGCTGACGATCGACACCGTCATCCTCTTCGGCACCTGGGCCGCGTTCCGGTTCCGCGCCCTTGGCGCGGCCGGCACCTGGTATGCGTGGGTGCTGCTGGTCGTGTTCGCGGCTGCGAGCTGGACGGGCAACTTCCTGCACGCCGAGCCCGTGCCGGTGGGGCACATGAGCCTGCCGCGGCCCGTGGCCTCGCTGTTCTCCTCGGTCCCGTCGCTGTCCCTGCTGCTGACCACGCACATGCTCGTGCTCATCGCGGTGCGTCGCGGCGAGGAGGTCGCACGCGCTGTGGTTCCGGACCAGGAGGAGCAGCGCACGGTCCTCGACGTGGTCGACGTCGAGGCAGACGACGTCCCCCCGTCCGCCGTCCTCACCGCATCAGCGGTCCGCGCCGCCATTGAGGCGTCGCACGACGACGACCGCGCCGCGCTCCCGGTCATCGTCGAGGACGCGGCGACCCGGCAGCGGTGCCTTCGGGGCAGGGCCCGCCGAGTCCCCGCAGCCCCCTGCGGTCCGCCGACCGGTCGCCGACCTCGCCGCCTGGGTCGCCTCCCGAGTGCCCGCCGGGCTCCCGGTGCGCGGGACCGACGTCGTCGACGCCGGCCTCGCGAGCTCGGCGGCCACCGCCCGCCGCCACCTGGCCGTCCTTCGCCAGACCGACCCAGCAGTCTTCGGAGGGGAAGCATGAACACCGACATCCAAACCGGCGAGCGCATCCGCGACCTGCAAGAGCAGCTGCGCGGGTTCGTCCACCGCCGCCTGTACGCCGGTTCGCGCGCGTACGTCGTGCGCGACGAGTTCGGCGACGTCGCCGCCGCGACTGACGACGTCCTCGGGGACGTCGCTGTCGTGCTTTGGAAGGGGCGGGAGGCGTGGGTCGACCTCCCGGCCGAGCAGCAGCGCCGGTGGGCGTTCGGCGTCGCGCGGAACCTCGCCAACCGCCGACTCAAGGCCGCCCGCGACCTGCCCGCCCGCAAGCTCAAGGTCGCGCCCGTCATCGACGGCCTCGCCGAGAAGCGCACCCTCGACCCCGACCTCCTCGCCGCCGTCGAGCACCTCCGCCTCGCCATCGAAACGCAGGCCGGTGCCGGCGCCTGGAACCAGGTCCTCACCGCCGCGCTGCGCACGCAGTCCCCTGGTCTGCGGTCCGACCTGCGCGAGGCGATCGAGGCCGCCCGAACCGGAGCGCCCATCGACCTCAAGCGCGTCCTACGCCGCTGCCGCGCCGACTGGCACACCTGGGCGACCGCACGGCTCGAGGCCGGCGAGACGCTGTGCCCGCTCGACGCCGCCGACCTCGGCCTCTTCCCGACGACGACCGCCGCGACGTCGGCGCTCGTCACCTGGTGGGCCGAGCAGAGGTGCGCGCTGGGCCTCGCTGTCGACCGTGCGGCGCTGGCGGCAGGGGGCATCGTCGACCACCTCGGCGCATCGGAAGGCGCGCGCGAGCAGGCGGCCGAGGATCTGCTCGTCTGGTTGCGGCGCCAGGTTGCGGCCGCAGAGCCCGCCGCGGCGTAAGGGCAGTCATGCCCCGTAGCTGGAGCCTCAACTCAGCCGTGGCACATCTTGACGCGGACGGTTTGAACCGTCCACGCACACGAAACGCCCGCGCGTGTTTCAGCAGGTGAAGTGGCAAATGCGGACGGTTCGGACGCTTGCGGGAGCCAGGTGCGGGAGTGTCATGTATCAAGACATCGGTGACAGTTCTGTATGAGGACATCGGTGACGCTTCGAGGGTTCTTGGTGGTGACACTTCTGCTGGCGTGAGGCTTCGGGCATGGCAGCTCATGACCCGGTCGATCCTCGTGTCCGTCTCGCGATAGCCCAGTGGCCGGACGACGCGCCTCGGGGCGCGGTCACGACGTTCTGCTCGGAGGCGGGCATCTCGCGCAAGACGTTCTACGAGCTGCGCAAGCGGGCGGTGGCCGAGGGGCAGGCTGCGGTACTCGAGCCGAAGTCGCGCCGGCCGAGGTCGAGTCCGACGACGCTGTCCGACGAGGTCAAGTCGCAGGCCGTGGCTGTGCGAGCGGCGCTCGAGGCGTCCGGCCTCGACCACGGGCCGATCAGCGTGCACGACAAGATGAAGTCGATGGGCCTGGACCCGGTGCCCTCCACTGCGGCGCTTTCCAGGGTCTTTCGCGAGGCCGGGGTCGCACGGCTCGAGCCGAGGAAGCGGCCTCGGGCGGCCTGGCGGCGGTTCGTCTACCCGGCCCCGAACGCGTGCTGGCAGCTGGACGCGACCGAGTACGTCCTGGCCGGCGGGCGCAAGTGCGTGATCTTCCAGCTCATCGACGACCACTCCCGCTACGCCGTGGCCTCGGTGGTGGCCGCGGGCGAGACGGCCGAGGCGGCGATGGCGGTGTTCGACAAGGCGGTGGCCGCTCACGGGGTGCCCCAACGGCTGCTGAGCGACAACGGGATCGCGCTGAACCCGCCCCGGCGCGGGTACGTCGGCCAGCTCGTCGAGCACGTGTCCCGGCTGGGTGTGAAGGCGATGACGGGCAAGCCGTACAGGCCGACCACGCAGGGCAAGAACGAACGCTTCCACCAGACCCTGTTCCGCTACCTCGACGCCCAGCCCCTGGCAGGCACGCTCGCCGACCTGCAGGCCCAGGTCGACGAGTTCGACCGCATCTACAACACCGAGCGGCCCCATCAAGGGCTTCCCGGGCGCGTCACGCCCATGACGGCGTGGGAAGCGACCGAGAAGGCCGAGGCGCCCCGCCCTGACCCCACCCGCCACCGCATGGGCGACAAGCCCACCAAGCCGCGACCGCCCCGGCCCCGGCCGTCTCCCGCCGAGCCGACCACGCAGATCAAGCGCGTGCAGGCCAACGGCAGCCTGTCCCTGGGACGCGTCCAGTACCAGGTCAACGGCCGCCTGGCCCGGCAGGAAGTCATCGTGGTCACCGAGGGCGACAAGATCACCGTCGCAGACCTTCAAGGCGAGATCCTCATCGAGCACACCCGCCCCGCGCCCGGCATCAAGTACGTCAGCAACCGCCGGCACCAAGGCAGCACCACGCCCCCTGCCCCGCACGTGCCCACGCCGCCGCGGGAGGACCCCGACCTGCAGGACAAGCAGCTCACCGCCTGCGGAAAGGTGCGCTACGACGGCGTCACCTACATGGTCGACTCCCGCCGCCCCCGCCAACACGTCCGCGTGACTCGCAACGGCAACCGGATCATCGTGACCGACCTGGACGGGCAGATCCTCATCGAGCACCACCACCCCGCACCCGGCGTGACCTACGTCGGCAACGCCGGCCGCTGGCGCCGACCCGTCCCACGCCCAGAACCGTCACCGATGTCCCGATACATCAACTGTCACCGATGTCCTGATGCAGAACTGTCACCGATGTCCTGGTACATCACAGAGCCAGGTGCGGGAGCCAGTTGCCCGAGTGCCGCGGGGTCCGTGAAGTGGGCCATCTCGATCGGGACTTCGGGTTCGCCAGGGCCCTCGGACTGGGTCGACCTTCTTGAGTCGCATCGGACCGGTGGAGCCGGCAGCGTCTCCGTGGCCACTGTCGCGCGCAGCGCGCTGGTCCGGGTGAAACGTCGGCAAGAGCCGCTCAGATCCCGCCAACTCGTTCTCGACGGGCACCAACCGGCTAACGTGATCGCGACCGCAGGCTGCCGTGAGGTGCGAATGCCGGAGGGACGCAGATGTCTGAGCCATGGGTCTCCGCCGACGCCGTCGCGGCGCACCTGGGTGTCTCGAAGGACACCGTGTACGCGTGGATTGCAGACAAGGGGTTGCCCGCGCATCGGGTCGGGCGCTTGTGGAAGTTCCAGACGGCCGATGTCGACGGGTGGGTCCGCGCTGGTGGCGCGGCCTCGTCCGTCGCAGACGGCAAGGCTGACTCCTGAGTCGGCCGCGCACGCGTTGCGGCGGGTGAAGGCCCCGAAGCCAGCGGTTTGCGACGAGAAGAGGACGAGAGTGCAGTTCGATGCCGACCGGCGCGTGCCGTGGACCCAGCCTGAGGCGCCCGCGGGGATCAGCCCACAGGCGGTGTTTCTCGGCCCCGATCCTGATGGGCTCGGCAGCCTTCAGGTGGCGACGGCGGTCGCGGGGGCGGTCCCGTCGCGGGCCGCGCTTCGAGACCTGCACACGGCACGCAAGGGGCGGCGCCAAATCACCCTCGTCGTCGCTGTGACCTACGGCGACACCGCATTCCTGTTCGGCCCTGACCCGCATGCCGCGACCGTCGTACTGCCCGTCGAGGCGGCGCAGCGACAGCTTCAGTCCGCCCTGGCTGAGCCGGACGTCGACCTCGCGTCCGAGCGGCTCGCGAACTTCCGCCGTGCGTACGAGTCGACGGCACCCGGATTCACCAACGCCGGGCTGTTCGCCACACACCACGTGATGGAGAACCTCCCCAGGCGCCCGGACTGGTCGGCCCTCGGCGAGGCAGGACGGGCAATCCTGACCAAGCGGGACACCAACCTGATTCAGGCTTTGGGCTTCCGCACAACCCGCCACACCGCGGGCTCGCTTCTTCTCTCTGGTGATGGTCAGCTCCCACGTGCCGTGGCAGTCCTCATCGACGCCACCGAGCAGTTCGACCAGAGGTCAGCCCGGCTCAGCAGCTCGCCGGTCGCCTACGGTCTCGCGATCGCCCAGCAGCAGGAGATTCCGTGGCTGGTCGTCGTCCGCAAGGACCAGATCCGCCTGTACTCAGGTCGCGACGGCGTCGGCGTCGGTGCCAAGGGGCAGGCTGAGACGTTCTTCGAGATCGATCTGGCAACGATCGACGCCGAGCACGCAGCCTTGCTCCCGCTCGTGTTCTCCGCATCCGCCCTCGCCGCCGACGGAAGCACCGACCAGATCCTCGCTGACTCGGCGCGGTACGCCACCGAGCTCGGCAAGCGCCTTCGCGAGCGGGTCTACGAGGAGATCGTTCCGGCGATTGCCGTCGAGGTCGCCCACCGCCTCGCCCAGCAGGGGAGGGCACTCAATGCCGACGGCCTGTCGACTGCCTACCAGGTCACGCTGAGGATCCTCTTTCGGCTGCTCTTCCAGGCGTATGCCGAAGACCGCGGACTGCTGCCTGCTGGCCGGAACGACGGGTTCGATGCGAACTCGCTTAAGAGCCAGGGGCGCCGCCTGCTGGACGCCGGTGAGCTTGAGTTCGGTGACTCGCCCATCCTCTGGCACGACCTGAAGCAGGTGTGGCTCGCGATCGATCAGGGCCAGCCGCTCTGGCAGGTCCCGGCGTACAACGGGGGGTTGTTCGCGTCGGACCTGGTGCGCTCGCCGGACGGGGTACTCATCGCGAGCATCGAGCTGCCCGACCGCGTGCTGGCTCCTGCCCTCCGCTCGCTGCTCATTGACCGGACCGAGGACGGCACTGACGGCCTGGTCGACTTCCGGTCTCTCTCGGTTCGCGAGTTCGGAACCATCTACGAGGGACTGCTCGAGTCCTCGCTGTCGATCGCCGATCAAGACCTCACCGTTGACGACAAGGGCGTCTGGGTTCCGGCGAAGGACGGCGAGGAGGTCCACGTCGCAGCCGGCGGGGTCTACTTCCACTCGGCATCAGGCGAGCGCAAGGCGACCGGGTCGTACTTCACACCCAAGGTTGTCGTCGACCACCTCATCGAGCGGTCGATCGTCCCGGCACTGACGAAGCACCTTGCCCGGATCGAGGCGCACCTCGACGCCGGAGACGCCTCGGCCGCGGCTCGTGACTTCTTCGACTTCCGTGTGGCCGACCTCGCCATGGGATCGGGCCATTTCCTCGTCGCCGCGATCGACAAGATCGAGGCGCACATGCGCACGTTCCTGACTCGGCACACCGTCCCGGGTGTGACCGAGGAGCTCCGGCGCCTCGCGGCCGTCGCGAAAGAGGCACTCGGTACGGACGACGTCGCGAAGCTCGACGTCGACGAGATCGCTCTGCTGCGCCGCCAGATCGCAAGGCGTTGCATCTACGGCCTCGACATCAACCTCATGGCAGTGGAGTTGGCGCGGCTCGCGCTATGGATCCATACGTTCGTGCCTGGCCTGCCCATGAGCAACCTCGATCACGGACTGGTGCGCGCCAACTCGCTGACGGGAATCGGCACCATCGACGAGGCGGTCGACGCGCTCGCCAAGGTTGCCGAGACCACCCTTGAGCCCGACGAGACCAATGACGACGACGCGGACTTTGACCAGGACGTCCTCTTCGGCGACGTACAGCCCAAGCTCGACCTCGTTCGTCCCAAGCGGGCAAAGGCAAAGACGAGCGTCGGCTACAAGATCGCGATCCGCACGTTGCTGCGCGAGCACCTCGACAAGGTGACCCCGCTGCTGCGCGACGTCGCCAACGCGTCCGAAGCAACGAAGGCAGAGGTCGAGGAGGCTGCCGCGCACCTGGACGCCGCGCGCGCGGCGTCCGCGCCCATCAAGCGGTTGTTCGACGCTGCGGTCGCGGTGCGGCTCGGGCAGTGGTCGACCCACATCACCAACGAGGCCACGCTGCGCAGGCTCACCGAGGCGACGGAGCCGGGCGAGATCGTGGCACAGCTGCGGCCTGCGCACATGCCTGTGCTGTTTCCTGAGGTGTTCGTCCGGGACAATCCCGGCTTCGACGTGCTGCTCGGCAACCCGCCGTGGGAGGAGCTGCAGGTTGAGGAACCCAAGTTCTGGCTGCGGGTTCGACCAGGTTTGCTCGGCCTCAGGCCGGCAGCGCTGAGAGCGGAGATTCAGCGGCTTCGCGCCGAACGAGCGGACCTACTTCCCGAACTCGAACGGGAGACCGCCGAGGTCGCCGGCATGCGCAAGGTTCTCCTGACGGGACCGTATCCAGGGCTCGGCACTGGCGACATCGACCTCTACAACGCATTCGCCTGGCGCTTCGATCACCTGACGCGGAATGGTGGCGCCGTCGGTGTCGTCATGCCTCGCAGTCTCCTCGCGAGCGCAGGAGGGAGTCTGTGGCGGAAGTCCGTGTTCCCGAGTGCGACGGTGAACGCAACGACCCTGGTCAACCGCGGAAAGTGGGTCTTCGATCTGCCTGACGGCGATCGACTGACGATAGCGCTGTTGGCTTTCCACACCGGTCGGCCCGAAGGGACGGTGCGCATGGCCGGACCGTTCTTCTCCGAAAACGAGTTCCGGGCGGGCAGCGAGGGCGCACGCGAGCCGTTCAGCAGGTTCGCGGATGCGTCAGCGGAGGCGACGATCCCAGATTTCCCGGCGCCTTACTCGGTCAGCGTCTGGTCGTCAATCCGGAAGGCGCCACGGCTCGACGAGCGGAGGACCGGATGGGACTTCCGGCCGGTCGCTGAGTTTCACGCGACGAACGACCGGGGAACGTTCGACAGCGGGCTTGGTGCGGGCGGGGGCCGGCTCCCTGTCTTCCCGGGCCGTGGGTTCAACCTTTGGGAGCCGGCGACGGGCGAGGTCTACGCATGGGCGGATCCACAGAAGGTCGAGGATGCGCTCTTCGCGAAGCGCAGGAACCAGGTGCGGCTCGCGCGGTCGGCGTTCCATGGCCTCGCCGCACAGGTAGCCGACGACCGGAGCACGTTGCCGTTTCATCGGCCGCGGATTGCGTTCCGGGACATCGCGCGCGCGACTGACTCCCGAACGTGCATCGCGGCGCTCGTGCCACCCGAGACGATCTTGACCAACAAGGCGCCGTACCTCTTCCGGCGAGATGGCGATGCGAGCGCGGAAGCCTTCCTGCTCGGCGTGCTGAGTTCGATCCCCCTCGACTGGTACGCCCGGCGATACGTCGAGCTGGGGATGAACCTCCACATCTTCAACGGCCTCCCGGTTCCGGCCTACGACCACGAGTCGGCACGGTGTGCCCGTGTGGTGGAGGTCTCTGCGCGGCTGGCCGCGGTTGACGCGCCGTTCGGGGACTGGGCGGCCGAGGTGGGGGTCCCGGTGGGATCGGTGACGAGCTCGGTGATGAAGGACGACTTGATCGCCGAGCTTGATGCCCTCGTCGCGCTGCTCTACAGGCTCACCGAGGAGCAGGTCACCCATGTTTTTTCGACCTTCCACCGAGGCTGGGATTACCAAACCCGATTGGCAGCCGTGCTTGCGCACTTCCGAACCTGGAGGTCTCAGGCATGACGGGCCTGCCCGATTTCGCGACCAACCCACTCGATGGCGTCTTCGAGTCCACGGTGGCGGACAAAGTCAACGAGCTCCTCGCCCTCTCGCGCGCCAACAAGGTGGTTCCACCTCCCGTGGCAATCGCGACGGCGTATGTGAACCCGGCGGGGTTCGCGCTCATCGCCGACGAGCTCGAGTCGGCGCCTAGGGTTCGTCTGCTCCTCGGTGCGGAGCCGGACGCGGAGTCGGTCCGTTCCGTGAGCCTGGGTGACTCGGATGCGGAGGACCGACGGTCCGCGGCGCTGGATCGCCATCAGGCGTGGCTCGAGGCCGAACGGGACACCATGGGGTTCGCGTACACGCCGACGCAGGAGGCGCGGCGGATGGTCGAGTGGCTTGAGTCAGTCGACCCGGAGGGCGTCGCAAAGGTCGAGGTCCGTCGATACACGCATGGCTTCCTGCACGGCAAGACCTACCTGGTCCAGGATGCGGCGACGCCGGCGGCCGTGGCCGGGTCATCGAACATGACCTATGCGGGCCTGGCGTACAACGCGGAGCTCAACCTCGGAACCATGGGCGGCACCCACGCCGCCGGCAAGGTCTCCGAGTGGTTCGAGCACTATTGGGACCGCTCCGAGCCTTACGATCTCGCGGGACTCTATGGCCACATGTGGGACCCCCACGCGCCATGGACCATCTACCTGCGGATGTTGTGGGAACTCTATGGCTCGGCGATCGCCGAGGAAGCGCCCAATTCCCGCACCTTGCTTGCGTTGACGCAGTTCCAGGCAGACGGTGTCGCGCGGATGGAGCGTTTGCTCGACGAGAACGGGGGAGTCCTCGTGGCCGACGAGGTCGGCCTCGGCAAGACGTACCTCGCGGGTGAGGTCATCGCGCGGGCGTCGGCGAACCGTCAGCGGGTCCTCATCGTCGCGCCCGCCGCACTCGTGACGTCGATGTGGACGCCGTTCCTCGACGATCCGAGGTTCTCGCGCTGGGTCGACGTGTACTCCTACGAGAAAGTGCGCAACCAGGTCGACCCGGCGATGTCGACCTACGATGCGGCGTTCGCGGCGAAGATGGACGACTACTCGCTCATCGTCGTCGACGAGGCGCACAACCTCCGCAACGCCGGGGCTCAGCGCTCGGCAGCGATCGACTCGGTGATAGCGGCCGGCGCGAGCCCGAAGAAGGTCGTGCTTCTCACCGCGACGCCCGTCAACAACTCGCTGGCCGACCTTGAGACGCTTATCAAGTACTTCATTCGCGACGACGCGCGGTTCGCGGGCATCGGGATCCCGTCGATCAAGAAGTACATCAAGACTGCGCAGGAAGTGGATCCGGCGAACCTCACCCCGGAGCACCTCTTCGACCTGATGGATCAGGTCGCGGTCCGCCGCACCCGGAAGTTCGTCAAAGAGCACTATCCCAACGAGACGATCACGGGCCCGAACGGAAAGCCGACGACGCTGCGGTTCCCTCAGGCGGATCCGAGGCGGATCGACTATCCGATCGACGACGCGGGCGTGGCCCTGATCGACGACGTGGTCTATGCGCTGGACGACCCGAACGACCCCCATCGGCCCAACGCGTGGGTCGAGCGAGTCACCGACCCGGACCGGCTCATGCTCGCCCGGTACCTGTCGAGCGGGTACACGCTCGACCACGATCTGGAGAACTACCAGATCACGAACGCCGGTCTATTGCGCTCGGGTCTGCTCAAGCGGCTCGAGTCGAGCCCCGAGGCGCTCGAGGCATCGCTGGAGCGCATGATCGGATCCCACGAAGCCTTCCTCACGGCCCTCGCGGGAGGTTTCGTCCTCACCGGAGAGGCACTTGCGGACTGGACGTCGTCGGACAGCGACGACCTCGTCGCCTTCGTCGAGGCGCTGGACGTGGACGACCGACCCGCGGCGGCGTCGGGGTACCACCTCGCTGAGCTGACTGCCGACGTTACGTCCGACATCGAGCTCCTGCGGCGCCTGCACGCGCTGGCACGGAGCGTCGTAGCATCGAGCGAGCGCAAGACGACAGAGCTCACCGCCGCCATCGCCGCTGGTGTCGACGCCGTCGACCCGACAGATGCACGGCTGATGTCCAAGGTCGGCGCCCTCGTCGTCGAGCTGGCACGCATCGCCGAGGACGCTCGTCGGGTCGACCCACGAGGTGTCTCGGGCCGTGACCGCCGCAAGGTCGTGATCTTCTCCGCGTTCGCGGACACCGTGATCCCGATCCATGACGCCGTGGTCGCCGCGGTCAACGCCGCCTCTTCGGGTTCCGCCCTGTCGGACTATCAGGGGCGTGTTGCCGAGCCGATCATGGGCGCCTATGCCAAGACCCTCGCACGCGGCGCCACTGGTGGTGTCGATCAGGGCGGGCGCGCGACCGTCATCGGCAGCTTCGCACCGGAGACCGCGAGCGAGCGCAGCACGGACGGCACCCCGGTCCATAGCGACCTGTACGACATCCTCTTCACGACCGACGTGCTCGCTGAGGGCGTCAACCTGCAGCAGGCAGGACAGATGATCAACTACGACCTGCCGTGGAACCCGATGCGCATCGTGCAACGGCACGGCCGCGTCGACCGCATCGGATCCAAGCACGACTACGTCCGCCTCGGGCTCTTCTTCCCCGCCCAGCGCCTCGACACAATGCTCCGCCTCGAGGAGACCATCGACCGCAAGCTGGCGCTGGCAGACGCCGCCGTCGGTGTCGGGGACCTCCTTCCAGGCCGGCGACCGGGGAAGGAGATCAACCTCACCGACGACGCCGCGATGGACCAGTTCGCGCAGCTGCTGGACAACGGCGGCTCGTCGGCCTCGCTGTCGGGCGAGGAGTACCGCCGGCGGCTGTACGACGCGGTCCAGGTCGATGCCGCGACGAAGTCCGACGTCCTCGCGCTCCCGTACGGCTCGGGCGCAGGTTTCGTCAGCGCCGGTGTGCGCGGCAACGGCTTTGTGTTCTGCGTGCGCATCGGCGCCGAGGAAAAGCCATGGTTCCGTTACGTCGCAGCCGACGAGCGCTGGAACGTGCGCCGGAGTGAGGACGGCGTTCCGGTCGTCTCCTCCGACACCCTCATCTCGCTGCGCGTCGCGGATCCCGAGTCACCGGCGAGAGAGCGCTGGCTCACCGAGGAGGTGTACGCCCAGGCGTTCCCCGCGTGGGACGCGGCCCGTGAAGACGTCTTCGCCACATGGACGGCGATGACGGACCCCAACGCTTTCGAGCCGGACGTTCCGGCGGCCTTCCGCGACGCCACCGACGTCGTTCGCAGCCACGGGCGATACCTCGAGCGCGAGGCAAAGACCGACCTGCTGCGGCGGCTACGCAGCGTGCCACCCGTCAAGGTCGAACGTGCGGTGCGCCGCGCGCTCACCGAGGGGCGAACCGCCGAGGAGCAGATCACGAAGGTGACCGAGGCGCTCAACGCGGCTGGCATCATCGCGGCGCCGCCCCGCGAGCCACTTCCTCCCGTCGAGAAGCACGAAGTCCGGCTCGTCGCGTGGATGGCGATCAAGGGGGAGCTGGGAACCGCATGACGTTCGACGCACGGCACTCGATCGACGCGGGCTTTATCCACCTCGCTGCGCGGCTGGATCCGATCATCACGAACCGGTTGGCCGCCGTCCTCGGTGGGCTGCCGTGGACGGCTGTACTCGAGCAGCTCGACGTCGCGAAAGGCAAGGCGCCCGGCCATTACATTGCGTCGGATCCGCAGGCCCAGCTCCGGGTACTGACCGAGCGCCTCGGGGCCGTCGGGTTCCCTTTCGACGACAAGGCGCGATCGGTGAGCACGCTCGGGAGCGAACTGCGGATCGTCCGGAACCAGCTCTCGCACTTCGACGAACTGGGGACGCTCGACGCGATCCGGATGCACGACTTCGCGCACCGCCTGCTCTCGCGGCTCGCGGATCCCAAGGGTGCCCAGGCCGCTGCAACCGCGCGCGACGAGGCGATGGGGGCGTATGCGCGCGAGCAAGGCCTTGCCGCTGCACCGGCAGCGGCGCTCCCGGCACCCACCGCGGAACTCGCGGCGCCGCTGTTCTATGGCACCGAGGTGCCTGCCGATGCGGGCAGCACCGACGGAGCGGCCGCGGCGCCGGTCGTAAGCCCGGATGCCAGCGTCCTCATCCGCGAGACGGGCGCAGCGACCCCCATGGTCGGGGCGGAGCGCACTGCATTCCAGCCTTGGTCCGTCGTCATCGTCGGAGCCGTCGACGTCCTGGACGACCTCCCGAAGAAGCGCGCGAAGGAGAAGGTGCGTGCCGTCGCTGCCGAGATTGCCGAGTTCGAGGGGCCGATCCACATCGACCGGCTGGCGTCACTGACAGCCGCATCGTTCGGACTGCGCAGGCTGGCGGCGAAGCGCCGCTTGCAGCTCGTCCGGCACATCAAGGCGACGGGCTTGCGCGTCAGTCCGCGCGGTTTCGTCTGGCCGACCGGCCTGGACCACGAGACCTGGACCGAGTTCCGGCCGAACGACAGCACCGTCGACCGGCCATTTACGCAGATCAGCCCCGTCGAAATTGCGAACGCGATGAGGGTCATCGAAGATTCGAGCCCGTCGATGAGCGCGGATGAGATCGACTATGCAGTGCTGCGCACATTCGGGAAGTCGCGCCGGACTGCCAGTATCGTCGCCCACCTCGCGGTGGCCCGTTCGCTCATGAGGTCGCCGACCGGAAGTTGTCCGCCTACTTCACTACGTTGACCCAGGTCTGGCTGCTCTCAGCCAGACGGGTACAGCGCCGGGAACGTGTCGCATCCACGGACTGCCTGCTGGCCTAATTGCTGGCCTACGGGGCCGTCCAGGGACGAACGCCAGTGAACGCGGAGGGCCGGATTCTCGCGCCCGGGGCCGTGCGAAGGGTGCGGTTGAGCGCGACTGAGTCGCTTCACACTGAAGAGGTCACTGGTTCGAACCCCTATCGCCCACATCGTGCGAGAGGCCCTCTGACCGGCGGAAACGCTGAAAGTAAGGGGCCTTTCGCTTTGTCCCCGGGGTGACCTCTTCGTGGCCGTGGGGGCTTATGGCGGGGGCTCACTGGCAGGGGCGACCCCTTCGTAGCCCGGGGCTGCGTGTAGATGGCGTGGGCACGGGCCTCTCGAGGTGCCGCGAGACTACTTCGTACGCTGTGGCGGGTTCAGCGGGTGAGATGCCGCCGTACTGACGAGCAAGAACGCACCGGCCGATAGTGTGGCGGCGTGATCATGCGCCATCACCTCAAGTGCTACGGCTGTGAGGGACTATTCACCGTTCGCTTGGGTACGGAGCCGACGAAGGGAACGCGGTTCTACATACCCTGCCCGCTGTGCGGCTACCCGAACAAGGGCTTGATGTCGGGCATGGAGTTGGAGGACCACCGGCTCGATCTCGAATGCGAGTTGGCGAACGGGCCGGACCCGGAGATCTCTGGCGCGCCTGTCATCACGGTGAACCCGTTCGTGCCATCGCGATACGACGCCGACTCGCTCGCCTCCGAGGCGGTGTCCGTCGGGATGTTCCCGACGATGACGGTGCTCCAGTTGCTCGGCGATGAAGTGTACGAGGCTTTCCAGACCGAACGGCACGAGGCCATCGAGGCTGGCCGGTCCGCCTGGCCGGAGGTCCGGAAGCTCTTCCGGTTCTACCTGCTGGGCAACGACCAGATGTTCACGCGCATCGCCAACGAGAAGTTCGGACTCGAGTGGGAGCCGACGACCGCCCACGAGCGGACGACCGTCGCGTACCAGGCGCTGGGGATTGTGACGACGACGATCACGGGAACCACCGGGACCTCCGCTGAGGGCGTCATCCGCCGCTTCGGGATGAAGCACACGGCAGCAATGAAGCGGGACGACTCGCATCTCATGGCCTTCCGGAGCCGGGGGCAGCTGACGGCGGCGACGGAGAGGGACCTCTTCACCGAGATCGACCGCTTCGTGGACCAGCATGAGTCGTGGGAGCTGGGCCTTCTGTCCAGGTTCGTTGGGCCGGAGGCAAAGTCCGAACTCGAGGAGCTGGTCCTCTACCGAGACGAGTTCGCGACGGTACGGGACCTGTACCAGCAAGGGTTCGAGCTCGCGTGCAAGTGTCTCTGGCCGCTCGTCGCCGCGCAGAACACGCTGAAGCGAAGCAGCCCGGATGACTTCGGCGACGCGCACCCGGACAGCGTGCCCGAGAAGCTGCGCCCCACGAACCTCAAGAAGTTCGACGGACTGGCCAACGCGTACAAGCTCGCGTACGTCACACAGGTCCCGGGCTGGGAGTCTTTTGCCGACCTCCTCAACAACCGTCGCCGCAACACCATCGGGCATGCGATGGCGCATCACGACCTCCGCACCGGCCGCGTCACGAGCGACAAGGACCCAGACGGGATGACCTACCTGGAGTTCCTCGGCGAGACGCTCGGCGTTTTCGAGGCGCTCTCGACGCTCGCCCAGGTGCTCCGGGCCGTCCGCGTCGCTTCTTCTCCGGACTTCAACGTCCCCTACGACTGGAAGCCCGGCATGACGCCGCCTGCGGACGCGCAGACGGCCCCTCGCCGGCGCGGGTAGAAGATGACATATCCAGTCGCTCGCCTCCGCGCCTTCGACCGCGAGCTCCTCCGCGAGGATCGAGCTGGCCGACCGAGATACCTCGAGCAAGAGCCCGAATGCTGGATGTGTCCGGCGCGAGGAGTACAGAGCACTCGCGAGCACGTGTTCGGACGCTGGATCAAGAAGCATCTACCGCCCGAGAAGCTGGTCTTCACTCCCCACCGCGCAGGTCCATTCGGGCTCGACCGCAGCGACGTCCGTGGACCAATGCCGCTCGATGCGCTCCAGGTCGGGCGTGTCTGCGCATGCTGCAACAACGGCTGGATGTCGAATCTCGAGGACGACGCAGAGCGGATCCTGTTCGGTGCTGACCGTGATCTCGGGGCCGGCGACGCACACCGATTGGCCCATTGGGCGGTGAAGACGGCCGTCGTGATCAACCTGTCCCAGCCCTCGCCGCTGATCTGGGCTGAGGCAGACCGCCACCGTGTCCAGTCGGGACCGTTCAGTCGTACCGCCGTCTCGGTGCTCAGAGTGGACGGCGCCGATATCGATTGGGCGCAAGGGGAAGGGAGCTCATGGCTCACCGATGGCAGCGGCCCGACGGTGACCGCCGCACTCGGGGCTATGGTCACGACCGCCAGGATCAGGCTCAACGACATCGTCCTGGTCGTCGCCCACCTGCCGTGGCAGATGGCAGCTTGCTCCGTCTCCCTGCCGGGCCACATGATCTGGGACGGCCGAAGCGCGCACCCAGTTTCGCTAGACGCATTGCCCCTGGCATCCAGCTTGTACGAGGGGTCCATTCACATCGACGGAACGGTGGCGACGTCGTTCTGGGCGCAGCCAGCGCTCGACTTCTGGCGGTCCGCTATTCGAGTGACCGAGGTCATCACTTCGTCAGCCGGCTAGCGTATCTCCCAACTCTGAGATGAGGTGGGCGGCACGACTCCCTGTCGTGAGTCGGTTCCAGGTCCTGACGGACGAGCAGTGGGAGTGGATCGAGCCGTTGCTGCCGCCGTTGAACGCGGGCAAGGTCGGTCGCCTTCGGTGGCCACCGCGCGGTGGTCGAGGGCATCGCCTACCGGTATCGGACGGGATCCCCTGGCGTGACCGGCCCGTGAAGCGTTCGGTCCGTGGCAGACGGCGTGGAAGCGGCACAAGAAGTTCGCTGAGGACGACACCAGGGACCGCGTCCTGGCGCGCTTGATGGCCGAGGCCGATGCTGTCGGGCAGATCGACTGGACCGTGACGGTGGACTCGACGATCAACCGGGGGTCATAGCGCCTGCCGCTCGGGGCTCGGCTCTGTGCGTTCCTCGTCATGACGAAACGCTACCCGTCGCGGAGTCAGACGGTTCGGGGGCCCTCGTCGCCACCATCTTGCTGGTCGACGGTGTCGCCAACGCCTAGGTCGTCAGCCACCGGAGTCCGCTGCGCAATGCGCACCAGTGTGTACGTAGCGCCGCCTTCCTCCTCGCTGGCGCTGAAGTCAAGATGCTCCAGTAGATCTGCCTCCACCCATGCGTGCATGCCCACGCGAAGCCCATCAACTTGCTCCCGGGCTTCGGGCGCGACCTTGCCAGACACACGCCTGGCTCGGACTGCGTCATATAGGTCGAAAGTGCCGGTGCGCGCGTTGGCGCCATAGAGGACGCCGCGCGGCACCGCGACTGGGTTCACGACGTCTTCGAGCGCATCAATGCGGGCAACTGCCGAGTCGACTTCGTCGGCACGCAGGCGCGCTGCGGTGGCCCTCTTGCCCTGCGGGCTTAGCACCACTCCAAGTCCGCTGTTTGCCTGCTGAACAGCCCGCAGGAGTCCGACAACGCGTGCCCGTGCCACTGAGCCGTAGTGCTCGCGAAGCTCCGCGATCAGTGCATCCGGTTGATGGCCGAGTTCCACAAGGCCAACTAGCCGGGCGAGCGTGGCCTCGACCGAGTCGGCGTGCTCCAACAGACGTCCGCGCTTGTCAGTGCCAAGTACGACTGCGAAGGACGCGGCCCGCAGTTCAAGCACGTTCATCTGGACTTCGTCAGTCGCACGCATAGAGGCGACGCCCCGGCTGTTGCGGCGCCCCGCTTCCTCCTTCGCCAGCGCGTCGAGCGAGTCCTGGAAGCGGGTGCCAATCTGCCCCAGGCTCCGGAGTGAGAACTCTGTGAGGTTCTGGCTCTCCGCATCGAGTTCCAGCGCAGCTATGGTCCGCAGCGACGAAGTCGCCTCGGCCTCAAGTTGGCTCAGGTCGAGGGCTGGGACGGTGGGAGTTGGCAGGTTGAGCCGCGCCGAGTCGGTAGGAAGGTCCTCATCGGAGATTTCCTGGAAGCGCACGGCGCCCGCGTCGGCATAGGGCAGGCCACCGCCGTAGTGCTCGACGACCCGCCAGATCGACCACGGCTCGGCGGCCTCGAATGCCTCGCGCAAGCCGATTGAGCCAGACCGCACCTGCTGGAACCGCTGTGGCGACAGCACGAGGTAGAGGAAGTCGACCGTGTCGTCGTCCTCATCGGTGCAGAACGCGAGCAATCGGACGTCGAGGGACAGCGAACGGAGGGCGAAGAAGCGCGGGCCGTCGTGCTCGAAGTAGACCTCGATCCGCTCAAGCGGGCCGTATGGGAGCGCATCGGAGACGTCAAGCGTCATGCTGCCGACCTCCCATCCACCAGGACCTCGTGAGGCGGTACGAAGTCGTCCTCGGACGGCCACCAGTCGTGGTGGCTCGGTCCGACCTCGCCCGGCGTCTGCATGATGCGGCCCATCCCGGTGGACAGGTGGAGACGCGAAATCGACTTCTTTCGCGCGAACCCCAGGATCTCGCGCGCGTTAATCAGATCTTGCATGTCGGCACAGACAGAGACGGCGTACCCGCCGCAGTAGTCGGTCCGGCCGAACGCCGCGCTCTTCCTGGTGTGCAGCGGTAGCCGGAAGTCACTCACGTCGAGCGTGTCGCCGACGCGGGCGTTCGTCCGGGTCAGTCGGTAGAACGGCCCGTCTGCCAACGAACTGCCCGTGGGAGGGCATCCTTCGGGGAGTCGGCCGTCCGTCGCCATGCCGTGAGGCTAACAGCGGCAAACCGGGCACCATTGCCCGAGGCGCCAAGCCGCGCCCGTTTCACCCGCTCGATGGGTCAGAGGGTCCGGAGTCTCGCGCGCTTCCCCAGGTCGCGAACGGCGCTGCTGGCCGTCGGGACGAAGAAGGACAACAACTAGCGGCGCCTTCCTGCGGTTCCTCGCCAGGATGGGCTTGGCCCCTGGGGGCTTAACTGAGGGTTGATACCCCTGGTCTTGGGCGGACGCCCGCGAACGCCAACGGCTGGCAATCCGCCAATCAGGGGGTGTCTCTGCACCTCAGAGTTCATTCACACCGAAGAGGTCACTGGTTCGAACCCAGTATCGCCCACCCGAGAAGAGGCCCTCTGACCAGCGGAAACGCTAAGGTCGGAGGGCCTTTTGCTTTGCCCGGAGCGGCCCGCAGGGGCGCTGGGGGCTTAGAGGTTGTCTCACGTGGCGGCCTGGAGCTTCTTGAATGCCGTGATGGTGGCACCGAGGGCGACGAAGGCGGCGTAGAGCTTGCCGTGGCGTTCGTAGCGGATGGTCAGGCGGCGGTAGCCGGTGAGCCAGGCCAGGGTGCGTTCGACCTTCCAGCGGTGACGGCCGAGGCGTTCGGAGGAGTCGATGCCGCGGCGGGCGATCTTCGGGATGATGCCGCGCTGACGCAGGAAGGTGCGCAGGTGGTCGTAGTCGTAGCCCTTGTCGGCGCGCAGCTTGTCCGGCCGGCGCCGGCGCGGGCCGCGCCGGGATCGCAGCGGCGGGATGCCGCGGACCATCGGCTCGGCCGCTTGGGAGTCGTGCAGGTTGGCCGCCGAGACGCCGACGACCAGCGGCAGTCCGTTCGCGTCGGTGATGACGTGGATCTTGGAGCCCTTCTTGCCCCGGTCGACCGGGCTGGGCCCGGTCAGCGAGCCCCCCTTTTGGCCCGGACGCTCGCGGCGTCCAGGATCACCGAGCTCCAGTCCACCATCCCAGCCGCCCCACACCGGTCCAGGACCCGCCGCTGCACGCGGGCGAACACCCCGGCCCGGGCCCAGTCCGTAAATCGGCGGTGCGCCGTGGCCGGCGAGACCCCGAACGAGCCCGGCAGCATCCGCCACGCGCAGCCGCTGGTCAGCACGTACACGATCGCGGTGAACACCGCCCGCGCGTCCACCGGCGCTGTCCCGCCGCCCTGCGGACGCGGCTCGAAGGCGGGCAGGTCGGGTTCGACAAGCTCCCACAGCTCGTCCGGGACCAGCCGCAACGACAACGGATCGCTCACGCCCCCGGATCATGCCGCCCCAAGCATCGCGAACCGGGCAAACACGCCGAACCAGGGTGAACCACGTGAGACATCCTCTTAACTGGGGGCTTACCGATCTGACCGACTGTGGTCCCCAGCGGACGTCGGCGGATGGATGGCGCTGGTGCTGCTGCTGGTTCGGCGGGACCTCTGAGCATGACATCGCCCGACCGTCCTCGTGTGGGACGAGCGGGCGGGTCGATGGCGTGTGTGATCAGTCGTGCTCTGGTGGCGGGGGATCGCCGGACCGGTTGGCGTCGCCCGGGAGTCTGAAGAGTGGGTCCATGTGCCAGTCGGGGGCGACCTCCGCAACGCTGGCGAACTGGTTCATGAAGGTCGCGCCTTCGCGCAGGACGGGTCGCAACTCGTGCCGGTAGACGCGTTCGGTCGTGGATGTGTCGGAGTGTCCGACGACATGGGCGATGTGCTCGACCGCGGCTCCGCCAGCGGACATGAGCGAGACGAACGAATGCCGTAACTCCCGCTGGGTCCAGTCGTTGGGATCGACGGACGGCAGGAGCTTCAGGGCCGACCGGAAAGCGCGTCGAACGTTCGCAGCGTCCAGCGGTGTGCCGACAGTCGTCGTGAAGACGAACGCTGTCTCCTTCCAGGCGTCGCCGGCCGCGATCCTGTCGGCTCCTGTTCGCGGCGCCGACGACGCGGCGCCTGGGCGGCGACGTCTGGGATGGCGAGCGTGCGTCGGGACTTCTTGGTCTTCGTGTCGCCGGACTTGCGCACCGACCGCCAAACGTGAACGACGGGCGGATCCGCGTCGAGACTGACGTGGTCCCACCTCAGCGTGCGCATCTCCTCGGTTCGGATGCCGACCAGCATGGACACCGCGATGTACGGGTACATCGGGTGGCTCTTGGTCAGGGGTGAGCACGTCGAGAGCTTGCTTCTCGGTCAACGACTTCGACCGTCGCCCGGCGGTACGAGGAGGTCACGATCCAGGGCCCACCGCATCCGCTTCGCCACCGTCGACCTGACCGCGCCCGTCGCAGTTCACGGACGGGTTCCTCGGGGCGATCTCGGCGAAGCCCGGGCTCACCGGATCGCGCGGCGGCAGTTGATCGATGGCGCGAATCAGCAGCAGCCCAACTGGTCGCCCCCCGCGGCGCGGCCCGGCATTGTGCTGGCCTGACATGGACGTTCGTGGGTGTCGACCTTGGCCTGAGCGTTGACGGACCAGGTGTTGGAACCCAGAAGCTGCCGCTTCCATGTCGTACGTGAGGGCGTACGTCGTGCTGGTCAGGGGTGCGTTGTCGCTCAGGTCAACCGGTCGCGCGAACGGCATGTATGACCACGACCGGCTCGACGGGCGCGGAGTGCACCGGAGCGACGGACCGCCGACCCGTCAGAGCCGGTGGCCAGCGTTGGCCGGCGATCGGCTCTGACGGGTTGCTCGGCTCGGTCAGAGCGACGATGAGGACGTACGCCTGCGACGCACCTCGCGCACCAAGAGGTACCCCGCACCGAGCGTCAGCAGCGCCCCGGCGATGACGCCGGGGGTGCTCACGGTCGGGCGCTTCGTCGTTCCGGCCGGCGGAGCGCCGGTGATGAACGATCCAGGGTTCCCCAGCAGGTCGTCTCCCGGATGGATCTGGCCGGAGTCGATGGCTGCCTGGTACTCCTTGTCGTACTCGGCGGCTCGCGCGGCCATCTGCTTGGCCTTGACGTCCCGGAACGTCTCGACCGGCATCGCGCCGGTGCCGATGATGGACCGGGCCACCTCGTTGAGCGGTCGGACCTGCATGAGGTTGTTGGACACCTCGTACAGGTCGCCGTCGGGTCCGCCGGAGGCGAGCATCTCGCTCGGCCTGACGTGGACCATGTCCTTGATGTCCTCGAACGGCCAGCCGAGCTGGACGAACTCCCCGCTCTCGTCGACGACGAGGACGTTCGAGGCGGCACCGTCGACATACTGCACGGCCGCGTAGCTGACGACGGAGAAGTCCTCCGGCGACAGCGCCTTTGCGGTCGAGCCCGGGACAGGCTCGAGGAAGACGTACCTGACCGGGTCGCCGAACGTCGTTCCTGCCACCTTCTTCGCTGCCGCTGCCGAGCGGTTCGCCGTGCCGTCGGGGTTGGTCTGGTCGAGGTTGGCGACGTTCTTGGCGCCCGTTCCGCCGTGCACGCTGTCCTCGACGGTCTGCGGGATCGCCGGGTTGGCGTTCCAGTCCGGCGACGGCGCCGCCAGAGCCGGTGCCCCGACACCAGCGACGAGCAGGCCCGCTCCCAGCGAGACGGCCGCGGCGGTGAGTGCTCGCTTCATGAGTCGCGCCCCCGTCAGTTGTACCCCACAGCCCAGCTCGGGGTGTACAGCGCCGGCCAGCCGCCGGTATCGCTCGTGAACGAGCTGTAGCTGATCCATGTCCCGGACACGCTTGTCGTGTCGATCTTCGTGACATAGATCTGGTCGCTCGTGTTGCTCCCGATCAGCGGCATCGCGTGCCCACCTCCCGAGGCCCAGAAGATGGACCCGATGATCCCCCGGCCCGCAACGGTCTCGTTGCGAATCGTCGTCATGGACGGAACGGACCCGAAGTACTTGTACGACAGGCCCGACGCACTCATCGCGTACTCGATGTTGGCGGCGGTTCCACCGGAGTTGGCGCACGTGGCGTACGGGCGCTGCTGCAGTCCGTTGTGCGCGATCGTGCACTCGTCCGGCGAGTTGCCGGTCTTCTTCTGGATCATCGACTTCGTCGCCGCGGCCCAGCACCAATTCGACTCCTGCTGGCTATACTGCGTCCACGCACCCCACACCGACGCATGCAGGGCGTAGGTCGCCGCGGCGGCCGGGCCGGCCGAGCCTATGAGCACCGCCAGCCCCACCGCGAGCGCGGCGCTCAGGGCCGCGATCCGCGACGGATGTCTGCCTTTCAAGATGTCAACGTCCTCGTTGCGAACGAATGGCGCGCGATACACCGAATGACGTGCGTGGTGTGGCGTGCGTGCCCCGTGTGATTCCCTGTCTCTCTTGGCGACACCTCGACAATGGGGAGTCGCGATTGTTGGAGTGCACAGCCGCGCTTCGGACAACACGGTCGCGCTTCGGACAACACGGCCGTGTTCTGCAGAGCACAGCCGTTCTTCCTGGCCGCAGGAGGGACGCTAGCGAGGCCGTTTGGCTATGTCAACGCGAAATGGCCACACGGGCGCCGCGTTCGGGATCACCGGGTACTTCGCCGGCTTTGATCTCGGGTTCTGATCGTCGATGCCCGACGGCGTCGCAGGCTGCGTCGGCTGGCCCTCATCCCGGCGATCGCCGTCGTCGCGACGCGACTTCGTGACGCGGTGGAAGAGTTCGAGCGCGCATTCGAGGCGTGGATGGAGACGCAGGGCGAGTCGGACCACTTGGAGTCGCGTGGCTTGTTCCCCACCGTGTGGGCGCGCGAGGACCAGGACCCGGTCGAGGTTCAGAGGCGCGAGCTTGAGGTGTCGAGGGCGGCTGGGCTCGCTGCGAAGGCGGCCGCCCTCACGGGCGCGCACATTCGCGGTGCAGGGCCATGGTGTGCTCGACCCGATCGCTAACTGGTTCACGATGTCGAACCCGAAGGCCTTGTTTTCCCCAAGGGACATTCCAGCTACCGCTGCGACCGTCAAGAGGCGCCTCGACGGCCTGCTCCTCGAGACCCAAGCGAGCGCAAACTCAGAGGTGCCGCCCTTCTCGCCTGCACGCATGCACCCCGTCGTGTGGACAGCCGCGGCGACCCACTGGACTACGCACCAGTACCGCGTGGCCGTGCGAGAAGCTGCCGAGGCTCTGAACGTGGAGTGGAAGACACGACTCGGCCGTCATGACGTCGACGACACGTCCTTCTGGCAACAGACACTCTCCGGTTTCGCACCGTGATTCCCGGCGCCCGCAGGCGCCGTCGCGCTGCGACAAGCGATCCGCTCGGTCGGTGTTCGCGACGGAGGCACGGCCTAGACCCTGCAGGGTCTAGAATGCTGGGTGTGTGGGACGTGGACCTCGAACTGATCGCCGACTGGCTCGTCGGCCAAGACCAGGGAACGCGCGAGCAGTTGGTCGCGGCGATCGAACTCCTTGAGGAGCGTGGCCCGCATCTGGGTCGCCCGGTCGTGGACACGATCACGGCTTCCCGGCACAAGAACATGAAGGAGTTGCGGCCCGGCTCGGCGGGTCGCTCGGAGGTGCGCATTCGGTTCGCCTTCGATCCCCGGCGGTCGGCGATCCTGCTGCTTGCCGGCGACAAGTCCCGCAACTGGCAGGGTTGGTACAAGAAGAACATCCCCATCGCGGACGACCTATTCGACGAGCACCTCAAGAAGCTGAAGGGAGAGGAGTGACGGTCATGGCACTTTCATTGAAGGACTTCCTCGCTGACCACCCCGTGGATCGGGCGAACGTCGACGCGCACAAGGAGCGCCTCCTGGGCGAGGTCCGCGCCTACCGTCTACGCGAGCTTCGCGAGGAGGCGGGCCTCACGCAGGCCGAGCTCGCCGAGCGCATCGGCGTCGGTCAGCGGCAGGTCTCCAAGATCGAGCACGGCGACCTTGACAACGCGAAGATCGGGACGATCCGCAGCTACCTCGAAGCGGCGGGCGGCGGCCTGGCCATCGAGTTCGTCGTCGGCGACGAGCGCGTGCAGGTCGCCTGACTCGAGAACGGGCGAACGCCTCGGGGTCGCGCGCGGATGGCCGAACGGATGGCCTAACGGCTCGGCTGTCGGCGGACGCGGGCGAACACCGACGCTCGGCGTCTCAACGGTTCCGCGCCATGCGCGCAGTGTCAGACCTCCTTCACACCGAAGAGGTCACTGGTTCGAACCCAGTATCGCCCACCCTCTCGAAAGGCCCTCTACCAGCGGAAACGCTGAGAACCGAGGGCCTTTCGTCATTCCCCAGGAGACCTCTTCGGCCCCGGTGGGGGCTTATCTGGGGGCTATGAGGGGGCATCCGACCTCTTCGTGAACCTCCACGGTCGTCTCGTTCGCCGAGGTCAGGTGGCTCCCAATCACAACACCGACCTCTTCGTGCGCCAGTGCGCAAAGGGTCACCGATCACGCCGCCGAAGCGACCGCAGCGGTGGGTCGGCACGGCGGCGGTCCTCGTGACCGTCTTGCTCGCCGCTACCGCGCCCCGGTCACAGGAGCATCCGCACGGGTGCGCTCATGCGTTCTGTCGCGGAACCCCGAGAGCGTCCAAGATCCAGTGGCGCCCAGTCACCCACCCAAGGAATTGGCGGGATGGGGTGCTTCCGCTCGCTGCCTCGCGAAATCCAGCGAGCAGGTCACGCATCCCGCTCCCCTGGCCGTGCCGGGCTTTGGCGCGGTCGATGAACAGTCCCGCCGAGCGAGGGCGAGCGCGAGATCGTCGATCACCTTGCCCGGATCGTGCGTCGCGAAACGGCTTGCGCCACCGAGCCAGGACCGTCCGCAACTCCCGGTCGAGGCCGGTCTTGCGGACCGTCTCCGTCAGCAACACCCCGCCGGCGTTCCCGACCGCGCCCACCGTGCGGACATCCGCCCTCACACGCGGGTAGAACCACCTGAGAAGTGCTCCTCGCTCGGGACCGACACGACCTTCGACAAGCAGTATCACCCCAGGTCAAGAGCACTTTTCTATGGCCCGACCGCTATCCGGACGCCCTCAACGGTGAAAGCCCGAGGCTAGTGGGAGCGGGCGGCCGCTGCAGCAGCGACGATGTAGGGCGCGCTGACGAACGCGACGCCTGCCGCGTGTGCGAGCGCCGTCATGTGCTCTGCCTCGGTGGGTGTGAGGAAGACGCCAGCGGGGTCCTTCTCGCCGTCTTCGTTGCGGCCAGACTGGTGCCAGAGCGTGGCGGCACCGAGTTGCTGAGCCTCCGCTAGCAGACCGGGCAGCTCTGCCGCCGGCCTGTGGCTGTAGATGATGTCCGCCCGTTCGGGCAGGCCGGTGGCTGGGCTCGTTTCTGGATGACCATCGACCAGTCGCATGACGTAAAGATCGTCCGGCTCTGGGCCACCTTGGAAAGTGACGTCGAGGCCCGCGAGGACGAGGGCGTTGGGAACTTCCTCGGAGGGCCAGTCGTGGAGCACCGCCGCCCTGGCAGAGCGCAGGATCTCGATGGGGTTGGACATTCTTCTACCTCTCAATTGTTTGGTTTCCCATGACCTGGCTGTCGCACCAAGGGATGAGCCAGCCGATGACGTTGGGCCAGAACAGGAATGCCCGCTCGCCGCCGTCGCGCAGGTACTGGTGCACGTGCACTCGGGTGCCCATGGTCGTTGGTTCAAAGGTGACGTCGGTCTGGCTGTCGTCGACGACGCCTCGATAGGTGAGGCGGACGCCGGGCTCCCATCGGGTGATCTCCGCGATGACGAGCTCACCATCGGGGTACACCTCGAGCACTCGTCCCCCGAGCCGAGTCTCGACGTGCATCGTCGGAGACCGTCCGGCGTCGAAGTAGTTGATCGGTCCTGGGATCCACCAAGAGCTGATTTCGGCCGTGAACGCCTCGAACGCTCGGGCAGGCGGGACCCCAACTTCGATGCTCGCACGGGCTTCAGGGCGCTCAGATCGGTCTGCGGCGCTGGCGGGACGGTTCATTGACCCGACCGCCGGTGCGAGTGTTCCCAGAGGCGGGCGGCTTCACCGCTCAGTGGACGCGCCGCCGGAAGGATTGCACTGTCGGCGGCTTCGACGTGGGCGCGGAACGCTGCAAGCTGCTCGTTCCACTGTGCCTGCACCTGGTCCATCCAGGCTCTGGCCACGACCAGCCCTTCATCGCGCAGCGTGAAGACGCGGCGGCGTGCGTCGTGCGGGTCGCGACTGTCGGTGACCAGGCCGGCCGCCTGAAGGGTCCGAAGGTGGCGGCTCATGACGGACGGTGAAACCGAGGCGTGACGTGCCAGCTCCCCGGCGCTACATGAGCCCCGTGACAGGACCTCAACCGTCGCGAGACGGACGGGATCAGCGAGGGCTGCGAAGCGCCCAGTCGCGCCTTGATCGTTCATATCTGCAATTATTCACGAGAGACGCAAAGAATCAAGGCTGAATGCGGAGACGTCTCGGCTGCCTCGGCCGTGAGGTCGCTTCCGGATCTGCCGCGTCGAGGGCGGCCACGCTCTTCCGACGGCCAACTCTGTCCATGACCTGCCGGGCTCGACTCCTACGTAGACGAGTGCGGCCAGGTTGTGCGTCGTGAGGATCTGCGCCTGTTCGATCACCGTGCCGTTGGTCGCGACCGATCCGGTGGCAAGCAGATGGCTCAGTTCCTGAATCAGCGGGTTCGGCAGGATCGTGGCCGGGAAGTGGTCCAGCGCCAGCGCACCGACCGGGCGAGCGACCGCAGCAGCCTCATCCGCCACCGGCGCGCTGTGTGCCTGGCCGCTCGGACCCACGGCAGCTCGTTGAGTTGAACCTGCTTCTTGAGATCGACGAGGAGGAGGGCGGCACGTCGTTCGCCGTCTCCCGGCTTGGCGACGTCGAGACGTTGCACGCGATGACGGTGCACAAGAGCCAGGGCAGCCAGGCCGAGGCGGTGACCGTGCTCCTCCCGGACGCCGCGTCGCCGCTGCTGACGCGCGAGCCCTTCTACACCGCCGTCACCCGGGCACGGCGGCGGCCGCGCGTCGTCGGGACGCCGGAGGCGGTGCGTGCGGCGGTCGAGCGGCGGGCGCGGCGCGTGACCGGTCTGGCGGCGCGGCTCACCGCGTGACGGTCAGCCGTCGCCGAGCACGTACCGCTGGATCGCCATGACCGCGGCGCCGCGTGCCCAGTCGATGAACCCGCTCGGGTCGACGACGACGTCGACGTCGGACGCCCAGGTGCTCCGGTTCGCGCGGATCGCCTCGTCCATCGCCTGGGCGCCCACGACCGCGAGCCGCACGCCGTCGCCCGAGAGGATGATCTTGTCCACCTGCGTGAGGTTGGCGATCGCGGCGACCAGCACGCCGAGCGCGGCCGCCGCGTCGTGCACGACGCGACCGGCGATCGGGTGCCCCTGCGCGGCGAGGTCGAGGCACTCGTCGTAGCCGACGGTGCGGCCGAGCGGCACACCGACGCTCGAGCAGATCGACCCGATGGTGAGCATCGCCGTGGCGCAGCCGCGGTGCCCGTCGGGGCAGCGCGGGCCGAGCGCGTCGAGCGGGAAGTGGCCGGCCAGCCCGACGCCCGAGTCCTCCGACGACACGATCCGGTCGTGCACCACGAGGCCGTACCCGATGCCCGTGCCGATGGTGAGCAGCGCGAACGAGTCGACGTCGCGCCCGGCGCCGAACCAGTGCTCGGCCTCGGTCCAGGCCACGAGGTCGTTCGCGACGACGACCTGCCGCCCGGTCCGCTCCTCGAGCAGGCGTTGGAACGGCACGTCGGTCCAGTCGAGGTACGCCGACGACGCCACCGACCCGTCCGCGAGCACCTTGCCGCCGACGGCGACGCCGACCGCGGTGACGGGGTCGCGGCCGTCGGCGAGCTGGTCGATCAGCTCGGCGACGAGCTCGGCGACGGCGTCGGGCCGGTGGTCGATGAGCGGCCGTTCGAGCGACTCGGCGACCGAGGAGCGGATCGTCGTGACGACCCCGTAGGCCACGTCGCCCGTGAGCTTGACGCCGACGAACCGGTGCAGGTCGAGGTTGATGTCGAGCGGCTGCGTGGGCCTGCCGTTGCTGCCGTGCTGGGCCGGGTCGGCGGAGGTCAGGAGCCCGGACTCCAGGAGCGGACGCGTGAGCCGCGTGAGGCTCGGCGCCGAGAGGTCGAGACGGCGCGCGAGCTCGCTGCGGGGGAGCGGGCCGTGGATGAGCACCTCGAGGGCGACACGGTGCTCGGCGCCGTGCAGCGGCGTCCAGAGCGGCGGGCCGTCGTCGGTCATGGCCTGAGCGTACGCGCGGGTTTGTTCCGCGGCGAAACGATGACGGCTTCCGTATCGGAAGGCAATCGCCCAGCGCGCGCGCCGCAATCCCGACATCCCGTTGCTCTTGACAGGGTGTTCCTTCCATGGTGAAAGTTACCCCGCGGCTGACGGACGAGGAGGTCCATGTTGAGCACCGTTGCTCCCAGCAAATCGACTGACCGCGGGTCCAGCACCCCCGGTCAGGAGCGGCTGGTCCACCTACGCTCCGCCGGCGTGTCCCTCGTGCTCGACGCCCGCGACGGCCTGCCCGTCGTGCAGCACTGGGGTGCCGACCTCGGCGACCTGCCGGGCGACCAGCTCGAGGAGCTCGTCCGCGCGAACCGGCGCCAGGTCGTCTCGGACACGCCCAACGAGGGCTCGGTCGCGTCGGTGCTGCCGGAACAGTCGCGCTCGTACCTCGGAACGCCCGGCATCGAGGGGCACCGCAGCGGCGCGAGCTTCTCGCCGCGCTTCGAGGTCGTCGACGTCGAGCTCGGGGTGCCCGACGACGTCGACGGCACCCGGGTGAGTCTCAGCGCCGTCGACGACGACGCCGCGCTGGCGCTGCGTCTCGTCGTCGAGCTGCTGGGCTCGGGGCTGGTGCGGCTGCGCGCGCAGCTGACCAACGTGGGCGACACGGCGTACTCGCTCCAGGGCCTGACGCCGATGCTGCCCGTGCCGCTGCGCGCGGCCGAGCTCGCCGACTTCACCGGGCGCCACCTCAAGGAGCGCACCGAGCAGCGCGCGCCGTTCACCATCGGCACGCACGTGCGGCAGTCACGTCGCGGCCGCCCCGGCGCCGACGCGAGCCTGCTGGTCATCGCGGGCGAGCAGAGCTTCACCAGCCGACGCGGCGAGGTGTGGGGCGTGCACCCGGCGTGGTCGGGGAACCACCGCATCGTCGCCGAGCGCATGCCCACGGGCGACAGCCTGCTGGGCGCGGGCGAGCTGCTGCTGCCCGGCGAGATAGAGCTCGCCCCGGGCCACGGCTACAAGAGCCCATGGACGTACGCGAGCTACGGCGTCGGGCTCGACGAGCTCGCCGGACGGTTCCACGAGCACCTGCGGTCGCGCCCGACCCACCCGAGCAGCCCGCGACCCGTGACGCTCAACGTCTGGGAGGCCGTCTACTTCGACCACGACGCCGCCAAGCTCGCGCGGCTCGCGGACCTCGCCGCATCGGTCGGCGTCGAGCGGTTCGTGCTTGACGACGGGTGGTTCCTCGGCCGGCGCGACGACACGGCCGGGCTCGGCGACTGGACCGTCGACCCGGCCGTCTGGCCCCACGGCCTGCACCCGCTGGTCGACCACGTCGAGCGGCTCGGCATGCAGTTCGGCTTGTGGGTCGAGCCCGAGATGGTCAACCCCGACTCCGACCTGGCCCGCGCACACCCCGAGTGGATCCTCAGCCCGGGCACGCGTCAGCCGCCGCTCTACCGCAACCAGCAGGTGCTCGACCTCGCCCACCCCGAGGCGTGGGGCCACGTGCTGGTCCAGCTCGATGCGCTGGTGCGCGAGTACGGGCTGCGGTACCTCAAGTGGGACCACAACCGGGACCTCATCGAGCCGGCGCACCAGCCCACCGGCCGGGCCGGCGTCCACGCGCAGACGCTCGCCGTCTACCGGCTCATCGACGCGCTCAAGGCGCGGCACCCGGGCCTGGAGATCGAGTCGTGCTCGTCGGGCGGGTGCCGCGTCGACCTCGGCATCCTCGAGCGCACCGACCGCATCTGGACCTCCGACTGCATCGACGCCGTCGAGCGCACGCAGATCCAGCGCGGCACCGAGCTGCTCGTGCCGCCCGAGCTGATGGGCGCCCACGTCGGGTCGACGGTCAACCACTCGACCGGGCGGGCGCTGTCGGTGACGTTCCGCGCGACGACGGCCTTCGGGTACCACTTCGGCATCGAGTGGGACCTCACGCAGGCCAACGACGTCGAGCTGGCCGAGCTGCGCACCTGGGTCGCGTTGCACAAGGAGCACCGGGCGCTGCTGCACACCGGGCGGGTCGTGCACTCCGACCACCCCGACCCCGCGGTCGTGCTGCGCGGCGTCATCGCCCCTGACGGGCGCGAGGCGATCTACAGCCTGGCGACCCTCGCGGCATCGGTCTGGGCCCCGCCCGGCCGGATCACGCTGCCCGGGCTGGACCCCGCGACGTCGTACACCGTGGCGACGCTGGCGCCTGCGGACGTCACGCGGGGCTCGTTCGCGGCCGGCCCGGTCGCCTGGTCGACGAGCCCGCTCGTCGTCTCGGGCGCGGTGCTGGGCCGCGCGGGGCTGCAGATCCCGGCGATCTTCCCCGAGCAGGCCGTGCTCATCCGGTGCACCGCGCTCTGAGAGGCAACGATGACAACGACGTCGGTCAGGACCCCCGCCGCACCCGCGCGGCAGCCCGGGGTCGGCACGCACAAGCTGCACAAGAAGCCCAAGAACGACCTGCGCGTCGCGCTCGCCTTCGTGGCCCCCGCGACCTTCGGGTTCGCCGTCTTCTACCTGTGGCCCGCGCTGCGCGGCATCTACTTCTCGTTCACCGAGTACTCGATCATGACCGCCCCGACGTGGGTGGGCCTCGAGAACTTCCGCAAGATCGTCGACGACGCGACCTTCTGGAACGCGATGAAGGTGACGCTCGAGTACGTCGTCATCAACATCGGCGTCCAGACCGTCGTCGCGCTGGGGATCGCGGTGCTCATGCAGCGCCTGACGCGGTCGCTGTGGGTGCGCGGCATCCTGCTCACCCCGTACCTCGTGGCGAACGTCATCGTGGCCCTCGTCTGGTTCTGGATGCTCGACTACAACATCGGCATCGTGAACACGTTCCTCGAGTGGGTCGGCAACGTGGCGCCCTGGTCGGGGATCGGGCGCACGCCGTTCTTCGGCGACGAGGCCTGGGCGATCCCGACGATCGCGCTGGTCAACACGTGGCGGCACGCGGGGTACACGGCGCTGCTGATCTTCGCCGGCCTGCAGACCATCCCGGCGCACCTGTACGAGGCGGCCGCGATCGACGGCGCCGGCGAGGTGCGCTCGTTCTTCAAGATCACGCTGCCGCTGCTGCGGCCGGTCATGGCGATGGTGCTGGTCATCACGATCACGGGGTCGTTCCAGGTGTTCGACACCGTGGCCGTGACCACAGGCGGCGGCCCCGTCATCGCCACGAAGGTCATCCAGTTCTACATCTGGGAGGAAGCCTTCACGAAGGCGCGGTTCGGGTACGCGTCGGCGCTGTCGGTGGTGCTCCTCGTGATCCTCGCGGTCCTTGCGCTCTTCCAGCTCAAGCTGATGCGCGCCGACAAGTCCGACCTGGCCTGAGGAGGGACCATGGCAACGCTCATCGCTGCTCAGGACGCCGCCACGGCGGCGCCGGCCGTCCGCCGTCGGCCGCGCGTGCGCTGGTCGGTGGGGCGCGTCGTCGGGTGGGCCGTCATGGCCCTGATGATGTTCGCGACGCTCTTCCCGTTCTACTGGATGCTGCGCACCGCGTTCTCCAACACGCGTGCGCTGTCGAGCCACTACGCGTCGCTCGCGCCGGCCGAGTTCACGTGGGGCGCGTTCCAGCGGGTGTTCGGCATGCAGTCCACGGCGCAGGCCATCGCCGAGGGCGGGTCGGGCGCGTCGCTCAACTTCTGGCTGTTCCTGCGCAACTCGTTCGTGGTCGCGACGACGACGACGGTGTGCCAGGTGCTGTTCTGCGCCCTGGCGGCCTACGCGTTCGCGCGCCTGCGGTGGCCGGGGCGCAACCAGCTCTTCTTCGTGTTCCTCACCGCGATGATGATCCCCGGCGTCTTCACCACGCTACCGAACTTCGTGCTGATCCGGGACCTGGGGCTGCTCAACACGCTGCTCGGCATCGTGCTTCCCGCGCTGTTCATGGCGCCGTTCTCGGTGTTCTTCCTGCGGCAGTTCTTCCTCTCGATCCCCACCGAGGTCGAGGAGGCCGCGAAGATCGACGGCGCGAGCCACCTGCGGATCTTCTTCCGCGTCATCGTGCCGATGTCGTCGGCACCCATCACGACGCTGGCGCTGCTCACGTACATCACGAGCTGGAACGACTACCTGTGGCCGCTGCTCGTGGGCAAGGACGACAGCTCGAAGGTGCTCACCGTGGCGCTCGGCGTATTCCGCCAGCAGACGCCGTCGGGTGCGCCCGACTGGGCCGGTCTCATGGCCGCGACGTTCGTCTCCGCGATCCCGGTGCTGATCCTCTACGCCATCGTCGGCAAGCGGATCGTCTCGAGCATCGGGTTCACCGGCATCAAGTAGCCACCACGACGGCGGGTCACGTCCCGCTACCACCCACGAGAAAGGCGACACCATGCGAATCAAGGCGGCCGTCGCGGCGGCGGCAGTCATCCCGCTGCTCGTCCTGGCGGGGTGCTCCTCCGGGGCCAAGGCCGGCGAGAGCGGCGCGGTCACGCTCACCTACAGGCTCTGGGACTCGCTGCAGCAGCCTGCATACGAGGAATGCGCCGCGGCGTTCCACAAGGCCAACCCGAACATCACGGTCAAGATCACGCAGACCGGCTGGGAGGACTACTGGACCACTCTCCAGGCCGACTTCGTGGCCGGCACCGCGCCCGACGTCTTCACCGACCACGTCACGTGGTTCCCGCAGTTCGCGTCGCAGGGCCAGATCCTTGACCTGTCGGACAAGATCAAGGCCGACAACCTCGACATGTCGATCTACCAGGACAAGCTCGTCGACGTCTGGACGGGCCAGAAGGGCGAGCAGTACGGCCTTCCGAAGGACTGGGACACCATCGGCCTCGTCTACAACGCGGACATGATGAAGGACGCCGGCTACACCGCCGACGACCTCGCCAAGCTCGACTGGAACCCGCAGGACGGCGGCTCGTTCGAGAAGCTCGTGGCCCACCTGACGGTGGACGAGAACGGCGTGCGCGGCGACGAGCCCGGGTTCGACAAGACCAAGATCAAGACCTACGGGTACGGCCTCAACGGTTCGGGCGGGGCCTTCGGTCAGAGCGAGTACTCGGAGTTCGCCGTCTCCGACGGATGGAAGTACGTCAACAAGAACCCGTGGGGCGACGAGTTCTACTACAGCGACCCCAAGCTCAAGGAGACGCTCGGCTGGCTGCGGTCGTTCGTCGAGAAGGGCTACTCGCCGACGCTCGAGATCATCAAGTCGTCGTCGGGCATGCTCGACCCGCTCAGCGCCGGCAAGTACGCGATGGCCGCCGACGGCGACTGGAACGCGAACTCCTACGCGTCCGCGAAGGGCCTCAAGGTGGGGTTCGCGCCGACGCCCATCGGCCCGACCGGCAAGCGCGCCTCGATGTTCAACGGCCTGGCCGACTCCATCTGGGCGGGCTCCAAGCACCCCGACGAGGCGTGGAAGTGGGTCAAGTTCCTCGGCTCGGCCGACTGCCAGGACCTCGTCGCCGCGCACGCCGTGGTGTTCCCCGCGATCAAGACGTCGACCGACAAGGCGTTCGAGGCGTTCAAGGCCAAGGGCATGGACCTCAGCGGGTTCCTGGTGCAGGTGCAGGACGGGACGACGTTCATCCCGCCGATCGCCGACCACTGGGGAGACGTGCAGACGACGATGACGGAGGCGACGGACTCGATCTTCAGCCTGAAGTCTGACGTCGACGTGCTGGACAAGGCGAACGAGAAGGTCAACGCGTTGTTCAAGTAGGTCCATCGGTGGGGCCGGGCGGTTCGCCGCCCGGCCCCTTCCTGTTCCGGTCTGGAGGCTGTGCTGTGACTCTGACCATCCCGCTGCTCGACGGCGAGCTGTGGTGGGGCGGCGCCGTCGCCGACGCGTCGGCGATGCCGTTCCATGCGGGCACACGGCACTCGCGCGACCTCGCGCATCACTCCGGTGCGCTCGGGCACGAGGGTGGTCAGCAGAACCAGAGCGCGCCCGTCCTCGTGTCGAGCGGCGGCCGGTACGTCGCCTCGTCGTCGCCGTTCGTGTTCACGTTCGACGGCGGGGTGCTGAGCGTGGTGGGCGGCGACGTCGTGCTCGGCGAGACGGGCGGCACGCTGCGCGACGCCTACCGCGAGGCGTCCGCGACGTTCTTTCCGCCGTCGGGCGCGACGCCCGCGCGCGAGCTGTTCACCGGGCCGCAGTACAACACGTGGATCGAGATGCCGTTCACGCCGACGCAGGAGTCGGTGCTGGCGTACGTGCGGCGGATGCTCGACGACGGGATGCCGCCCGGGGTCGTGATGATCGACGACTGCTGGGCGGTGGACTACGGGGTGTGGTCCTTCGACCTCGCTCGGTTCCCGGACCCGCGGGGGATGGTGGAGCAGCTTCATGCGTGGGGGTGCCGCGTGATGCTGTGGGTGGTGCCGTTCGTGAGTGCGGACTCGTTCGTGTTCCGGACGCTGGAGGCCGCGGGGCTGCTGATCCGGGATGCGTCCGGCGGCACCGCGGTGCGGCGGTGGTGGAACGGGTTCTCCGCGCTGCTGGACCTGTCGAACCCTGCGTCGGTCTCGTGGCTCTGTGACCGGCTGGACGCACTGGTCGAGCTGGGAGTCGACGGGTTCAAGTTCGACGCCGGGGACCTGGACCACTACCGGGACGACGACGTCACCGTCGGTGGGTACTCACCCGTGGAGATGTGCGAGGCGTGGGCGCGGGTCGGGCTGCGGTACCCGTTCAACGAGTACCGGGCGTGCTGGCGCATGGGCGGGCAGGGGCTGGCGCAGCGGCTGCACGACCGGCCGCCGTCGTGGGGGAGCGACGGGATCGCCGGGCTCGTGCCGGCGCTGGTCACGCAGGGGCTGATCGGGCTCGCGTACTCGTGCCCGGACATGGTCGGCGGCGGGGAGCTGGACGCCATGGCCGGGGTGGTGGATCAGGAGCTGTTCGTGCGGTACGCACAGGTGGCGGCACTGAGTCCGATGATGCAGTTCTCGTTGTCGCCGTCGCGGGTGCTGGACGAGGAGCGCCGGGCGGCGGTGATGCGCGCGTTGGAGCTTCGGGCTCAGCTGCGTGACGAGGTCGTGCGGCTCGTCGACGAGGCTGCGGCGACCGGGGAGCCGGTGGTGCGGGCGATGGGGTATCACGAGCCGGAGCTGGCCGGGGTGACGGATCAGTTCTTCCTCGGGGCGGACGTGGTCGTGGCGCCTGTCGTGGAGCGAGGTGCGAGGACTCGGACGGTTCAGGTGCCCGCGGGGGAGTGGGTGCTGGACGACGGCACGGCGCTGAGTGGTCCGGGCTCGGTCGAGCTGGAGGTGCCGCTCGAGCGCGTTCCGGTTCTCCGTCGCGCGGCAACCACGGGGCGCTGACAGCCTCCGGGCAGCTTGGAACGCATGCTCGACGTGTGACCAAAAGGTCACCTATTTTGGCCTGATGGGCGACGACGACGCGATCTTCCGGGCCCTGGCGGACCCGACCAGGCGGCGCATCCTCGATGCCTTGCGGTCGCGGGACGGCCAGTCCCTGTCCGAGCTCGAGGCGGTGATCACGCAGGACACGGACATGACGCGCTTCGGGGTGATGAAGCACCTGAAGGTGCTCGCCGCCGGCGGGCTGGTCACCACGCAGCGCCGGGGGAGGCAGACGCTGCACTACCTGAATCCGGTGCCGATCCGCCTGATCCACGACCGGTGGATCTCGAAGTACACCGAACCGAAGGTCGCCGCGCTCAGCGACCTGAAGAGCCGAGTGGAGTCACCGTGACCGCCGCAGAGATCTCCCAGCGAGTGCCGTCCGCCCCGGATGCGGCCAGCACGCTGGTCTTCCAGATCTACATCAAGGCCTCGCCCGAGCAGGTCTGGCAAGGCATCACCGAGACGGAGTTTCGCCGCCAGTACTTCTACGGCTCCACCTTCGAGTCGACCCTGGAGCCCGGCTCACCGCTACGGTCGCACAGCCCGGACGGCGAGCTGTGGGGCGACGACGTCGTCCTCGAGTGCGAGCGACCCCACCTGCTGGTCCACAGCTCGCGAAGCCTCTGGGACCGCGCCGCCGCAGACGAGCCGCCCAGCCGGGTCACCTGGCGGATCGAGGACCACGGCGACGGGATCACCAAGCTGACCGTCGTCCACGACCAGCTGGGGAGCTCCCCGGCGACCGCGCGTGGTGTCAGCGGTGGTTGGGCGCTCGTCATCAGCGGCCTCAAGACGCTCCTCGAGACCGCGCACCCGCTCACCGAAGCCGGGTAACCGACGGGAGGCGACAACTGTGTCCTGGTACCTGTACCGGTTGCGGGCGCACCGTCCCGACTTCGCCCAGACCATGACCGACGGCGAGAGGGCCACGATGATGGCCCACATCGAGTACGGGCCCCTCGCCGACGGTCACGTGCTCATCTACTCCGCGGTGGCCGATTTATCGTCGTGGCGCCACGGGGTCAGTTTCAGGCGTCGTCAACAGCGCAGGCTCATCCATACGACGGGTTCGAACACCGTGTCGGCTCGACGCGTGGGGCGTGGGGCGTGGTGGTTGCGCCGGTAGGGCTCGGTGTACCCGCGACTCGAGGACCTCGGCTGCACCGTGGTCCTCGCGCCCGCATCTCCGGTGACCGCTCATCCTCGCGCTCGCGACGCCCGCTCGCTCACACCAGTTCGACGCTGTCGGCCTGCGGTCCTCGGTCGCTCTGCCTCACCCTGTACCGGACCCGATCGCCCTGCTCCAGGACCTCGATGCCCCGCAGGACCGACACGTGCACGAACAGGTCTGTGCCCCCGGCATCGGGCGTGATGAAGCCGAACCCGCGCTCGGCGTCGTAGCGCGCGACGGTGCCCTCGCCTCCGCGCACGGGCCCGCCGGATGCCGCGGGACGGCCGGACCGGCCGCGATCCGTGCCCGGGCGGGTACCTCCGGAGTTGCGGACGAGCTGTACGTTGCGGGCGTTCGGGCCCCGGTCGCCGTCGACGACGTCGTACGTCACTCGATCGCCGTCGGACAGTTCGGTCAGCCCTCGAGCGAGCGCATTGACGTGGACGAAGACGTCGTCGCCGCCCGCGTCGGGGGCGATGAACCCGAAGCCCTTGACGTCGTCGTACCACGACACGGTGCCGTCCGCGCCGTCGGATGTCGGCCGCGCGACCGTAGCCCCGAGCGGCAGCAGGTGGTCTGCCTGGGGACCCTTTTCCCCGTCGACGACGAGGAACGCCACCCGCTGCCCCTCCGAGACGACGCCGCCTCCCACGATGGCCGAGCTGTGCACGAAGATCTCGGCGCCACCGTCGTCGGGCGTGACAAAGCCGTAGCCCTTGGCCGGCTCATACCAGCTGACGGTGCCGAGTACGCCCAGCGATGCATTGGCGGCCCGTTCGCCCGTGACCCTGACGCGGCGCGCCTGCGGGCCGCGGTCGCCCTCTCCCACCTCGAACTCGACGGCCTGCCCCTCGCGGAGCAGCCTCGGTCCGTCGTCGCCGACGATCTCGGACGCATGCACGAACAGGTCCTCGGCCTCGTTCCCGACGTCGATGAAGCCGAACCCTCGGTCGGCGTCGAACCATCGGACAGTTCCCTCTGGCACCTGGACTCCTCGTCTCGTCAAGCATTGCTGTCTCCTAGTGTCCCCGACAGAACCACAGACGTACGCTGCCGCCCTCCATGAGCCACCTCGGGGCGACCTCCAACCCCGTTACCGCCCCGCGCGTGGAGTACCTCCGAGCGATGTAGGCCGTGAAGCCCGATCCTGTGGCGCACCCAGTCGTCTGGAGGTCGCGTGACCACGGGACGGACCACGGATCACCAGGGCGCGGCGGGCGGTGCCGCGCGGCGAGGGTGACGACGGCGCCGTCGACGGGCGCCCCGAGCCCGAGGAGTCCCGATGTCCGCACCCGTGTCCGCCGTGGCGATCACGCCACAGCCGCCGTCCCCCGACCTGGACCGCGCCCTCGCCGTCTTCATGGGCGAGCGCCCCCGGCTCACCCGCATCGCCCACCGCGTCGTCTGCGACCGCGCCGAGGCTGAGGACGTGGTCCAGGAGGTGTGGGTGCGCTGGCAGCGGGCCGACCGCACGGCGATCCGCAACCCCGCCGCGTTCCTCACCACCGCGACGACCAACCTCGCGATCAACGTGGTCCAGTCGGCGCGTCGCCGGCACGAGAGCCTGGCACCCGCGCTGGCTCCCGGCGCCGAGGCCGTCGCCGGGCCGGCGGACCTGGACCCCGGGCTCCAGGTCGAGCGATCGGCGGCCGTCGAGGACGCGCTCGCGCTGCTCCTGCGGAGCCTGACGCCGGCGGAGCTCGCGGCCTACGTGATGCGGCGGTGCTTCGGGTACGAGTACGCCGAGCTGGCCGGCGTGCTGGGCACGAGCAGCGTCAACGCGCGTCAGCTCGTCTCCCGTGCGCAGGGCCACCTGGCGCGCGGCCGCGAGCGGCCGGTCTCGGGGGCAGCGCACCGGAGGCTCGCCACCGCCTTCCGCGCCGCCGCCCGCACCGGCGTCGTCGACTGCCTCGAGGCCGTCCTGGCGCCCCGCGCTCCCGCCGCGCCCGCCCGCGCGCCCCGTCGCGGTCTCGTCGGGGTAGCGGCATGACCCCCGGCCGGTGCCGGCCGCGGGCCGTGCCGGGGAAGAGGATCGTCGTCTTCGGCCAGAGCGTCCTGGTCGGTGCCAAGGTGGTCGCGAGGCTCGCCACCGACGGGTTCGACGCGGTGCCCGCGAGCTGGCGGGGCGCCTGCGACGCGCTGCGGGACGAGGGCCTGGTGGAAGCGCTGCGCGGCGCCGACGTGCTCGTCGACGTGACGGGCCCGCCCTGGTCCGACCACGAGGACCTCCTGGCCTACTTCACCATCTCGACCAGCAACCTACTGGCGGCGGCCCGGGCTGCCGCCGTGGCGCACTACGTGACCCTGTCCGTCGTCCGCGGCGACCACGAGCCCGTCGGTGGCTACCTGCGGGCCAGGCTCGCCCAGGAGCGGCTCGTCGCCGCGTCCGGGCTGCGCTACTCCATCGTGCGCGCCACCCAGTTCCTCGACTACGCGCGGGTCGTCGCTGAGCTCGCGAGCGTCGAGGGTCCGGTGCGCCGGCCGCCCGTCCACCTGCAGCCGATCGGGTCCGACGCCGTCGTCGCGGCGGTCGCGCGCCACGCCGTCGGCCGCCCGGTCGACGGGGTCGTGGAGGCCGGCTGGGCGGAGTCGCCGCACGGCGCGCTCCTGCCTGGGCGCGCGTCCTACCCGGCCGCCGCGGGGTGGTGAGGGCCATGTCGCGTCCCACCCTGCTCCGTGTCCTGTCGTCGCGACGGGTGCACCTGACGTGGACGAGCCTGCTCGGCGTCGTGTCCGCCACGTGCATAGTCGTGCTGGCGGTCACACCCGGTGGGTTCCGCCGGCCGCGCCAGGCCGGCTGGCTGCTGCTGGTGGGCCTGTTCGTGCTGGTGCTGGCGGCGGGGTGGAGCGGGTACGCCCTGCCCGATGACGTGCTCTCGGGCACCGGGCTGCGGATCGTGCAGGGCGTCACCCTGGCCGTCCCCATCGTCGGCACCTGGGCGAGCGGGTGGCTGTTCGGGGGCGGGTTCCCCGGTCGCATCATCGAGCATCTGTACGCGGTCCACCTGCTAGTGCCGGTGTCCATCGCCGTGCTGCTCGCGGCGCGTGCGGTGCACCTGTGGCGCACCGGCCCCACCGTCCCCGCCCGCGCCGCGGCCACGGGCACGCTCGGCGTCCGGCTGTGGCCCGACGCCGCCCTGCGCGCTCGCGGGCTCCGACGTCATCGCCACGACCTTCCACGTCAGCTTCGAGTCCGTGGTCGCGACCCTCCAGGTCACGCTCGTCGTGGGCCCGCCCCTCGCGTTCGAGATCACCCGCCGGGTAGCCCTTGGGCTGCAGCGCAAGGACCGCGACATCGCGGTCCACGGCCACGAGACCGGACGCATCGTCCGGACCGCGGCGGTGGGCTACGTCGAGATTCATGCCCCCGCCGGCCGCGCCGAGGTGGCGCTGCTGACGACTGTCGCCGCGGACCCCTCCGCCGTCGGACGCGGCGGCGACGGGCGCCTGCGCGGGTTCCTGCGCCGCCGGTTCGCCGAGGGGCACGTGCGCCCGGCAGGCCAACGGCTGCTCGGGGCGGGGTGGGGCGCCGACGGCGCGCGCCCGCCGGCCCGGCAGGTGTCACAGGCGGGCGGCCCACCCGGTCGCAAGCACTGGCAGGGACGGTCGAGTCGCAGGTAAGGACGAGTCCCACCGGGTTTCACCGGGGCGGTGCAGACCGCCAGTCCGGAAGCAGAGCGCGACTGGACCCGCTCGTCACCCCTCTGTCGGCTGACCGGCTTCCCCCTGGTCAGCCGGACCGGCCGCCTTCCTCCGGCCGGCCAGGACGAGGTTCCGGCGCACCCGCGCCGGAACCTCGTCCGGAACGGGCCGCAGGCCGTCGACCAGCACCGCGAGGAAGAAGGGCCAGCGGCCCGGGTCGCCCGTGGAGGCCGCACCCTGGTAGGCGGCCGTCATCAGCCCGACGACGTCGCGGCCTGTGAGGTCCGCCCGCGCGACGCCGGCATCCCGGGCGCGGCGTGCGAGCAGCCCGGCGATCTCCTCGAGGCGCTCGCGGCGCTCGCCGAGCTCGGGCATGCGCAACTCGGCCGCCGCGGCGACCTGGCAGAACGCGCGGTCGCTGGCCTGCAGCTCGATGCCGGCGGCGACGAACCGGCGCAGCGCGTCGAGCGGGTCCGGGGTGTCGAGCAGGTCCTCCGCCTCCCGGGCCAGGCCGTCCACCCGGCCCGCGACCACGGTGGCCACCAGCTCCTCCTTGGAGGCGAAGTGGCGGAACACCGTCCCCTTCGCGACGCCCGCCTCCTCGGCGATCGCGGAGACGGTGACGTCGAGCCCCGATTCCGCCAGGACACGCCCGGCGGCTTCCACGAGGGCGTCCCTGTTCCGTGTCGCGTCGGCCCGCACGTCCACCACCTCCTGTGAGCGAGATCCTACCAGCGAACATGACCCGTTGGTCATGTTCGGTGCTACCGTCGACGAAAGGTGACCCCCTGGTCACCTTGTGGTCCATGGCGAGGAGCGGGACATGAGAACGGACATGACGGGACGCCGGGCGTTGGTGGTCGGGGCGTCGTCGGGCATCGGGGCGGCGATCGCGACGGCATTCGCCGGCGCGGGCGCACGCGTGATCGCCGCGGGGCGCCGGCTCGACCGGCTTCAGGAGGTCGCCGGGCGGGCGGACGGCCTGCCCGGGACGGTCAGGCCGCTCGAGCTCGACGTCGCCGACGAGGCCTCGGCGCGCGACGGCGTCGCGGCGGCCGCGGCGGCGCTGGGCGGGCTCGACGTCGTCGTCAACAACGCGGGAGTCATGCTGAGCAGCCCGGTGCAGACCGCCGACCCGGCCGAGTGGGAGCGCATGACCCGCACCAACCTGCTGGGCACCCTGCACGTCTCGCACGCCGCCCTGCCGCACCTGGTGGCGAGCAAGGGCACGCTCGTGCAGACCTCCTCGACGTCGGGGCGGGCGGCGTCGGCCGGCTCGGGCGTGTACGCGGCCACGAAGCACGGCGTCAACGCCTTCTCCGAGGCACTGCGCCAGGAGGTCGCGCCGCAGGGCGTGCGCGTGGTCGTCGTCGAGCCGGGGATGGTGGCCACCGAGCTGCCCGGGCACATCACCGACCCGGCCGTGCGCGAGATGGCGGCGCGGATCTACGGTCAGATCCGGGTGCTGGACCCGGAGGACGTCGCCGACGCCGTCCTGTTCGCCGTGACGCGGCCGGCGCACGTGGCGGTCAACGAGATCCTGCTGCGGCCCACGGCGCAGGTGCAGTGAGCGCGGCGGGGCTGCGAGCGGGACGGCGCCGCAGCCCCGTCCCGGCATTCGACCGCGGGGCCGAGCTGCGCTGCTACCTGCGGGACCCGGACCGGTACCTCATCCAGATCGGCCAGTCGACCGGGCTGCTGCACGGGGAGCACGCCGCGAAGGGGCCTGAAGATCTTCCTGGGTGAGGCCCTCGGCGCCGGCGCCGAGACGGCTTAGGGCGCGCGGGAGCTCCCGGCGCGAGGCGATGTCGAGCTTGGAGTACACCTTGCGCAGGTGCCACTCGACCGTGTGCGGGCTGAGGAACAGGTGCGCACCGATTGCTGGGTTCGTCATCCCGTCCGCCGCCAGTGCCGCGATCTGCGCCTCCTGCGGGGTGAGCTGCGCCGTCGCCGTCGCGTCGTGCGGCGCGCGGACCTTGGCCCCGGTGGCGAGCAGCTCGCGCCGCGCCCGCTCCGCGAAGGCGAGAGCGGGCATCGCCGCAAACAGCTCATGGGCCGTGCGGAGGCGGTCGCGGGCGGCGGCCCGCCGCCCCTGGCGGCGCAGCCACTCGCCGTAGAGCAGGTGCGTGCGGGCGACCTCGGCGGCCACGCCATCCTCGCTCAGGTGCTCGAGGGCGGCCCGGTACAGGTGGTCGGCCTCCTCGCCCTGGCTCAGGAGCGCCCGGCACCTTGCCTGGATCCCTCGCGCCCACCCGGTGTCGGCCACCCGGGTGAGTGCGTCCAGCCGGGCGACCGATGTCGCGGCCTGGTCGAGGTCGCCGCAGCGCACCGCGGCCTCGACGTTCTCGATCAGCGACAGGCCGACGAAGTTGAACCCGTCGAGGTCGATGACGGCGCGCGAGGCGGTGAGGGCTTCCGCGTACCGCCCGAGCCCGTTGTACAGCACGCCCTGGACGTAGCCGGTGGCCGCGAGCAGCGACGCCTCACCGCGCTCGGCGGCCCGGGCCCGCGCAGCGTCGAACTGGGCGATGGCCGGCTCGTCCTCCCCGCGCCATGCCGTCACGACGAGCGACGCGTAGGCGAACGGGGCGTTCCCGGTCGCGGCCGCGACCGCATCAGCCTCGTCGATCTTCCGGGCTGCCGCCGCGAAGTCGCCATGGAAGCCCTCCACGCCGGCCGTGTACACGAGCAGCGGCGGCAGGACGCCCAGCGCGCCGGCGTCGCGGGCCAGGCGCACGGCGCGCGCGGAGATCCGATCCCAGGCCGAGAAGTCCCACGCGTGGTGGAAGAACGCCTCCAGCGCGACCGGCGCCAGCAGGAGCCAGCGCATCGTGGCCTCGGTCCCGCCCAGCTCCTCGTGCGCGAACGGGTCCAGCGCGGCCCGGATCGCGCCCACGCCCCGTTCCGGGCCGTCGGCCAGGAGCGTCGCGATCGCGTCGAGCAGGGCGTCCGAGGGGCCGGAGCGCGGCAGCGCAGCGCCGAGATCGCGGGCGGCCGTGGCTGACGCCGCGACGCCCGCGCGGCCGTGCACCCGCCCGGAGAACACGGCCGCGCTGATCGCCTCGAGATAGGTCTCCCGCGCCAGGGGCGATCCGGCCGCGGCCAGGCCGCCGAGGTGCTCGGTCGCCCTCAGCAGCAGCCGGGCGTCGCCGAGCGGCTCCGCGGCGGCGACCAGGAGCAGGGACCGGGTCGCGGCAGGAAGCGCCCCCAACCGATGGGCGAAGTCCTCCTCGACCCGGTCGGGGACCGAGCCGGACCCGGTCGGCCCCGGCCCGGTCGGCCCGGACCCGTAGGCCAGCTCGGCGGCGTTTCGCCCCCGGGTACAGCTCCAGGAGGGCGAGCGGGTTCCCGTCGGTCTCCGCTACGAGCCGGTCCCGCACGCGCGCCTCCAGCCGCCCGTCGACGGCCGAGTCGAGCAGCTCGCCGGCCGACCGCGGGTCGAGGCCCTCGACCCGGAGGTCCTCGAGCCCCGCCAGCGCGCCTGCCCCTCCGGGTCGCGCACCGCGGCCACGATCCCGACGGGCTCGGCCAGCAGACGGCGCGCGACGAACTCGAGCGTCAGCAGGGACGCCTGGTCCAGCCACTGGGCGTCGTCCACGACGACGAGCACGGGCCGAGCCTCGGAGGCGCGGGTCAGCAGCGTCAGGACCGCCAGCCGACCAGGAACCGGGCAGGCGGCTCGCCCGTCGCCGTACCGAAGGCGACCCGCAGTGCGTCGCGCTGCGGGTCGGGGAGCCTGTCGACCGCTCCGAGGAACGGGACGCACAGCTGCTGCAGCCCGGCGTACGCCAGCTCCATGTCCGCCTCGACGCCCAGCCCCCGCGTCACGGTCATCCCCGACGCCTGCGCCGCCACGTGGTCCAGCAGCACGGACTTGCCGACGCCGGCCCCGCCACGCAGGACCCGCACCGCCGAGCTGCCCCGGCGCAGGGTCGCGAGCACGTCGTCGAGGGCCGCGCGCTCGCTGTCGCGACCGATCAGGTGGGGCAGGGGGTGCGCGCGCATCTGACTCCCTGTGCCTCGGGGGAGCACGTCGACGGCACCCTCGAGCGCAGGCTACCGCTCCCCGTCACGTTCGCCATCAGCACGCGGTCGAGACGGGGTCAGCAACGTCGTCCCAGGAGGAGCCGTGTCCCCACGCACCCACCAGCTCGCCACCTCGGTGCTCGTGATCGGCACCGGCGGCTCCGGCCTGCGCGCCGCGATCGAGCTCGCCGAGACCGGTGTGGCCGTGCTCGCCGTGGGCAAACGCCCCGCGGCCGACGCGCACACCTCGCTGGCTGCCGGCGGCATCAATGCCGCCCTCGCGACGACCGACCCCGCCGACACGTGGGAGCAGCACGCCGCCGACACGCTCCAGGAGAGCTACCTCCTGGCCGACCCCCGCACCGTGCAGGTGGTGGCGCAAGGGGCGCCGCGGGGGATCGACGACCTGGAGCGCTACGGCATGCGCTTCGACCGTCAGCCGGACGGGCGGATCGCGCAGCGCTACTTCGGTGCCCACACGTACGGGCGCACCGCGTTCGTGGGCGACTACACGGGCCTGGAGGTGCAGCGCACACTGGTCGAGCGCGCGGCCGCGCTCGACGTCCCGGTGCTGTCCACCGTCTACGTGACCCAGCTGCTCGTGACCGAGGGCGTGGTGTTCGGCGCGTACGGGTTCGACCTCGTCGACGGCTCGCGCTACCTCGTGCACGCCGACGCCGTCATCCTCGCGACCGGCGGCCACACGCGGATCTGGCGGCGCACGTCGTCGCGGCGTGACGAGAACACGGGCGACTCGTTCCGGCTGGCGGCCGACGCCGGGGCCCGCCTGCGGGACGCCGAGCTCGTGCAGTTCCACCCGTCGGGCCTGATCGAGCCTGAGAACGCCGCCGGCACCCTCGTCAGCGAGGCCGCGCGCGGCGAGGGCGGCGTGCTCCTCAACAACCACGGGGCGCGCTTCATGGCCCGGTACGACCCGGAGCGGATGGAGTTGTCCACCCGGAACCGCGTCGCGCTCGCGTCCTACACCGAGATCAAGGAGGGTCGCGGGACCCGCGCCGGGGGAGTGTGGCTCGACCTGTCCCACCTGCCGCGTCAGACGATCCTCACGAGGCTGCCGCGCGTGCACCAGACCCTGCTGGACCTTCAGGCGCTCGACGTCACGCGCGACCCGATCGAGGTGGCCCCGACCGCCCACTACTCGATGGGCGGGGTCTGGGTGCGCCCGGAGGACCACAGCACCGATGTGGACGGGCTCTTCGCCATCGGTGAGGCCGCGAGCGGCCTGCACGGCGCCAACCGGCTCGGGGGCAACTCTCTCATCGAGCTGCTCGTGTACGGCCGGATCACGGGTCGGGCCGCTGCCGCCTACTCCGCCGGGCTCGCGGCGCAGCGCCGCTCCCTCGGCGCCGTCCGGGACGCCGAGGCGTTGGTCGACCGGCTGCTCGCCGCCGACGGCGACCAGAACGTGCGCGCGCTGCAGCGCGGCATCCGTGACCTCATGACCGAGCACGCCGGCGTCGTGCGCGACGAGGCCGGCCTGGCCGCCGGTCTGGCCGCGCTCGACGAAGTGGAGGACCGGATGACGCGGGCGGGCATCCACATCGACATCAGCGGCTACCAGGACCTCGCGCACGCCTTCGACCTGCGGTCCGCGGCGCTCGCGGCCCGCGCGACCCTGGAGTGCGCCCGCGAGCGCCGCGAGTCGCGCGGGTGCCACAACCGGTCCGACCACCCCGACCTGGATCCCGGGCTCCAGGTCAACTTGGTGTGGTCGCCGGGCACCGGCGTGCGCCGCGAAGCGCTCCCGCCGATCCCGACCGACATCGCCGAGCGCATGCACGACGTGTCGGCCGACGGAAAGCTCGTCGAGTAGCCGTGTCACGCCCGCGCGGGGCGCCCGGTCATTGAGAGTGACGGCGCCCGCCGTCGACGGGCACCGGGACCGCCGCCTCGCGGCGCGCGTCCTGCCGGCCCGGCCGACCCCAGTAAGGACATCCCATGAGTGAGCACGTTCTCGAGCCCGAAGCGCAGGCCATGGCCGACGCCACGGCGCAGCCGCCGTACTTCTACGAGATGACGCCTCAGGCCGCGCGCCAGGTCCTGGCCGACGTCCAGGCGCAGCCGATCGACATGCCGGACGTCGAGGAGAAGTGGATCGTCGTCCCGGCCTCCGTCGGCGACGTCCGCGTGCGCGTCGTCAAGCCCGTCGGCGCCGCGGCCCCGCTGCCCGCCGTCCTGTACATCCACGGCGGCGGCTGGGTGCTGGGCGACGCGGCCACGCACGACCGCCTGGTCCGCGACCTCGCCACCGGGGCCGACGTCGGCGTCGTGTTCGTCGAGTACGACCGCTCGCCCGAGGCGCACTACCCGGTCGCGATCGAGCAGGCGTACGCGACCGCGCAGTGGATCACCCGGCACGGCGCCGACGCCGGCCTGGACCCCACGCGCCTCGCCGTCGCCGGTGACTCCGTCGGCGGCAACATGGCGGCCGCCGTGGCGATCATGGCCAAGCAGCGCGGCGACGTGACGTTCTGCCACCAGTCGCTCTACTACCCGGTGACCGACGCCGCCCAGGACACCGCCAGCTACGTGGAGTTCGCGGACGGTCCGTTCCTGCTCGCCAAGTCGATGGCCTGGTTCTGGGACGCCTACCTGCCGGACGAGTCCCGCCGTCAGGAGATCACCGCATCACCCCTGCGTGCCACGCCCGACGACCTCGCGGGGCTGCCCGAGGCGTTCGTCGTCGTGGACGAGAACGACGTGCTGCGCGACGAGGGCGAGGCTTACGCCCGCAAGCTCGTCGAGGCGGGCGTGCGGACCACGGCCGTCCGCTACGACGCGACGATCCACGACTTCATGATGCTCAACCCGCTGCGGACCTCGGCCGCGTCGTCCGGCGCGATCGCCCAGGCCGTCGACGTGCTGCGCACCGCGCTGCACGCCCGCTGAGACACCACCCCACAACAGGAGACGAGAATGGAAACCCAGTACCCCACCGTCGTGCTCGTGCACGGCGCGTTCGCCGAGTCCGCGAGCTGGAACGGCGTCATCGAGCGCCTGCACGAGCTCGGCGTGGAGGCCGTCGCGGCCGCGAACCCCCTGCGCAGCGTGGCCGGCGACGCCGCCTACGTCCGCGACGTCGTCGCAGGGATCGGCGGGCCCGTCCTGCTGGTCGGGCACTCCTACGGCGGGATCGTGATCACCGAGGCCGCGGCGGGCAACCCCGACGTCGTCGGCCTGGTGTACGTCGCGGCGTTCGCCCCCGACCACGGCGAGAGCGCCTTCGAGCTCTCGGCCCGAGAGCCGGGCAGCACCCTGGGCGACGCGCTGACCGCCTACCCGGTGAGCACGGGCGGAGCCGAGCTGGCCATCCGCCTCGACGCGTTCCCCGCCCAGTTCGCCGCCGATCTGCCGCACGAACAGGCCGCGCTGCTCGGCCGCACCCAGCGGCCGGTCACCGAGGCCGCGCTACGGGACGGGCTGCCCACGACGGAGCCGGCCTGGCGGACGCTGCCGTCCTGGTTCGTGTTCGGGGAGGAGGACCGAAACATCCCGGCCGCCGAGCTGCGCGCCGAGGCCCGCCGGGCCGGCGCGCAGGTGGCGCGCGAGGTCCCGGGGGCGTCCCACGCGATCGCCGTCTCGCGCCCCTTCGAGGTCGCCAGCACGATCCTGGAGGCGCTCGGCATCGACGTCGCCGAGGAGGTCGCCTGACCGCGCGGCGGACGTCGCGGCTGAGCGGCCCACCGTGTCGGGAGAGCTGAGAGGAGCGGTCGAGTCGCAGGCATGACGAGCCCACCGGGTCTGACCGGCGGCGCGGGCCGCCAGTCTGTCGGCGGCACTGCACCGGCGGGGTGCCCGAGACCTTCTTCGTGGCGTACGCAGAGCTTCGGCCGCTGCATCCCGGCTGGCGTGAGCACGCGCAGATCCTCAACCTGTGCGAGCTCCTCGCCGTCCTGGCCACGATCGGACCGAGCGAACCCCTACATCACGGCAGTGCGCGAGGTCGTCGCCCGGTTCGGCTGAGGCTTGGCGCCCGCTCGCCGGCGGTCGTCGTGATCGAGACGTCCCCGATGCGAGCCTCTGGCACGCGCGATCGCCCGCGACCTGCGCCTCACCTCGGCGCGAGTCGCGGGCGACCGCTCGCCTGGAGGCTGCACTGAGCAGCCCCGGCCGCGGGGTCAGCGGTTATCGGAGGCGGAACTGAGCGGTGATGCTCGACCCGTCCGATGTCGTGGCGGCCACCGTGTAGCAGGTGCCTGGGCTCTTCGGCGTCTTCCAGTTGTACTGGAAGTGACCGTCGGTGTAGGTGAGCGCTGACTCGCCGACGGTGAGCGTCTCGACGTCGTCCGTGGGTGCGCCGGCGTGGCAGGTGACCTCAGTGACCGACATCGTGACCACGTCAGGGTCGCTCAGCTCCGTGCCGTGAGAGAACACGTGGAACTTCATCGGCACGGTGCTGCCACCCTTGACGGTGTTGAGGGTCGCGTTCATGTCGATGGGCTGCTCGAAGCCCGTGAACTCCTTCTTCTGGGTGAGGAGACCCGGCCGGTAGGGCAGCAGGCCGTAGTCGCCGCCCGACTGCGGGTCGCGGCCCTGGTAGAGCAGCTGGAGGTTGCAGGCGTCGATCGTCATCGTCTGGTCGGGGCTCGTGCGCACCAGGTCGCCGTGGCTGATGTCGTTCGTCCACGTCGCACCGCTGTTGGCCTTGCCGGCGAACGGGTTGGCCTCGGTCGCGGCCTGGGGTGTCCAGGTACCGTCAAGGCTGTCCGCGGTGAACGAGCGGAAGTACCGTCCGTTGGCGCCCAGCGCCTCGACGATCATCAGGTACTGGTCCTGACCCTGAACCTTGTAGACCTGGACCGCCTCGAAGAGGTCGGTCCAGGTGTCGCTCATGACGACGGTCGAGGTGGAGCCGAAGTTCCCGGGGAAGTCCCCGATCGGCATGCTGGCCCGATAGATGTTGCCGTTGTCGCCGGCGAAGAACAGGTACATGTTCGTGTCGTCGCCGATGAGCGTCTGGTCGATCGGGCCCGTACCGGAGTTCGAGATCCGTCCGGTGAAGAGCGGGCTCGGAGCCGACCACCCGTTGGGGTTCGCCGGGTCGTGAGAGGTCCGGTAGATGAAGGGCCAGGGGCCCCACTGGTAGGCCAGGACCCAGATGTCCTTCGGGGCGAAGTAGAACAGTGTCGGCGCGACCGTCGAGCTCGTCATCGTGTTCTGCGTCGCGGCCGCCATGTCCGACCAGTCGTCGAACGGACTGAAGGCCATCGAACCCCACGATGTCCCCGTGTTGTGGGTCGTCGCGTAGACCAGGTGCTGGCCGTTGTACTCGACGGTGGTGAAGTCCTTGAGGGAGACGTCCCCCGGCTTCGGCGTCGCGAGGGGTCCCGACGACGTCCAGTCGTACGTCGTCGGCAGCGGGCAGGACGTCGGTGAACCGGCCGACTGAGCGGTATCGCTCACCGGCGCGTCGTCTGCCGCTGCGACAGCCGCGGGGGCCGATACTGCGACCGCAGCGAGGGTTACCGCTATGCCGAGACCGCGGGAACGGATCCCGATGCCTTTTCTCGTTCTCATCTCACAAACTCCTCTTTGAGCTGGTACTGACGAGGCGGTTCTTCGATGCCGCGACAACGCTGCCGCGGCCCGCTGAGGCCCTCCCTCGACCTCAGTGCGCGCCATGTTAGCGCTCACATTGCCCGACGCAACAGATCTCACCTCAGGTCCGACGCGGCGCGGTGCGAGCAACCGAGTCCGGTTGAAAGTCGGCCCTCTCGCCATCGATCAGGCGGGGCGTCTCGTCTCGATCGGCGCGACGCCTGTGGCGTTGTCCAGGGTGGATGCCTGGCGTGCACCGACGGACAACGATGCGCGCGACGGTTTCGGGGCACATCCCGTCTCCGATGCTGCAACGTGGGAGCAGGCGGGACTGAGCCGGCTCCACGAGTCGCCCCCGAGTGTCGAGAGCGACGGCGAGGTGCTCAGGATCTGGTCGCGTGCGGCGGGAGCGGGCCGAACCCAAGCCCCGAGGGCATCTGGCCTGGCACCCTTGGACGCATCGGATGGCTGCTCGGCCTCGAGCAGCGTGACGCCGCCGCCGTGTCGATCGACTGGGTGGGCCATGGCCCGGGGAACGGATCCCGGCAGGGCGCGCTGGGGCGAGCCCGCCGACGTCGGCGGCGCTGTCGTCTTCCTCGCGTCCAGGACCGCCTCCTACGTCCACGGGTACGTGCTGGTCGTCGACGGCGGCTGGCTTCCGTCCGCGTCGATCGCTGCAAGCCCGCGTCCACGAGGGACGCGGGACGGAAGGAAGTAGCTGTGGAGATCCTGAAGGACTACGTCCTGGGCGACACGATCGCCCGCTATGTGCGGGCCGGCTCGGGCGGTGCGGTGGGGCTGGTGCTGGTCCCCGCTGCGCTGGAAGACCGCACGGTCGACAAGACGTCCACCGTCGACTCGCTCGTCCAGCTCAAGATCGTCGGCGACACGTACCCGGGCGGTTCCGCCGGCCGGTCGCTGCGCAACGGAAGCACCGTCGCCAGGCTCACGTTCGAGTCGCAGCGCGAGGAGACGGGCGACGGCCACGTCACGGTCGTGACCGCTCTTCGCACCCCGCAGGGCTGCCTGGTCGAGCACCACCTGCGGTGGCACTCGGACGAGAGCGCGCTGGACTCCTTCGTCACAGTCCGCAACGAGGGCTCCGAGGCCGTGACGCTGGAGCTGCTGTCATCGTTCTCGCTTACCGGGATGACGCCCTTTAGCCCGGGCGACACACCGGGAGACCTGGTCCTGCACCGGCTTCGCAGCGCGTGGTCGGGCGAGGGACGCCTGGTGTCCGACCACATCCACGACCTCGGCCTGGAGCCGGCGTGGGCTCGCTGGGACCACTGTCTGCGCTTCGGTCAGGTCGGCTCCTGGCCCGTGCACGGGTACTTCCCGACGGCGTTCGTCGAGGACGTGGGCGCCGGCGTCTGCTGGGGCGTGCAGATCGCGCACCCGGCGTCCTGGCAGATCGAGCTGGGCACCCTGGACGCCGCCCTCAACCTCTCGGGCGGACTCGCGGACCGCGAGCTGGGCCACTGGACCAAGACCCTGGCCGTCGGTGAGGGGCTCCAGACTCCGGTCGCGTACCTGACCGTCGCGCAGGGTGGGGTCGACGACGCGGCGCACCGGCTGACGGCACGGCACCAGCGGTTCCTTGATGTGCCCGTGGTGGAGGAAGACCTGCCCGTCATTTTCAACGAGTACTGCACCACGTGGGGCTCGCCGACCCCGGCGAACCTTCGTGCCATCGCCGAACGCCTCGCAGGCAAGGGCATCGAGTACCTCGTCATCGACAGCGGCTGGTACAAGGCCGAAGGCACCCAGTGGTACGACGGGCACGGCGACTGGGTTCTCGATCGGCGCACGTTCCCTGACGGGATGGCAAGCGCGCTCGACCCTGTCCGAGCAGCCGGGATGATCCCCGGCATCTGGTTCGAGTTCGAGACGGTGGGTTCCAAGGCCACGGCCTTCACCCTGACCGACCACCTGGTCGGACGCGACGGTGTCCCGGTGACCACGGGAGACCGGCGCTTCTGGGACTTCCGCGACCCGTTCGTCGTGGAGTACCTCAAGGAGCGGGTGATCGACTTCCTGAGGACCAACGGCTTCGGGTACCTCAAGGTCGACTACAACAACAGCATCGGGATCGGGTGTGACGGAGCCGAGTCCCTCGGTGAGGGCCTGCGCCAGCAGATGGCCGCGGTCCAGGACTTCTTCCGGCTCCTGCGCGCCGAGATGCCGGACCTCGTGATCGAGAACTGCGCGTCGGGCGGTCACCGGCTGGAGCCCTCGATGCTCGCGCTCTCGAGCATGTCGTCCTTCTCGGACGCTCACGAGTGCCTCGAGATCCCGATCGTGGCCGCCAACGTGCAGCGAGCGGTGCTGCCGCGGCAGAGCCAGATCTGGGCGGTGCTGCGCACCGAGGACTCGGCTCAGCGACTCGCGTACTCGCTCGCCGCCACGATGCTGGGGCGGATGTGCCTGTCGGGGGACATCCACGAGCTGACCGAGAAGCAGTGGGCCGTCGTCTCCCAGGCCATCGCGTTCTACCGCACGGCCGCCCCGGTCATCAAGAACGGCATCAGCCACCGCTTCGGGCCGAAGGTGGACTCCTACCGGCACCCTGAGGGGTGGCAGGCCGTCCGCCGGGTGTCCGACGACGGCGCCCAGATCCTCGTCGTCGGCCACCGGTTCGGCGGCGTCGACGGCACCCGGCTCGAGGTCCCGCTCCCACCCGGGCGGTACGAGGTCACCGAGGCGTTCTCCCACCGCGAGACGTCGGTCGAGCTCACCGACGGGCTGTTGACCCTGGACCTCGACGAGGAGTTCTCCGGCGTGGCGCTGATGCTCGCCCGGGCCTCGTGACCCGTGGCTGTGCCTCACGGTGGGAATGCCCCACCGGGCGCGGTTCGGTAACAGCGCGGCTGAACGCGCGCGGACCCATGCGACGCGGCGCGTTACTCCGCGGCCAGTTCGAGGGCTTTCCCACGGTGAGGGACGTTCCCCCGCTGCGGCGCGCTTCGCACGGTCAAGGTCGGTACCCGACGGCTCGTGCCCGTCGAGGCCGTGCGCGAGGACGTCGCGGGCCTGGGCGGCGCGGCGTGAGCGAGAACGACGCCGTGCGTGAGTTGCCCGGTCGGTTCCGGGGGCGCGCGGCGCGGGCCCGCCGGGGCAGATCTCGGCGGGCCCACGCGCTGTCGTGCGGTGTCACCAGAGGGCCGCTACCTACCGCTCGGCGTGAGCGCGGGTGCGTAGCTGGTGTGGACGCGGGCTTGCGCCTGCCGGTCGATCGCATAGCCGTAGCTCAGGACGTTCTGGTCGTCCCAGGACCGGCCGACGACCTGCAGGTTGTTCGACTGGCCGTTGCCGTTGACGCCGATCGGCATGATTAGGGTCGGCAGCCCGACGTTCGAGGTCGGCACGTTGGTGCCACGGTCGGCGCTGAAGATGTCGCTCGTGGCGTCGTTGTTGCCGACCCCGGTCAGGAACCCGGGATAGACGACGGTGGCGACGGGCGTGCCGCCGGGGCCGGCGGTGTCCATCCACGCGTCGTAGGCCTTCTTGTACGCGTCGCGCCGGGCGAGGTAGTAGGTGATGTCCGTGTCCGACATGGGCATCGAGGTGCTCGGGCGCGAGACGTTGTAGGGCAGGTTGAGTGGCGACGACTTGAGGTCACCGGGCGTCGCGAACGGAAACCCTGGGTTCTCGGCGATGTACGTCCACCAGCCCTGGGTTCCGCTGCCTGCTCCCGAGGTGATCAAGTACGGCTTGCCCTGGTCGTCGACGAGTGGCGGCTGGGCGGGCGGAGCCGTCGTGATCGGGACGAGCACGCCACCGGCGGCCTCGATCGCCGCGTTCGCGTGTGCCAGGGCGATCGGACCCGTCGTGTCGTCGCTGATCTTCGTCGACTGGAAGGAAGCGGGCAGATAGCCGACGACCTTGCCCTGCAGCGCGCCCGCGTCGAGCGCGGTCATCCACTCGGTGGGCCGCAGCGCGTTGTTGACGCGGGAGGTCAGCACGTCGGCGGGGTTGCTGCCGGTGCGCTGGGTCGCCGTGGCATCGAGGAGCGAGGCCAGGTCGGGGATCGACTGGGCGATCGGACCGGCGTAGTCCTGACCCCAGGTCAGCGGCATGACGCCGTCGGTGCTGCTGAGCCCGTCGGTGCCGCGGAACGCGTACACGCTCGAACCCGTCGACGGTGCGTATAGGGAGACACCGGTCTGGGTGCCCATCGCGCCGGCGGCCATGCCCGTGGCGACGGCGACGGCCGAGCCACCGCTCGAGCCGAACGAGCTCTTGGACGGGTAGAGCGCGTTCCAGGTCTGCTCGAACCCGCTCTCGCTCCACGAACCCGAGTTGGCGAACTCCGACAGGTTGGTCTTGCCGATGATCACGGCGCCGGCCTCGCGGAGCTTCGCGACCTGCCATGCGTCGGTGGACGGCTGCCAGCCCTCGAGCGCCCGAGTGCCTCCGGTCGTCGGCATGTCCTTGGTGTTGTAGAGATCCTTGACCGCGAGCGGGATGCCGAGGAGGGCACCAGTCCGGCCGTGCGCGCGAGCGACGTCGGCGGCATGGGCCTGGGCGATCGCGTCCTGCGCCACGGTGATGAAGGCGTGGAACCCGAGCTGGCCCTCGTCGTACGCACTGATGCGGTCGAGGTAGGCCTGGGTCAGCTGGACCGAGTTGACGCGGTGGCTGGTCAGGTCGGCCCGGAGCTGCTGGATCGACTTGCCCACGACGTCGTAGTGGACGCTCGACCTCGCCGGTGAAGCCGCCGGGGCCGGCGGCAGGTCGAGGGGCCTGGCGGCAGCGCAGGTCGTGGCGGTGATCCCGAGCAGGTCCGGCGACCAGTTCGCCACGGTGCACAGCTCGTCGGGCGAGAGGAGGGCGACGGGAGGCGCGGAGGCGATCCCGGCCGTCGTGGTCGCGATCGCCGTGGAGTCGCCCTGCGCGCCGACCACGACGTACCGCAGCAGCGACTTGGTCTGCCCGGGCTTCATCGTGAGCTCCTGCACGAACCCAGGGTTGTTGGAGGCGCTCCCGCTCCTCGAGTAGGCGGTCGTGAACGGGTCGAGCTGCTGGTTGCCCACCTGATCGCTTGCGGCCGACCCGACCACGACCCCCGCAGGCCGGTAGGAGGCGCCCTGATAGGTCGCCGTCACCCAGGTGTCGTCCGCGTCGATCGTCGAGTTGCCGTCGCTGGACGCCGACACCGTCGCCGACGTCGTCTGCCCGCCGCCTGAGCTCGTGTCGGCCGGGTTCCCGTACCCGAGCGACCCACCGAAGGACACGTCGACCTTCAGCGGCGACCTGGCGGTGTTGGTGAACGTATCGAAGAACGCGGCGACACCGTTCTCGCCGAGACTCAGGGTCCGGGTGACCAGAACGTCTCCCAGACGCACCGAGCTTGTCGAGTCGAAACTGCCGTAGCCGTTCGCGGTGATGCCGAAACCGCGCAGCATCTGGTCGTTCATCAGCGGAGCCGGGGTCTGGTCGACATGGACGAAGATGTCGCCGAAACCCTCCATCCGCGAGTTCGAGACGTTGCGAATGCTGCCGGTGTCCAGGCCCGGGCGCTGGGCGTCGTTGATGTTCCAGGTGATGCCGCCCGAGGGAAAGGTCGAGAGGGCTTCGGCGGGCGCGACACCGGCGAGGACGCCGACACCTGCGACGATCCCCGCTGAGACTGCTGCGGCAATGCTGCCCGTTCGGCTGCGACTGCGACGTGGCATGTTTCGCGATCCTTTCGAGAAGGAACAAGAGCAGGACAATTGGCCTGGAAATAGGCCGCGTCCTCATGTGGAGACCGAGCCTCCCACCCTCATATTTCGGGTGTGCGCTTCAAGGGCCGACAGTGAAACGATCCGTTAGCACTACTGGTTGCCTCCCGAAACATTCGGCCAAGACGGTGTGACCAGAGCGTCTGCGATCCGGGCATGGAATCCAGCCGTCGCTTGGTACTGGCGCAGCTTTGCGTCGTGCTGTTGGTCGCGACGGGGTTCGCCTCTGCTGCCTGGTTTCTGCCGGACGTCGGCATGCTCGGGCTTGTCGGCACGGTCCTCGGGTTCGCCGGTGTGACGGCGGTTCTTGGCGTGCCGTGCGCGATCTGGGCGGTGATCGCGCCGGGCGCGGCTCGGCGCTGGGATGAGAAGGGTCATCGCGAGCCCCTGCCGTTGGCTGTACCGATCTTCTGGTGGCTCCTCCTTGGTGGCACTGCGTGGGCCTTGACCCATGTCGAGCCGTCGCCGACCACACGCGCCGACTACGGCGGGTTGGCACTGGTGTGGTGGGGTTGGGGCGGTGGGTTGGCCTTTGCGGTTGCCTCCTCGGTCATGTACCTGCGTCGTCGGTGCAGCAGTGCGGGCAGGACCGACCAAGGAACTGGCGCCTCCTGACCTGCGAGGACTTGGTCCGCACCAAGTTGCCCGGCCGAGCGTCGTCGCCCTACTCCTCCCCGCCGACGGTCAGCAGCGCGGTCCGGTCGGGCCGCATGAGCTCCTGCCCGAACCGGAACGTGGCACGCAAGGCGATGGCGTACGTGCTCGGACGTGGCGACCTGGACGTCGCCGACCGCAGAGACGACGGCTCCGCGGTCGAGGACGACCAGTTTCCCAGCGGGCACTGCCGGGGTGCGGCGAGCGGGTCGAGGTTCGCGCCGATGGACCCGGCGATGACCGCCATCCCGGCGTTCTTGATTCCGGGCGGCGGGGTCACGCCACCGGTCGGGACGGGCTCGTTGACGAACACCTCGTCGGCCCGACGGATCACGGCACGGCGGACGACCCGGCGGTAGTCGCCGGCATCGAGGCGCTCCAGGGCATCGACCCCGCCGCGCTCGACTTGGCGGTCTGGACTGGGTCCTTCGCCTTGGGGCACAGTTCGCTCAGCGCCGCGGACAGGTCGATGGGCTCAGCGCTCATGCCGTGTCTCCAGTCGTTCGGTCAGTCGGTCGATCTCGGCCGGCAGGAGGTCGCCGGTCGCAGCGGCCTGATCGATCGCCTGCCGCACGAGGTAGGTCGGCACCCCGGTCGTGGTGCACGGGTCGATCGCCGTCTCGATCGTCACGATCGGGATGGTCGATGAGTTCCACGCATGCCCTCCGTCACCACGGTGCCCAGACCCTTCGTGACAGGAGCCGCAATGCCCAAGTACGTGGTCATGTTTCCCGCTGACGACGAGGCCGACTGGGAGGCGAGGACCGAGGCCGATCGCCAGGCCAACTTCGACTCCGACTTCGAGTTCGGCCAGCTGCTGAAGAAGCACGGCGGCGCCGTGACAGGCGGCGAGGCGCTCGTGAAGAGCGATGAGGCGCGGACGATCATGCGTGGGCCGGACTCGCACCCGCAACTCGCTGAGGGGCCGTTCAGGAAGGGTGCCGAGCAGCTGTCGGGCTTCTTCATCGTCACCTGCGACGACTACGACACGCTCGTCGACGCCGCCCGCCTGCTCGTCCGGACGCACCCGGTCGTCGAGATCCGCCCGGTCAAGGAGTTCTGAAGCCCGATCGATCTCCAGGTTCTCTGGGGCCGAGCGCGTTCTCGCGGTCGGCCCTCGCTGTCCGCGGCGCCGCAGTCGGACATCGCGTCCCTGGGCGGGACGCTCGAGGACATCGAAGAGGTCTACGAGCTCATGATCCGCGGGGAGCTGACGCCGGTCACGAGCTGCCGAGACGGGCGAGGCTTTCGACGGCGGACGTATCTGCCGCAGGTGCACACCGCTCCCTCTGAGACGAGGCAGTTTCGCCCCCGGGATCGGCCGACGACGCCGGCCGTTGAGAACCAGGAGGTACCCATGGCCGTCAACGGTTCTCCGCAGCAGTCTGGTCGTGTCCGCAGCCATCCGCTGCCGCCCGACGACTTCGACCCGCGCACCGCTTCGCAGGCGCAGCTCAGACGGCACGGGCTGCCGCAGCGACCCGACCCGGCCGTCCGGCCCGAGCTCGCCGAGCGCTGGGACCGCGTCTTCTCACGAAAGCTCACCTACATCACGCCCGAGCTCCGGCCGCTGCACGAGGTGCTTCCCGGCTTCCAGGCTCCCGAGCGCCCGCGTCTGCCCGTCCACCCCGAGGTGCGGGTCACCAACGGGATCTGGTCGGGCGCCGTCGTGCATTCGGCCAACGCTTCGCAGACGTTCGGCTGGATCACGGGGGAGTGGACGGTGCCGGATGTCGCGCACGCCGGCTCAGGTTCGGAGACCGACTGGTCGCTCGTCTGGATCGGCATCGACGGCATCAGCGACGTCACGCAGATCGGGACGGTCCAGTGGGTCTCGTCCTGGGGCCTCAAGCAGTGCTACGCCATCCAAGAGTGGTGGCCCGAGGGCTGGCAGGTGATCACGAACTTCCCGGTGACCTTCGGTGACACGGTGACCGGGCTGATCTGCATGACGTCGGTGACGGAGGCGTGGTTCAACCTGATCAACGTGACGAGCGGGCGGGCGGTGGTGGGCGTCGCCCTCGACGCCCCGGCCGGGACGAGCTCGCAGGAGAACCAGGCCGAATGGGTGGTCGAGCGGCCGGGAATCAACGGCACCGCGGCGCGGCTGCCCCGGTTCGGCGAGGTCTTCTTCGACGAGGCCTACGCCGGCCGCGGCCTGGAGTTCCTCGCCGACGCGGGCTCGGACACGATCATCGACATGGTGGAGGACGGCGTGACGGTCGCGACCACGACGGTCGAGACGCCGCGGCTCATCAAGGTCGCCTACACCGGCCCCTGAGCAATCAGGTGAGCGTCAACGGCAGCATCTTCGAACCCAGTGTCGCCCACCCTTCACGGAAGACCCGGACTAGCGAATACGCTTCCTCCCAGCCGCGTGGGCGAATTCGCGCCGCGCGGGCACTGCTTGGACGTCCGTCACGAGGCGGGCTCCGTCGTGAGGGTGGTGTCGCGTATGCCGATGGCTCTCGTGCCAGGCGTCGCTCGGCTCATGCTGGTCGGCTCGCACGCTCAACAGCCGAAGCAATCTTCCACGACCGCGCGCACCAAGGACGAGCTCCGAAGGCGATTCGCATCCGGCCTTGCGTGTCTCGTGCTTGGGCTCTCCACCACTTGCCTTCCTGGCTGCTCGCGGGAGCCGTGTTTTCCGGCGCCGCTGGAAGTCTCGTCTGCCGATGTGGCACCTGGCGACGAGATCGTCGTGTCTAGCGGTCGTCCAGACTGCAGACTGCGGCTATCCAGCGGTACGGAATACCGGTTGACTCTTGTGACGACGGAGCAGAGCTGGCCCCTCGGTACCGTCGCACCAGCATCGGACGGCGCGTTCTCCAAGTCGGTCACCGTGCCAGCGGAGTCACGGAAGGGAAGCGCAAAGATCTGGGTCGACGGAAGCCCGTACGACTGCCCCGTCAACGCTTCGTGCGTGGGCTATTACGTCACCGTTAACGTCATTGGTACATGACACCCTGGAAGCAAGTGTGCTTTCGAACGTTCCGCGACGGCTCACCCCTTCATGCCGGACATCGTCATGGTCGCGATGAAGTGCCGCTGGGCCGCCAGGAAGAACACGATCAGCGGCGCGGTCGCCACGACGTTCGCTGCCATGAGCAGCGACCACTGGGTTCGGCGCGTGCCCTGGAAGTTCGCGATCCCCAGCTGGAGCGTGAAGCTGTGCTCGTTGTTGATCGCGATCAGCGGCCAGACGAGGTCGTTCCACGAGCCGAGCAGGGTGAAGATCGCCAAGGTCGCCAGGGCGGGCTTGGCCAGGGGCAGCACGACGCGGAAGAAGACCTGCAGACGGCTGCAGCCGTCGAGGGCGGCGGCCTCCTCCAGCTCCGCGGGGATGGACAGGAAGAACTGCCGCATCAGGAAGATGCCGAACGCGCCCGCGAGCCACGGCACGATGGCCGCCCCGAGGCCGTCGAGCAGGCCGAGCCGGGCGAACATCACGTAGGTCGGGATCATCAGGACCTGGGTGGGGATCATGATCGTGGCCACGATGGCGAAGAACGACATGTTGCGGCCGCGGAAGCGCAGCCGCGCGAACCCGTACCCCGCCAACGAGCAGAGCACGGACTGCGCGATGATCGCGCTGACCGAGACGATCGTCGAGTTGAGCATCCAGCGCAGGGCGGGCGTCGTCGTGAAGAGCTGGACGAAGCCGTCGAGGGTGAGCCGCGACGGGAGCAGCGGTCTCGGGAACTGGACGAGCTCCGCGGCCGGGGAGACCGATGCCAGCACCATCTGCACGAGCGGCACCAGGAAGAGCACCGCCGTCGGGAACAGGAAGAAGTGCCAGCCGCTGATCCGTCGCCGCCGGCGCCGGGGCGCCGGGGCGAGGTCGGCGACGTCGACGGGCGGCGCCTTCACGGTGGTCGCGGTGGCCATCAGAATGCCTCCAGGTTGCGGCGCCGGGAGTAGACGACGATCCCGATGGTGATGAGCAGGGTCACGGCGAAGAGCGCGTATGCGGCTGCGGACCCGTACCCGAACTCGAGGGTGCGGAACGCCCGGTCCCAGAGGAAGTAGACGATCGTCTTCGTTGCGTCGAGGGGGCCGCCACGCGTCGTGGTGTAGACGAGGTCGAACAGCTGGATCGCGCCGATCGTCTGCCAGACGACGACGAACACCGTCACGGGCGACAGGTGCGGCCAGATGATCCGCCAGAACGCCTGCCACGGGTTGGCGCCGTCGATCTTCGCGGCCTCCGTGAGCTCGACCGGCACGTCCTGCAGAGCCGCGAGGTAGATGACCGTGGTGAAGGCCGCCTGCCCCCACAACGACATGATCGCGATGACGAGCATCGCCTGGCTCGGGCTCTCCAGCCAGCCCTGCTGCGGCAGGCCCATGCGCCGGAGCAGGTCGTTCGCGAGACCGAACTGCGGGCTGAACAGGTAGGTCGCGAGGATTCCGGTCGCGGCGGCGGACGCGACGAACGGGACGAAGATCGCGGTCCGGTAGAAGCCGATGAACCGGATCTTGCGGTTGAGGGCCACGGCGAGGAAGAGCCCCATCAGCGCCGATGCCGGGACGAACAGGACCGTGTACAACAGCGTGTGCTGCACGGCGTCCCAGAACGCGGTGTCGGACACCAGGCGGGAGTAGTTGTGCCCGCCGATGAACTTGGGGTCCGAGAAGCCGTCCCACTTCTGCAGCGAGAGGATGAACGACCAGACGGCCGGGAAGATCGACAGGCCGAGGACGACCACGGTCGCCGGGGCGATGAACGCCCAGCCCTGGAGGTTGTCGGCCCACCTGCGGGCCGCCCGGCGGCTGCCGGCGGGCACGTCGCCCGCCGGCAGCTCATCGGTCGTGGTGCTGCTCTGAAGAGCCACTTGCGAGTCCACTTGGCGCCCGCACTACTCGTTGGCCGAGGCCAGCGCCGTGTCGGCGGCCTTCTGGGCTTCGGCCAACGCGTCGGCCGGGTCTGCTTGGCCCTGGAGCACCTTGGAGATGGCCTTGCCGATCGCCTCGGAGAGGCCGACGTAGCCGGTGGCGGTGGGGCGAGCGGTCTTGGCGTTGGCGCTGTTGGCAGCCATCACGTCGAGACCGGGCAGGGCCTTGACCTGTGCCTGGAACTCGGGCGAGGCCTGCTCCGACTCGCGCAGCGGGAGATTGCCGAACGCGACGTTCCAGCGCAGGTCCTGCTCGGGCGAGGTCAGCCAGTTGAGGAGCTCGAAGGTCCAGTGGGCGCGGTTGACGTCATGGTGGTCCAGGGCGACCCACAGGTCCGGGCCCGACACCGTCTGATGGTTGCCGTCGATGCCGGGCAGCTGCACCACGCCGTACTTGGTGCCGGCGGTCTGGAGGTCGTGGAGCACCCACGGGCCCGACGTCTCCATGGCGATCCGGTTCGCGGCGAAGAGCTGGCCGATCTTGAGGTCGGTCTGGTCCAGGTAGAGGCTCTTGTCGTCCTGGGCCATCGAGCGCAGGAACTCGAGCGCCTCGACGCCCGGCTGGTCGGCGAACGCCGCGGTCTTCTGGTCGCTCGAGAGGATCGCCCCCCCGCGCTGCCACAAGTGCGGCCAGAACTGCCACGTCGTCTCCTCGGTCCCGGAGACCGAGTACCCGAAGCCGTAGGTCTGGGTCGCCGGGTCGGTCAGCTTCTTCGCCGCGGCGCGAAGGTCGTCCCAGGTCCAGTCGTCGGTCGGGTACTCGACGCCGGCGGCGTCGAACACCGTCTTGTTGTAGATGAGCGAGATGTTGTCGACGAGCGCGGGGAACCCGATGGTCTTGCCGCCGTTCGGCTGCGCCGTCGAGCGCGCCGCAGCCGTGAACTCGTCCCAGCCGACTGCGGGGTCCTTGACCTGCTCGGTGAGGTCGAGCGTCCGGCCCGACGCCTCGAGCTGGCTCGCCCACGAGCCGAACGCGTACGAGATGTCCGGGTAGTCGCCACCGGCGAACCCGGCGGACATCTTCTGGAGGAGCTCGTCCGTCGTCGACGCGCCGGGCTCGACGTCGATCGTCACGTTCGGGTGCGCCTTGGTGAAGTCCGCCGCGAGGCTCTTGAGCAGGTCGTGCGCGTCGTCGGCCTGGCCGGTCCACCACGTCAGCTTGACGGGTGCCGAGGTGTCGAGCGCGGTGGCTCCCTCGCCGGATCCGGCGCCGCACGCCGTGACACCTCCTACGACAGCGAGGGCGGCGACGGCGGCAAGCGCGGTCCGTCGGATTGATCGGGTGTTTCCCGGGCGAACGGTCATTGGTCGCTCCCAGCTAGGCAGTGGCTCGTCAGTGCGGGTGGCCCGCAAGGTGGATCGCCCGGGCCGGCGGCCCGGACGTCGCGGCGAGGACGTCGTCGGTGACGCCCTCGCCGCGTGGTGCGCGCGAGGATAGCGCGGCGAGGGCTACGGCAGCACAAGCTCCACGTCGCCGCCGAGGCTGCGGGGGAGCAGGGACTTGTGCGCGGTCGTCAGCTCGTCGCACAGGTCCCAGATCTGCTGTGGTGTCAGGGTGGACGAGGCGTTCCCGTCGACGAGCACGGCCTGCCGCACCGTGCGCGCGTCGCCGGTCAGGGCAGCCTCGACGGCGAGCTCGGCCACCGAGAGGTAGGTGCGGTTGAGGGCGGCGCCGGCCGTAGGGATCGCGCCGACGGCCTTCGGGTGGACGCCGTCGCGGTCGACGAACGCCGGGACCTCCACGGCAGCGCCCTGGGGAAGGTTGTCGATGAGCCCGGCGTTCGGGACGTTGGCGTGGATCCAGCGCTCCGTGCCGGTGAGCAGCGAGTGGATGATCTGCGGCGCGTACTCCGCGGCGTCATCCCCGTCCGGAAGGTCGAGGTCCTCCCCGGCGGCGAGACGACGGCGAGCCTCGGTGACCTCGGCGACGTTGCTGTCCGAGATCCCCAGGTACTGCAGCGGCTCGATGCGGTAATGGTCGATCTGCTCGTCCGAGCGCAGGAACCAGGACAGGTACTCCGAGGAGTGCTCGGAGGTCTCGGTGGGGTAGTACCCGATCCGCCGGTACATCTCGACGCGGACGCGGCGCTCCAGCTCCGGGTTCTCGGCGATCTTCGCGTCGAGCAGCGGGTAGAGGCTCTGCCCGTCCCGGCTCCACTCGGTGAGCCAGGCCTGGTGGTTGACGCCGGCCGCCGCGTACGTGGTGCCGTCGAGCGGGACCCCGATGAGCTCGTTGAGCCCGTGGACGGTCCAGAACACCGAGTGGCACAGGCCCACGGTCTTCACGGCGGGCGCCGCGATGGACCACCACCAGACGTTCATCGCCATCGGGTTCGTGTAGTTGAGCACCCAGGCGTCGGGGCAGACGTCGAGGACGTCCCGCGCGATCTGCGAGATCACGGGGAAGGTCCGCAGGCCGCGGAACACGCCGCCGACGCCGGTGGTGTCGCCGATGGTCTGGCGCAGGCCGTACTTCGCGGGAATCTGGAGGTCGACGTAGGTGGCGGCCACGCCGCCGACCTGGATCATGATGACCACGGCCGTCGCGCCGGTCAGCGCCTCGCGGCGGTCGAGGGTGGCCACGACCTGCAGCGGCTTGCCCAGCCGCGCGGCGACGTGCTCGGCCGTGGCGCGCGCGATCTCGAGGCGGTCGGGATCGATGTCGTGCAGCGCGATCTCCAGCGTGGGGAGGTCGTCGTAGCGCAGGAGGTCCACGAGGAGCTGACGGGTGAAGACGGCGGAACCCGCGCCGAGGAACGCGATGCGTGTCATGGGGTCAGATGATTGGCGCATCCGGTCAACCTGCGCAACCATCTGAGCGAATCTGAGATACGTTGATCACTCTGATTGATCACTTGTGGAGGCTGTGGATGACCACCGACACGCCCGTCATCGAGGCCGGGTCGCGCAAGCGAAGCAGGCGCTTCGTCCAGATCCTCGATCTGGTCGCCGAACGAGGCACCGTGTCCGTTCCCGACCTGGTGGCAGCCCTCGGGATCTCGCCGGCGACCGCGCGCCGCGACCTCACCGAGCTAGCCGAGCATCGGCTCGTCGTGCGCACCCACGGCGGGGTGACGGCGCTCGACCACGGGGTCTCGGAGCTGCCGCTGGAGCTGCGCAACACCCGGTTCCCGGACGCCAAGTCGGCGATCGCCCGCGCGGTCGCGGTGCGCATCCCGCACGAGCGGCACGCCGTCGCGTTGTCCGGAGGGACGACGACGGCCCGCGTCGCCGTGGAGCTGACGAGCCACCAGCTGCTCACGATCGTCACCAACTCGCTGACGATCGCGGAGCTCATCCACACCTATCCGGCGCTGCGGGTCGTCGTCTCCGGTGGTTCCCTGCGGCCGCAGTCGCTCGAGTTCGTCGGGCCTGTCGCCGAGCGGACGTTCGGCGCACTGAACGTCAGCACCGCGATCCTCGGTGCCGACGGCATCGCCGCGAGCGCGGGCGTGACCACGTACGACGAGACCGAGGCGCGCACGAACAGGGCGATGGTCGGCAGCGCCCAGCGGACCATCGTCGTTGCCGACGGCTCGAAGATCGGTCGCGTGACGCTGGCGCAGATGGTCCCGCTCGACCACGTCAGCACGTTGATCACCGACACGTCCGCGGACCCGGAGGAGCTCGAGCGCATCCGGTCGACGGGCGTGGAGGTCGTTGTCGCCTGATGTCAACGCGGGTGGCCAACTGAGCAGTTGGGTCGCTCGAAGTGAGCGGTTGGCTCAGAAATGTTGACCCATCACGGCCCGCGCTCCTAACTTCGGCCTCGCAAGCGCGCTCGATTGGTCGTCTGACCGAGTGCATCTGCGCGAATGAGCGATGAAGCTCCTGCGCCCGGTGCACCAATCAGTTCTGGAGGGGCATCCCATGGCAAAGACGAGGGTGGCGACATGACCGACGCGTTCCAGCGCGTACTCGACCTGCACAGTGCTGTCGAGGACGCCGTCGTGACCGATGCTTCGCCTACCTTCGTCCCGACCGACGCAACCGTGACCAGCGACCGGGCGGGGGCGACCGGCCGGGAGATCGCCCAGCAGCCGCAGGTCTGGCGCCAGGTCGCCGCTGACATGGCGGACCGGCGCGACACCGTCGAGCGGTTCCTCCGCCCGCTCCTCGCGGTCGAGGACCTCCGCATCGTCATGACGGGAGCCGGCACGTCCGCCTTTGCAGGGCAGCTGCTGGCACCCGCGCTCAGCCGCCTGCTCGCGCGCCGCGTCGACGCGGTCGCGACGACGGACATCGTCTCGAATCCGTACGAGGCGTTCGCCGAGGACGTGCCCACCCTGCTGGTCTCGTTCGCGCGCTCGGGCGACAGCCCGGAGAGCGTCGCGGCGACGGCCCTCGCCGACCAGTGCCTGACGGCCGCGAGCCACCTGATCGTCACGTGCAACGCCGACGGGACGCTCGCGACGACCCACCGCGGCAGGGCGGGCTCGCTCGTGCTCCCTATGCCGCCGCAGTCCAACGACGAGGGCTTCGCCATGACGTCCAGCTTCACCTCGATGGTGCTGGCTGCCTGGCTCGCGCTCGTACCGGACGCGCTGGACTCGGGGGTGTCGAGACGGCTCGCGGACGCCGGCGAGGCCGTGCTCCGCGAGCACGCAGGCGACGTCGCGGCCCTCGCCCCGCGGCGCTACGAGCGCGTCGTCTACCTCGGCAGCGGACCCCTGGCCGCACTGGCCCGCGAGTCGGCGCTCAAGGTGCTCGAGCTGACCTCCGGCCTGGTCGTCAGCTACTCCGACTCCCCGTTGGGCTTCCGGCACGGGCCGAAGTCGGTCGTCGACGACCGCACGCTCGCGATCGTCTACTTGTCGAACGACCGGTACACCCGCCGGTATGACGAAGACATCGTCGCGGAGCTCCGGCTCCAGATGGGGGCGGCGAACGTCGTCGTCGTCGGCGTCCCGCGGGGCGACGAGTCCGACGACGACCAGATGTGGGCGATCGGGGGGCTCGCCGAGGATCCCGACGCGATCGCCGGCCTGGCGTTCGTCGTCGTGGCTCAGCTGCTGGCGATGAACGCCTCGCTCGAGCTGGGCATCACTCCGGACACCCCGTCGCCGTCGGGCGCCGTCAACCGGGTGGTCAAGGGTGTCACCGTCCATCCGTTCGACAGCGGGCGGTGACCATGTTCCTCGGGGTCGACGGCGGGGGCACGAAGACGGCTCTCTGCCTCGTCACGCAGGACGGCGCGCTCGCGGGGACGACCCAGACGCGGAGCTCGTACTACCTGGGCAGCCCGCAAGGGACACGCCTGGTCAGGGACGTGCTCGAGGAGGGCGTCGGCGAGGTGTGCCGGCAGGCCGGCATCGCACCCGACGGCGTCACCGACGCGTTCTTCGGGCTCCCCGCCTACGGCGAGGCCAGCGCGGATCTCCCGGCGCTCGACTCGATCCCGGGGGAGGTGCTCGGCCACGACCGGTACGCCTGCGGCAACGACATGGTCGCGGGCTGGGCCGGCTCGCTGGGCGCGGAGGACGGCATCAACGTCGTCAGCGGCACCGGCTCCATCTGCTACGGCGAGCGCGACGGACGGCAGGCACGCGTCGGCGGCTGGAGCGAGCTCTTCGGTGACGAGGGGTCCGGCTACTGGATCGCCGTCCGCGGCCTCGAGGCCTTCTCGCGCATGAGCGACGGGCGGCTGGACCCCGGCCTGCTGCTGGACGCCGTGCGCGACCACCTGGGGATCGCCGCCGACCTCGATGCCATCGGCGTCGTGCAGAACGAGTGGCAGGGTTCCCGGACCCGGGTTGCGGCGACGTCGCGCGTCGTCGCGCACGCCGCCGACCTGGGCGACCCGGTGGCGCGCGAGATCCTCGCGCAGGCCGCCGCGGAGCTGGTGCTCCTGGTCGAGACTGCGGCCGCTCGGCTGGGCTTCGAGGACGAAGAGGCCGTCCCTGTCTCCTACTCGGGCGGGGTCTTCTCGGCGGACGTCGTCCGGCACGAGTTCGTGCGGCTGCTCGGCGCGGCTGCGCGGCGCTACGACCTGCGCGAGCCGCTGTACACGCCGTCCGTCGGGGCGGCCCTTTATGCGGCACGCCTCGCCGGTCGTCCGCTCGCACAGGCGGGTCGCGACCGGCTGCTCCGCCAGACCTGGCCGGTCGTCTCGAACCCACCGTCGCGACGACCCACCTGATCAGGGGACGTGAAGGTACCCATGGACATCGAGGAGCTGAAGGATCTCCGGCTGCGCGACTTCGTCCCGCGCCCTACCGTCCGCCTGCCGCAGAGCACGGTCTACCGTGCGTCCACGCCCGCCGTCGACGCCCACAACCACCTGGGCAGATGGCACGACGGCGACTGGCGGGTCAAGGACGTGCCCGCGCTGGTCGGGCTGATGGACGAGTGCAACGTCGCCACCGTCGTCAACCTCGACGGCTGCTGGGACGACGAGCTGGAGACAAACCTCGACCGCTACGACCGTGCCCACCCCGACCGCTTCGTGACCTACTGCCGTGTCGACTGGAGCCAGACCGCGGTACCTGGCTGGCCCGACCGCGTCGCCGCGTCGATCGTCGACTCGGCGTCCCGCGGTGCCAAGGGGCTGAAGCTCTGGAAGGACATCGGGCTCCGGCTGCGGGACGAGAACGGTGAGCTGCTCTTCCTCGACGATCCGCGCCTCGAGGGAATGTGGTCGGCACTCGCCGACACCGGACTGCCCGTCGCCGTGCACACCGCCGACCCTGCCGCCTTCTTCGAGCCGATGGACCAGCACAACGAGCGGGTCGAGGAGCTCCTGCGGCATCCCGACTGGCGCTTCATGGGCCCGGAGTTCCCCCCGCTGCCGCGGCTGCTCGACGCGCTCGAGTCCGCAGTCGCCGCGCACCCGGACGTGACCTTCGTCGGGGCGCACGTCGGCTGCTACGCCGAGGACCTCGACTGGGTCGACCGGATGCTCACGACCTACCCGAACTTCGCCGTCGACATCGCCGCCCGGATCGCGGAGCTTGGGCGGCAGCCACGCCGCACCCGCAAGCTCATCGAGGACCACCCCGACCGGGTGGTCCTGGGTACCGACGTGTCGCCGCCGACGGCGGAGGACTACGCCACCTACTTCCGCTTCCTCGAGACGGCGGACGAGTACTTCCCGTACGACACGTCCGAACCGCCAGGTAACGGGAGGTGGCGCATCTCCGCGCTCGACCTCTCTCCGGAGCTCGCTGCGGCAGTCATCGGTGACAACGCGCGGCGTCTCATCCCGGCACTGCACGACCACTCCGGCATCGCCTGAGCAATGAGCTCTCGTCCTGGCACGCTTCATCGGAACGCTTCCATCGTCGGCATCACGGGTCTGGTCGCGGCGCGCGCTGAGTCTCGCGTCCGCGGACGCGTAGAACCGTCCCGGCCTGCGCTTCCGTTCCGGGGCGTGAATACGACGCGGCGCCAAAGCGCCACGCCCATGACCTTCCGCACGGATCCGGCGTCGGTGAGGGTGAACCCACCTACCACCCTCGACCGAGGAGTCACCGTGTCCCACCCCTCGCTGCAGCCGCGCCCCGCGCGCGGCAGACGGCGGCCGCGGGCCCGCCGGGCGGTCGCCCTGGCCGCGTCGCTCGCGCTCGCCGGGCTCGCCCTGTCGTCCGCGGCCACGGCTTCCGCCGCGGCCCTGCCGGCGACGTCTGTCGCCGCAGCCGCCCCGGCGCCGACGCCGACGCCGACGTCGCAGACCACTGACGGCGTCACCACGCCCGCCGCGCCGACCGCCGAGCCGGTGTGCGGCGCGGCCGAGCCCGGCCACATGACGTGCTTCTCGGAGCGCCGGACGGACTCCCACGTCGCCCACCGCAAGGGCGTCCAGCGCCGGGCCAACGGCGACCTGAACGCGACCGCCGTCGACGGCTTCGGCCCTGCGGACCTGCTCTCCGCCTACAACCTGCCGGGAGATGGCGGCGCGGGCACCACGATCGCCATCGTCGACGCCTACGACAACCCGAAGGCCGAGGCGGACCTCGCCGTGTACCGCCAGCAGTTCGGGCTGCCGGCCTGTACGACGGACAACGGCTGCTTCCGCAAGGTCGACCAGCGCGGCGGAACCGTCTACCCGGTCTACGACGCCAACTGGGCGGGGGAGATCTCGCTCGACGTCGACATGGTCTCCGCGATCGCTCCGCGCGCCACCATCCTGCTCGTCGAGGCGGACTCGAACTCCGACGCCGACCTCGGCGCGGCCGTGAACATGGCCGTCACGCTCGGTGCGGGCTACGTCTCCAACTCGTGGGGCGGCTACAGCGACTCGGACGCCAACCTGGCCGACGACGCCGCGTACTACGACCACCCGGGCACCGCGATCGTGTTCAGCTCGGGCGATGACGGCTACGGCGTGTCCTACCCGGCCGCGTCGCCGTACGTCACGGCGGTGGGCGGCACGTCGCTCGTCAAGGACTCGAGCGCCCGCGGCTGGTCGGAGTCCGTGTGGAGCTCGGGCACCGCCACGCGGTGGGGCGCGCCCGGCTCGGGCTGCTCGCAGGTGGAGCCGAAGCCCGCCTATCAGCACGACGACGGCTGCGACGGCCGCTCTGTCGCCGACGTCTCGGCGGTCGCGGACCCGGTCACGGGCGTCGCGGTCTACGACTCCAACAGCCAGACGGGCGGCTGGAACGTGTTCGGCGGCACGAGCGCTTCGGCGCCCATCATCGCCTCGACGTACGCGCTCGCGGGGCCCGTCACTTCGGGCACCTACCCGGCGTCGTACCCGTACGAGACCCCGTCGGCGCTGCACGACGTCACCACGGGTGACAACGCCAGCTGCGCCTTCGGCGTCCCGTGCGGCTTCCCGATCGCGCCCGACTGCTCGCCGTCGTACGAGTGCCAGGCCAGCGCCGGCTACGACGGTCCCACGGGCCTGGGTACCCCCGACGGCCTGCTCGCGTTCAAGCCGGGCCCCCACGGCACCGTGACCGGCACGGTGACCGACGCCACGACGGGTGCCGCCGTCGCAGGCGCATCGGTCGCGCTCGGCGCGTTCGCGACGTCGAGCCGCGCCGACGGCGCGTTCGTGCTCGACGTGCCGCCGGGCGACTACACGCTCAAGGTCTCGGCGTTCGGCTACGCCACGGCCGACCTCGGCACGCTGCATGTCGCCGACGGCGACGCCCTGACGCCGAAGGTCACCCTGACGCCCGTGCCGTCGCAGACCGTCAGCGGCACGGTGACCGACGGCGGCGACCACGGCTGGGGCCTGTACGCGCGCATCAGCGTGGACGGCGTCCCGGGCACCGCCTTCACGGACCCGGCCACGGGCGCGTTCTCGCTGCGCTTGCCGGCGGGCGCCACCTACACGATCCGGGCCACCGCGCTCTACGCCGGCTACCAGGCGGGCAGCGCCGACGTCGCGACCTCCGGCGACGGCCAGCGCGCCGGCGCGGCCCCGGTCACCATCGCGCTCCCGCTCGACACCACGGGCACGATGGCGCCCGGCTACCACATCGGCTACGGCCCGGGTGGCGGCGCGCAGACCTTCGACGCCGCGGCGACGCCCGCGGACTGGTCGGTCGTGACCGCCACGGGCGCCGCGGGCTGGAACTTCACCGACACGCTCAACCGCGGCAACCAGACCGGCGGCACGGGGCACTTCGCCCAGGTCGACGACTACGCGCTCGGGTGGGGCTCGGTCGACACCTCGCTCGTGAGCCCGGTCTACGACCTGTCGGCCCAGACCGCGCCGCTGCTGACGTTCGACTCGGCGATCGCCGTCGGGCTGTCGGACCAGACCGAGGACGTCGACGTCACGACCGACGGCGGCGCCACGTGGTCCAACCTCTGGCACAAGGGCTACGAGCCCGGCGGGCACGACCACGAGGAGCTCTCGCTCGCCGGCTATGCCGGCCAGGCCTCGGTCCAGCTGCGGTTCCACTTCATCGGCTCGCTCGCGGGCTACTGGGAGGTCGACGACGTCACGGTGGGCGCCCGCACGCTCGTGACCGACGCCGGCGGGCTCCTGGTGGGCTCGGTGACCGACGCGAACACCCGTACCGGCGTGCTCGGTGCGGTCGTCTCGACCACCGGCGCCGCGCCCGTCGCCGCGCAGACCGTCGCGACGCCGTCGGACCCGGCCCGCGCCGGGGGCATGTACTCGCTGTTCGTCCCGGGCGCCGGTCACCAGCGGTTGACCGCGGGCCTGCCCGCGTTCGGGTACCCGACCTCGACCGGCTCGGCGAGCCTCAAGGCCGACCACGTGACGAGTGCGGACCTCACGGTGAGTCCGGCAAGGCTCGAGCTCAAGACCGCCGCGGTGGCGAAGCAGGTGCCGTGGGGTGCGAGCGCCACGGTCGACGTCACCGTGCGGAACAAGGGCGCCACACCGGCGAGGATCTCGCTCGGCGAGCAGGCCTCCGAGGCCACCGGGACCCCGGACGGCGCCGCGTGGCGGCAGCTCGCCGACGCCCCCGCGGGCTCGGAGGGCGGCGTCGCCGGCACGCTCGACGGCGTCCTGTACGCGGGCCTCGGCGAGGCCCCCGGCGGCCAGTGGAGCACGGCGTTCTCGAAGTACGACCCGGCGACGGCGGCCTGGACGCCGCTCGCGAAGCCGGTCACGCCGCGCCTCTTCCCCGCCTACGGGTTCGTGCGCGGCAAGCTCTACGTCGCGGGTGGCCGCGACACGGCCGGCGCGCCCATCGCGGGCGGCGAGGTCTACGACCCGAAGAGCGACGCGTGGTCGGCCATCGCGCCGATGCCGCACCCGTACCTGGCGGCGGGCTCCGCCGTCGTCGGCGACAAGCTGTATGTCATCGGCGGGTGCGAGGCGCAGTCGTGCGGCACCACCGAGGTGCAGGTCTACGACCCGGCCACGAACACCTGGTCTGCCGGCCCGTCGTACCTCGAGCCGATCTCCTACCCGGTGTGCGGCACGATCGACGCGAAGGTGTACTGCTCGGGCGGCGCGTATGAGCCTGGCGAGGGCTCGACGACCGACTCGAAGGACACGTTCGTGCTCGACCCGACCGCCAAGGAGTGGACGCAGCTTGCCTCCGCGCCGCTCGACCTGTGGACGGCGGCCGGCACCACCGCCGACGGCAAGCTGCTCGTCGCGGGCGGCCGGACCGCGTCGACGAACATCACGAGCGACAAGGCGTGGGCGTACGACCCGGCGACCGACGCGTGGTCGGCGCTGCCCGACCTGCCCGGCCCTGTCGAGTCGGCCGCCTCAGCGCCCGGCTGGTTCGTGGTCGGCGGCGTCAACAGGTACAACGTGCCGCAGCAGACGGTGCTCGAGCTCGCCGGCTACGACGGCGCCCACGCGGACGTGGCGTGGCTCGGAGAGCAGGCCGACACGCTGACGATCCCCGCCCACCAGGCGGTCACGGTCACGCTGACGCTCGACGCGTCCGGCATGGGTCCGGCCGACGCCGGCGCGCACCACGCCGCACTCGTCGTCGACGCCGACACCCCGTACGGGTCGCTGACGCTGCCCGTCGAGATGGACGTCGTGGCGCCGCACTGAGCTCCGCGCTGGGCGCGGGGACGGGTCGGGCCACGGTCAGCACCGCGGTCCGGAGCACGCGCGGCTCACCATCCCGGGCCCTGACGGGCAGGGGAGCGCACGCTGGCGCGGGGCAGACCCGGGCCGTGGGGCCGGCGGAGATCCCGCCGGCCCCACGGTCATGCCCGCGGCTCGTCCCACCACCCGCGCCGAGCCGCGAGCACCCCCGCCTGGAACCGGCTCGTCGCACCGAGCCGCACCAGGATCGCCTGGACGCGCCGCTGGACGGTCCGGTGACCGATGCCGAGCTGGCGCGCGATCGCCTCGTCGGCCAGGCCGAGCGCGAGCAGGGGCAGGATGCGACGCTCGTCGTCGGACATGTCGCGCGCGCCGGCTCCGTCGGTAGTGCGCGCCCGGTACGGCTGGGCCTGCGCCCACAGCGTCTCGAACATCGTCGAGAGCGCGTCGAGCAGCGCCGACGGGCGCACCAGGATGCACGAGTCGAGCACCTTTGGCGTCGCCACGAGTGGCACGAGAGCTGCCTGGTCGTCGGACAGGATGAGCTTCATGGGCGCCGTCGGCAGGAACCGCACGTCTTCCCCCGCGGCGACGTCGGCCTCGACCCGCGCCGTAGCGCCCGGGAGCCTGAGCTTGTCGAGGCCGTGGATGAACCGTCGTTCCACGCTCGGGTCGCCCGCGAGCATGCTCGAGTTGACCCGCTGGCCGTCGCTCGCCTCGGCGTACGGCGGGGCGTCGATGCCGCGGATGCGGTGCTCGGCACGCGCGAGCAGCTGCTGACCGGTGCGTGCCACGGCGTCGGCTCCCGTGATCACCTCGATGACCGACTCCGACGCAGCACCCGCGCGCACCTTGCGGTGCCGTTCGGCCAGACGCAGCGTGAGCGCTCGAACCCGCTGGATCTCGCGCTCGCGCGCCAGCAGCAGCACCTCGACGGCGTGCTCGGGCGGAAGCGCCGTGTACCGAACCGGGCGGTCGGGTACGCGCGACACCAGCCCTCGCTCCTCCAAGGCGGCCAGAGCCGCGTCGAGCGCGTCGGCGTCGAGCCCCGTGCGCGCGGCGAGCCCGTCTGCCGCGAGCGGTTCGCTCTCGACCAGCATCAGGTACGTCGCCTCTGCCCAGCGGTCCAGGCCCAGAACCTCTAGCATCGCCCACCTCCTCGTGGCGGAACGCTAGACCAGTGGCGGCAGGCCGGATGACGGTCGAGGGTGTGGTCCGAGGGGCCGTGGTCAGGTCCAGCGCCACGCGCGCGGCGCGGCGCGGTCAACCTCAAGGTCCTCCATATCGCCGAGCGTCTGCCACGACGCGACTTCTTCGCCCGTCTCCGCCACGAGCAGTCTGCCGCGCCGGTTGGTACGGCTCACGTCGCTGGCCGTCGTCGTCGTGCCGACCGCGCGGCAATCGCCGGGGCAGCTCTGACCAGCGGGTCAGGACCCGGTCGTCGGTGTGATCACATGATGGCCACCATGGCCGCCGCCACGGCTTCCTCGATCGCCTTCGTCGTGGCGTCGGTCACCCAGCCCGACTCCGCGACCTGCTTGGCGCGCGCCTCGGCCTCGGTTCTCCGGTCCTTCGGCACGAGCCGACGCACCAAACGGGTGCCCTTGGCGAGCGCGAGCAGCGCGGCATCGTGCGGTGCGGGTGTGGCCCCGTCGAGGAGCACGGACCCGAGGCGCCCCCGCAGCGCGGTCTCGTGCGCCGAGTCGACGGCGGGCCAGCGCGTCATCGGGAAGATGCCGAGGATGCGGCCCTGCTCGCGGCGGAGCACACCGCGGTCGGCGAGGCCGGCGAGCAGGCGCTTCTGCAGGCCGCGGGAGAGCGGCTCGATCAGGTCGCCGGGCCTGCGGGGTCGGCCGGCGATCGACGCCAGGGCGGTGTCCAGCTCCGCGTGGCCGGTCGGGGAGCCGTCGCGGACGACGATGCGGCCGCGCCGCACGGTCTTCCCGTCCGGGTCGACCGTGCGCTCGTCGGTGGGCTCGACGCGACCCGTCAGCGCGAGCTCGACGAGCAGCGCCCCGGCAAGACGGTAGGCGAGGTTGTCGATCCACGGGTCGGCAGAGCCGGACTCGTCGTCGTACGTGAGCAGCAGCAGGTCCTCGGCGATGATCACCGCTCGAACATGACGCGTGGCGACGCCCGGCGGTGGTCACACTGCGGTTCGACCCTGGGCGCCCGTCTCCCACCGTCGTCGGCGCCGCCACGCCGACAGGACATCACCGGACGACGACGTCGCCACCGACGCCCGCGACGTCAGACCGTCGGCGACACGCCCGCCTTGTCGAGCACTGCCAGGAAAGCCTTCATCCACGGACCGTTGTCGGGCCACGCCCGCCCGGACACGAGGTTTCCGTCGACGACGTCGCCCCCGTCCTGGAACGTACCGCCGGCGGTCTCGACGTCGACGGCGAGCTGGGGGTACGCGGACGTCGTCCGGCCCGTCAGCACGCCGGCTGCGGCGAGAAGCAGCGGTCCGTGGCACAGCGCGGCGACGGGGGCGTCGCGGTCGAAGAACGCCTTGACGATGCGCTTGGCGTCCTCGTTGTTGCGGATGTACTCGGGCGCCCGTCCGCCCGGCACGACGACGGCCACGTAGTCGTCGGGGTTCACGTCACGGAACGCTATGTCCGCTTGCCAGGTGTGCCCGAGCTTCTCGGTGTACGTGTCAAAGGTGTCGACGAAGTCATGCACGACGAACTGTAGGCGCTTCTTCTCGGGGGCTGCGATGTCGACCTCGTAGCCGGCCTCCTGGAGCCGGGCGTAGGGGTACATCACCTCGAGCGTCTCCGCCGCGTCGCCGGTGAGGATGAGGATCTTGGCCATGGCGCACCTCGATGTGCTGTGAGGGACCGGACGAGCCCAGCGTGCCCCGCCTGGACTCGCCGGGCGACCCGGGCGCGAGCCAGGGGTCGGTTTCTGTCAGGACCCGCCGGCCACGTGGTCCGCAGCGCCCAGCACCCCGGAGTGCCTGGCGCAATGGGCGCAGCAGAAGACCGTGTTGTCCTGCTCGATGCCGTGACCGAGGATGCTGACGCCGCAGTTCGCGCACTTCGGTGCGATCTTGCGGGCCGCGCACTCGACGCTGTCGAACACGAAGCGCTGACCGTCGCTCATGACGACTTCGAAGGTGCCGTCGTAGTAGTTACCGCAGACGTCGCACACGGCCATGTCGGCTCCTCGTCCTGACCCCTGACCGACGCTAGGCACGCCCGTGCGCGAGTCGCAATCTGGAAGCGGTGCAGATCCCTCCGATGACTTTTGCGCGCGGAGGCAGTCGATCGCAGTTGGGAGCCTCGCCCCGAGGCCGCTACGGCAAGGAGGACACGATGGTGCGCTACCTGATCTCGTTCGACGACGGCGCGATGACTTTCCCTCGGGAGGAGATGCCCGCGGTGGGCGAGGCCTCGCACGCAGTGGTGCGGGCGGCGCAGGATGCCGGCGTGTGGGTCTTCGGCGGCGGTCTGGAGCGCCAGCAGGCGACCATCGTCGCCACTGACAGGTCCGTGTCCGACGGCCCCTTCCCCGAGACGAAGGCCGTGGTCGGCGGGTTTTCGATCATCGACGTGCCATCGCGCGAGGAGGCGCTGGAGTGGGCGGCCCGGATCGCGGAGGCGTGCCGTTGTGCCCAGGAGGTCCGGGAGATCATGCCGGACCCACTCGTCTGAGGGTCGCGCGATTCAGGTTTGCTGATCGGCGCCCCCGGAGGTGTTCCGGTGGGTAGTGCCACCGTGCCACTCCAGCAGGACGAGGGCGGCGTCGTCCTGGACGTTGCCGACGGCGTTGAGGAAGGCCCGCGACAGGGCCTGGACGACGTTGCGCGGGTGATGGTCGGCGGTGTCGCGCAGGAAGCCGCCAAGGTCGAAGGCGGCAGCGCTGCGCTCGTACATGCCGTCGGTCATCAGGAGCAGGCGATCGCCAGGGCGCAGCTCGAGCTCCTGGACGCGGTACTCGTGCCGGCCTAGCCCGAGCATCGGGTTGTTCGCCTGTGCGACGCGGTGCACCTCCCCGTCGTGGAGCAGGAGCGCTCCGGGGTGCCCCGCGTTGACCACCCGGGCGCTGGCGTCGCCATCGCTCGCATCGGCGCCCTGGTCGTCGGCCGAGTTCAGCGGAACCTCGAGCAAGATGCCCGTGACGAACGCGCTCTCCCCGCCGTCCTCGATCAGGGAGTCGTTCGCGGCCTGCGCCTGCTCGACCAGACCCGCGCCGCTGCGGCGGGCGTTGCGCAGCGCGTTGACCGTGAGAGTGGCCAGCATGGCGGCGTTGAGGTCGTGGCCGACGGCGTCCGTGAGGCTGACGGTGAGGCTCTTGGTGGAGGCGATGTAGTCGAACGAGTCGCCGCCCGCGCTGGCCGAGGGTTCCAGCCAGCAGGCGATCGTGAAGGCGCCGCCCTCGCAGGTGAAGCCGGGCGGGAGCAGGCGGCGCTGGATCTCCCGCGCGAGGGTGAACTCGCTCGAGCGCATGGCCGTCTCGAACGCGTCGGTGTGCCGCTGGTTGGCGATGACGATGTAGCCGAGAGCGTGGGCCACTGCGCCGATCTGCTCGACGGTCGCCGGATCGATCGCGCCGTCGACGGCACGATGGCGAGACCCCGCCGACAGGTCGAGCTCGACCGCGAGAACTCCGAGCGCGTCCCCGCGGACGGTCACCGGCGCATAGGCCCGGCCCGACCCGTCGTGTGCGACCCGCTGCTCGAGCCAGGCGGTGCCGGGTTGCGTGCCTTCGAGGTCCATGCGCGCTTGGGTCTGGAGGTCGAGCAGGTGGTTGCCCGCGGCGTCCGCGATCAGGAACGAGACCGACCGTGCGCCGATGCCCAGCCTCAGCGCCTCGCCCGCCGCGGCGAGGGCCTCTGCCGGCGCGACGTCCTCCGCGGCCTTCAGCAGGGCCGCGATGTCCACCGGGTGCTCGTCCACGTAGTCACGGTGGCACCGGATCGCACTGCGCGCGCCCCGTCGCGGACCGGCGAGGAGGTCATAGGGAGGCGGCGGGAGCGCGGGCGGGCAGGAGGGCACCGGCAAAGAACGCCGCCAGCTCCTCGGTGGCGGCCAGCGGGAGCACCGCGGCCACGTACTGGTCGGGCCGCACGACGACGACCACGCCGCCACGGTCGATCCCGCGGGCCTCGAAGACGTCGTCGCGCGGGTCGGTGGCGTAGACCTTCTCGTAGTCGACCAGGCCGAACGGGCCCTTCCGCGGCAGGAACACCGGCGGGACGTCGGCCACGTTGTTCATCGCGAGGTGGTCCTGCTGGTAGATCACCTTGACGTCGAGGACGGCGTCGGGGTCGCCGTCCTCGGAGGTGTGCGCCAGCAGCGGCGACGCCGGGTCCGTCTCGAGCCAGCGCGCCCAGTCGGCCAGGGCGGACGGCTGGCCCGCCGTGGGCGCGTCGGCGAACGCATAGACGCGCCACCGCCCGTCGGCACGGTGGTGGTGACCGAGGTGCACGGGGTTCCCGTCGGCCACGCGCTCGACGGCGGGAGACTTGAACCGCTTGCCGACGGGGAACCCGGTCGCGAGACTCTGGTGCTCCGTCCCCGCGACGATCGTCGACGGTCCGTACTCCGTCAGGAACCCGAACATGAACTCCGAGGTCTGCACGTAGAAGTCCTCGAGGTACGTCGGGTCGGGCAGGTCCTCGGGCCGGGCGGCCATGAGGCGCGCCCACTCACGGTCGAAGTCGATGAGGCGCTGCGCGACGACCTGTCGCTCCGCGGAGTAGGTCGCCAGCAGCGACTCGGGTGCCCGGCCGGTCAGCACGTGGCCGAGCTTCCAGGCGATGTTCCAGCCGTCCTGCATCGACACGTTCATCCCCTGGCCCGCCTTGGCCGAGTGCGTGTGGCAGGCGTCGCCGGCGATGAACACGCGCGGGGTGCGGGTGCCGGCCAGCTCGACAGGGACGTCGTCGAACCGGTCGGTGACGCGGTGGCCCACCTCGTAGACGGAGTGCCAGGGCACGGCCCGCACGTCGAGCGTGTAGGGGTGGATGATCGCGTTCGCCCGCGCGATCACCTCGTCGAGCGGCGTCGCTCGTGTCTTGCCGCCGTCGTCCACCGGCACGACGCCGAGGTCGACGTACCAGCGCACCAGGTAGCCACCCTCGCGCGGGATGAGCAGGATGCTGCCGCCGTCGTGCGACTGGATCGCGCACTTGGTGCGCACGTCCGGGAAGTCGGTCACGGCGAGGATGTCCATGACGCCCCACGCGTGGTTCGCCTTGTCGCCCACCGGGGTGCAGCCGATCGCCCGGCGCACGTCGGAGTGCGCGCCGTCGCAGCCGACGACGTACCGGGCGTGCACCGTCCGGTCCTGGCCCTCGAGCGGACCGGTGGTGTGCCGCAGCCTGACCGCGACCGGGTGGTCGCCCTCGTCGGACACCTGGAGTTCGACGAACTCGTACCCGTAGTCGGGCTGGATCCGCGCCGGCCCGTGGTGCGCGGCCTCGAGGAAGTAGTCGAGCACGCGCGCCTGGTTGACGATCAGGTGCGGGAACTCGCTCATGCCGTGCGCGTCGTCGGGCGGCCGCGCGGCGCGCGCGATGCGGTGCGGGTCGTCGGGGTCCGGCTTCCAGAACGCCATCTCCGTGATGCGGTACGCCTCGGCGGTGATGCGCTCGGCGAAGCCGAACGCCTGGAAGGTCTCGGTGCTGCGGGCCTGGATGCCGTCGGCCTGGCCCATCTCGAGCCGGCCCGGCCGGCGCTCGACCAGCCGCGTCGTGATGCCGGGGAACTGCGCGAGCTGCGCCGCGGCGATGACGCCGGCGGGGCCGGACCCGACGATCAGGACGTCGACCTCGTCCGGGAGCTCCATCGGGCGGTCGACGCCGACGCCGGCCGCGGGCTGCACCCGCGGGTCCGCGGTGACATATCCGTGGTGGTGGAACTGCATCGTTCCTCCGCTCTGCGAAGTGAGACCGGCCTCGTCAGAAACCCTATGGCGCGCCAAACGCCGTGGGGAGCAGTCTTGTCGTCGTTCCTAGCGAAGATATACGATCTCGAATACGAAATACCAGGGCCCGGTAAGACGCCGATGACGACGAGGGCAGTGAGCTCATGGCCGACGCAGCGCAGGCACCGTCCCCGCTCCCGCTGGACGCGGTGCCTGGCAAGATCATCGCCGTCCATCTCAGCTACGCGTCGCGCGCGGCCCAGCGGGGCCGGCGCCCCGCGGCACCCTCGTACTTCCTCAAGCCGACCAGCTCGCTGGCCCCTTCGGGGGCGGTCGTGGACCGACCGGCCGGCACCGAGCTGCTCGCGTTCGAGGGCGAGGTCGCGCTGGTGATCGGTGCACCCGCCCGGCACGTGCCCGTCGACAAGGCGTGGGACCACGTGGCCGCCGTCACGGCGGCCAACGACCTCGGCGTCTACGACATGCGCTGGGCCGACAAGGGCTCCAACCTGCGTTCCAAGGGCCGCGACGGCTACACGCCGCTCGGCCCGCGCCTGGTCGACGCCCGCGGCGTCGAGCCCGACGGCCTGCGCGTGCGCACCTGGGTCAACGGCGTGCTCGTCCAGGAGGACACCACGGGCCCGGACGCGCTGCTGTTCCCGTTCGCGCAGATCGTGGCCGACCTGTCGCAGCACCTGACCCTGGAGACCGGCGACGTCATCCTCACCGGCACGCCCGCCGGCTCCTCCGTCATCGGCCCGGGCGACGTCGTGGAGGTCGAGGTGGACGCGCCCGATGCGCCGGGCGCCCCGTCGTCCGGTCGCCTGGTCACCACCGTGGTGCAGGGCGACGTGCCGTTCTCCGACGTCGGCTCCGGGCCGGAGGTCGACGACCTGCAGCGCGCCGAGGCGTGGGGAAGCCGCGATGCGGCGGGGCTCCCCGCAGAGCCGGCGCCGTTCGTGCTCGACGCCGAGCTCGCCGGCAAGCTGAGGCGCGCGCCGGTCGCCGGGCTCAGCGCGCAGCTGCGCAAGCGAGGGCTGAACAACGTGATCCTCGAGGGCGTGCGACCCGCGACCCCGGGGACGAAGCTCGTGGGCCGCGCCAAGACGCTGCGCTTCGTGCCGAACCGTGAGGACCTGTTCACCTCCCACGGAGGCGGCTACAACGCGCAGAAGCGCGCGTTCGACTCCGTGGCGCCCGGTGAGGTGATCGTCATCGAGGCGCGTGGCGAACGGGGCTCGGCCACGCTCGGCGACGTTCTCGCCCTGCGCGCTCACGTGCGCGGCGCCGCCGGCGTCGTCACCGACGGGGGAGTGCGCGACTTCGAGGCCGTGGCTGCCACGGGTCTGCCCGTGTTCTCGGCCGGCTCGCACCCCGCGGTGCTCGGCCGCAGGCACGTGCCCTGGGACGTCGACGTCGCCGTCGCGTGCGGCGGCGCCACGGTGCTCCCGGGCGACGTGATCGTCGGCGACGCGGACGGCGTCGTCGTCATCCCGCCGCATCTTGCGGCCGAGGTCGCCGACGCGACGCTCGCCCAGGAGGACGAGGACGCCTGGGTGGCCGAGCAGGTGGCCGCCGGGCACCCCGTCGAGGGGCTGTTCCCGCCCAACGCCCACTGGCGTGCAGAGTACGAGCGTTCGCGTCGCGAGCGCTCGCCCGGCGACGCCGAGCACTGATCGCCAGACCGCCCCGACACCACCGGGAGGCACCATGACCGACAGGACAGCCACTGTCGCGGCGGCCCGCCGCGTCCCCGCGGACCTGCCCGAACGGATCCAGCACTACATCGGCGGCCGGCTCGTCGACTCGCTCGACGGCGCGACGTTCGACGTGATCGACCCCGTCACCAACGAGGCCTACGTGCAGGCCGCGGCCGGCAAGAAGGCCGACGTCGACGCCGCCGTGGCGGCCGCGCGCGAGGCGTTCGAGCACGGCCCGTGGCCGCGCCTGCTGCCGCGCGAGCGCTCGCGGGTGCTGCACAAGATCGCGGACCTCGTCGAGTCCCGCGACACGCGCCTGGCCGAGCTGGAGACCTTCGACACCGGCCTGCCGATCACGCAGGCGCTGGGCCAGGCCCGCCGGGCCGCCGAGAACTTCCGGTTCTTCGCCGACCTCGTCGTGGCGCAGGCCGACGACACCTTCAAGGTGCCGGGCCGACAGGTCAACTACGTCAACCGCAAGCCGGTCGGCGTCGCCGGGCTCATCACGCCCTGGAACACGCCCTTCATGCTCGAGTCCTGGAAGCTCGCGCCTGCGCTGGCCACGGGCAACACCGTGGTGCTCAAGCCGGCGGAGTTCACGCCGCTCTCCGCGTCGCTGTGGGCCGGGATCTTCGCGGAGGCCGGGCTGCCCACGGGGGTGTTCAACCTGGTCAACGGGATGGGGGAGGATGCCGGCGACGCGCTGGTCAAGCACCCCGGCGTACCACTCATCTCGTTCACCGGGGAGTCGCGCACCGGGCAGCTGATCTTCGCCAACGCGGCCCCGTACCTCAAGGGCCTGTCGATGGAGCTGGGCGGCAAGTCGCCGGCAGTCGTGTTCGCGGACGCCGACCTCGACGCCGCCGTCGACGCCACGATCTTCGGCGTCTTCTCGCTCAACGGAGAGCGCTGCACGGCCGGCTCGCGCATCCTGGTCGAGCGGTCGGTCTACGACGAGTTCGTCGAGCGATACGCGGCCCAGGCCGAGCGCGTCGTCGTCGGCGACCCGGCCGACCCGGCCACGGAGGTGGGCGCGCTGGTGCACCCGGAGCACTACGCGAAGGTCATGAGCTACGTCGAGCTGGGCAAGCAGGAGGGCCGGTTGGTGGCCGGAGGCGGGCGGCCCGAGGGGTTCCCGACGGGCAACTATGTCGCGCCGACGGTGTTCGCCGACGTCAAGCCCGACGCCCGGATCTTCCAGGAGGAGATCTTCGGCCCCGTCGTCGCCATCACGCCGTTCGACACCGAGGAGGAGGCGCTCGAGCTCGCGAACGGCACGCGGTACGGGCTGGCCGCCTACGTGTGGACGAACGACCTCAAGCGCGCCCACAACTTCTCGCAGGCCGTCGAGGCGGGCATGGTCTGGCTCAACTCGAACAACGTCCGCGACCTGCGCACCCCGTTCGGCGGCGTGAAGGCCTCGGGCCTGGGCCACGAGGGTGGCTACCGCTCGATCGACTTCTACACCGACCAGCAGGCCGTGCACATCACGCTCGGCAAGGTCCACAACCCGACCTTCGGCAAGGGAGCTTGACATGTCCGAGCCCGTCCGAACCCCCGTCGCGACCCCGCCGGACATCCTGCGCTGCGCGTCCATGGAGCTCGTGGTCACGGACCTGGCGGTATCGCGGGAGTTCTACGTGGACGTGCTGAAGCTCGTCGTCACCGAGGAGGACGAGGACGCCATCTACTTGCGCAGCATCGAGGAGTTCATCCACCACAACCTCGTGCTACGCAAGGGCCCAGTGCCCGCCGCCGCCGCCTTCTCCTACCGCGTGCGCGGGCCCGAGGAGCTCGACAAGGCCGTCGAGTTCTACACCGAGCTCGGCTGCCGCGTGGAGCGCAACAAGGAGGGCTTCGCCAAGGGCGTCGGGGACTCGGTCCGCGTCACCGACCCGCTCGGCTTCCCCTATGAGTTCTTCTACGACGTCGAGCACGTGGAGCGCCTGACCTGGCGGTACGACCTGCACCCGGCCGGAGCCCTGGTGCGCCTGGACCACTTCAACCAGGTGACCCCCGACGTGCCGCGCGCGGTCGCCTACATGGAAGACCTCGGCTTCCGCGTCACGGAGGACATCCAGGACGACGGCGGCACCGTCTACGCCGCGTGGATGCGCCGCAAGCCCACGGTGCACGACACGGCCATGACCGGCGGCGACGGCCCCCGCATGCACCACATCGCGTTCGCCGCGCACGAGAAGCACGACATCATCGCGATCTGCGACAGGCTGGGCGCGCTGCGCCGCAGCGACTGCATCGAGCGCGGGCCGGGCCGCCACGGCGTCTCCAACGCGTTCTACCTGTACCTGCGTGACCCCGACGGCCACCGCGTGGAGATCTACACGCAGGACTACTTCACCGGCGACCCGGACAACCCGAGGGTCACATGGGACGTGCACGACAACCAGCGCCGAGACTGGTGGGGCAACCCGGTGGTGCCGTCCTGGTACACCGATGCGTCGCTCGTGCTCGACCTCGACGGCAACCCGCAACCCGTCCTCCCGCGCACCGACGCCTCCGAGATGGCGGTGACCATCGGCGCCGACGGCTTCTCGTACACGCGCGAGGGCGAGGAGCTGCCCCAGTACAAGCAGGGCGAGCACAAGCTCGGCCACCAGCTGTGAGGGGGGTGCACCATGCTTGACGACGCCGCGATCGCTGCGATCGCCGACGAGCTCGCCCGCGCCGAGGCCGAGCGGGCCACGGTGCCGCTGCTGACGCAGCGCTACCCGGGGATGACCGTCGACGACGCGTACGCCGTGCAGAACACCTGGCGCCAGCGGGGCATCGCGGCCGGCCGGCGGCCCGTGGGCCGCAAGATCGGCCTCACCTCGAAGGCCATGCAGGCCGCGACCGGCATCACCGAACCCGACTACGGGGCGATCTTCGCCGACATGGTCTACGACAACGGCTCCGTCATCGAGCACTCGCGGTTCTCGAACGTCCGCATCGAGGTCGAGCTCGCGTTCGTGCTCGCCGGCGCTCTGAAGGGCCCGGACATCACCGTGCTCGACGTGCTGCGCGCCACCGAGTTCGTGGTCCCGGCGCTGGAGATCCTCTCGTCGCGCATCGAGCTGACCGGGCGCACCATCGTCGACACCATCAGCGACAACGCGGCGATGGGCGGCATGGTCTACGGCGGCAACCCGGTCGCGGTGGGCAAGACCGACCTGCGCTGGGTCTCGGCCCTGCTGTTCCGCAACGAGACCATCGAGGAGTCCGGCGTCGCGGCGGCCGTGCTCAACCACCCGGCCACCGGCGTGGCCTGGCTCGCCAACAAGCTTGCGCAGCACGGCGACGCGCTGCAGGCGGGCGAGATCGTGCTCGCCGGCTCGTTCACGCGTCCGGTGTGGATCGAGCCGGGCGACACCGTGCTGGCCGACTACCGAGAGCTGGGGACCGTCTCGTGCCGATTCGTCTGAGTCTCCCGCCGACCATGAGGGACCGCCTCGCCGCCGCCGACCGGCCGCAGGTGGGCATGTGGGTGTGCAGCGGCAGCCCGCTCGTCGCGGAGATCTGCGCCGGATCCGGGGTGGACTGGCTCCTGGTCGACGGCGAGCACTCGCCCATCGGCCTCGAGACGACGACGGCGATCCTGCAGGCCGTGGCGGCCTACCCCGTCACACCGGTCGTCCGGGTGCCGTCGGCCGACCCGGTGACCATCAAGCAGGTGCTCGACCTCGGGGCGCAGAACCTCCTGGTGCCGATGGTCGACACCCCGGAGCAGGCCGAGGACGCCGCCCGAGCCGCCCAGTACCCGCCGCGCGGCATCCGCGGCGTCGGCAGCGCGCTGTCCCGCGGGGCGCGGTGGAACCGCATCGAGAGCTATCTGGAGAATGCAGCGCGGCACGTGTCCCTCTTCGTCCAGGTCGAGTCCGCCACGGCCGTGGCCAACGCGGCGAAGATCGCCGCGGTCGACGGCGTCGACGGCGTGTTCGTCGGCCCGTCCGACCTGGCCGCGTCCCTGGGCGTGCTCGGGCAGCAGACGCACCCAGAGGTCACCGACGCCGTCCTGGGGACATTCGAGGCCGTGCGCGCCGCGGGCAAGCCCGTCGGGGTCAACGCGTTCGACCCCGCGCAGGCTCAGGCGTACCTGGACGCCGGCGCGTCGTTCGTCCTCGTGGGCGCCGACGTCGCCCTCCTGGCCCGCGGCAGCGAGGCGCTCGCGAACCGATGGGTCGGCAACCCGACGGCCGACGTCGAGCCTCGCGAGGGCTCCTGACGTCGGTGCCGGATGTGGCGGCCGTCACTGTCTGGCAGGATCGTATTCGATCGAACACACCCTCGTTCGATCTCGGACAACGGACCACGGGCAGGCGACCCCTGCCCGCTCGGAAGGAACGCAGACGTTCATGACCACCGTCCTGACCACCGTCGCCCAGACCGTCGCCACCGCGCTCGCCGCCTGCGGGGACCACGTCTTCGCCCTCATGGGCAACGGGAACGCTCATGTGCTCGACGCCCTCGCCCGCGCCGACGTCCCCGTCACCGCCGTCCGGCACGAGGCCGCCACCGTCGCGTCGGCCGACGCCTACCACCGCGTCACGGGCCGTCTTGCCGTCGCCACCACCACCTATGGGGCCGGCTTCACGAATACCGTGACTGCCCTCGCCGAGGCCACGCTCGCGGGCACGCCCCTGCTGCTCCTGGTCGGCGACGCCCCCACCAGCGGCCCGCGCGCCTTCGACATCGACCAGTCCGCCGTCGTGCACGCCACCGGGGCGCACCTCGTGGTGCTCGACGCCGCCGCCCCCGGACGCGCGGTCGTGGCGGCCGCCGCGCACGCGGTCGCGCACCGGGTTCCGGTCGTCATCGCGCTGCCCTACGACCTCGCGACGGCGCCGGTCGCCGACGCGACGGTCCCGGCGCCCGCGGCGACCAGCCCGCTCGGCGTCGACGGCTCGGCGCTCGACACCCTCGCGGCGCAGCTGGCCGAGGCCAAGCGCCCGCTCGTGCTCGCCGGGCGCGGCGCCCGTGGCCACGCCGAGGCCGTCGGCAGGCTCGCCGACCGCCTCGGCGCGCTCACGGCGACGACCGCGCCGGCCCGCGGGCTGTTCGACGGGAGGCCGTACGACCTGGGGGTGTGCGGCGGGTTCGCGGCTCCGCAGGCAGCCGCCCTGATCCACGAGGCGGACGTGGTGCTGGTGCTGGGGGCCGGGCTCAACCAGTTCACGACGAAGGAGTGCACCGCGTTCGGCCCTGACGCCGTCGTCGTCCAGGTGGACCTGCGACCCGAACCCACCAGCGCGCTGGTGACGCGAGCGGTGCGCGGCGACGTCGGCGTGGTGCTCGCCGGCCTGCTCGACCGCCTCGGCGGGCGCGTCCCGCTGCAGCCATGGTCGGGCGCGGCCGAGGCCGCGCGCGACGGCGACCTCCACCTGCGCCGCGAACGCGGCGACGACGTGGCACCCGACGGGCGCCTCGACCCGCGCGCCGTCTTCGCGCGGCTCGAGGAGCTCCTGCCCTCCCGGCGCCAGGTCGTGTCGGACGGCGGCCACTTCCTGGGCTGGGCCAACACCTACCTGTCGGCGCACGAGCCTGACTCCGTGGTGCTGGTCGGCACGGCGTTCCAGTCGATCGGGCTGGGGCTGCCCTCGGCGCCGGGGGCGCTGGTCGCGCGGCCGGACATCACGACGCTGATCGTGCTCGGCGACGGCGGCGGGCTCATGGGCATCGCCGACCTGGAGACCGTGGTGCGGTGCGCGACCAGCGCGCTCGTGCTCGTCGTGAACGACGCCGTGTACGGCGCCGAGGTGCACCAGTACGGGTCGCTCGGGCTGGACCAGACGGTCATGCGGGTCGGTGAGGTCGACTTCGCCGCCGTCGGGCGGGCGCTGGGGGCGCAGGGGGTCGTCGTCGAGCGGCTGGCGGACCTGGACGCCGTCGAGCGCTGGCTGGCGGACGGGGCGCGCGGCACGTTCGTGGCGGACGTGCGCGTCTCGCCCGACATCGTCGCGCCGTATATGTGGGACCAGGTGGCGGCCGCCGCACGCGGCTGAGCGGGCACGCCCGGGCGAGCGCCCGCCGCCCGCGCCTCAGACCCCGGCCGCGCCGGAGCGGGTCGCGAGGTACTCGTGCATGGTGCGCAGCTTGTGTTCCCGCGCCGCGCGCTCGATCTCATCGGCCGGGGCGCCGTGCTCGAGCAGGGCGAGGATGCGGTCGTGCTCGGTGACGGACTGCGGCGAGCGGGCGGGCATTGCGGCGAAGCTCGAGCGGCGGATGCGCGACATCCGCTGCCACTCGCGGTCCAGCACCGAGAAGAGGTGGCCGTTGGGGCAGACCTCGCAGAGCACCCGGTGGAAGCGCTCGTTGAGCTCGGTGAAACGGACGGCGTCGAGGCCGTGCTCGAGCAGGTGGCGCATCTCGTCGTTGAGCGCGCGTGCGTGCGCGATCCGCTCCGGCGTGAGGTGGGTCGCGGCGAGGCTCGTGACCGCGCCCTCGAGGTACGCGAGCGTCTCCATGGCCTCCGCGTAGTCGCTGACGTCGATGCCGCGCACCTGCGCGCCCACGTTGTGCGTGAAGGTCACCAGGCCCTCGGCCTCGAGGCGGCGCACGGCCTCGCGCACGGGGACGGGGGAGACGTCGAGCTCGCGGGCGAGCTGGTCGAGAACCAGGCGGTAGCCGCCGACATACGTGCCGTCGACGATGCGCCGGCGCAGCGTGCGGTACACGCGTTCCGACTTGGAGATCGTCTCGGGGCGGGTCGTGCTGGTCACCGTTCCTCCTCGCGCGCGGCCGGCGCGGCGCGTGGGTCGATCGTATACGTTCAGTGCCCGTCACTTCCGGGCGCCCAGCCGCCGTGAGACCTCGGCGGCCGCCGAGCCCACCGCCTCCGCGAGCTCGGCGCGCCGCGCCGGTGCGACGTCGTCGGACCGGAACGTCAGGGCGATGCCCGCCACGGGGAGGCCCGTGTGGTCGACGGCAGCCTGCGCGACCGACCCGAGACCCGGCGTGACCTCGCCGTCCTCCGTCGCGTAGCCGCGTCTGCGCACCTCCTGGATCACGACGCGCAGCTCGCGCAGCGACCGTGGCCCGACGCCGGTCCGGTCCGTGAACGCGGCCGGGCCGGGGAACAGCGCGCGCACCTGAGCGGCGGGCAGCAGCGCGAGCACGGCCCGGCCGCTCGCCGTGAGGTGGCTCGGCAGCCGCACGTCCACGTCCGTTACGAGCGTCGGCCGGTGCGGCGCCCGCTGCTCCACGAGGTAGAGCACGTCCCGGCCGTCCAGGATGGCGAGGTGGGCGCTCTCGTGCGTCGTCTCCATGAGCCGCGCCACGACCGGTCGTGCGAGGCGCGCGAGCGGAGCCTGACGCGCGTAGGCCGAGCCCAGCGCGAGCGACGCCGTCCCCAGCCCGTACCGATGCTCCTCGGGCAGGTGGGTCACGAAGCCTTCGTCGGCCAGCACGGACAGCAGGTGGTACACCGTCGAGCGCGGCAGCCCGAGGTGCCCGGCGATCGCACCGGCGGGCGCAGGCCCCACCTGCGCGGACAGGTACGCGAGCACCCGCACCGCGCTGCGTGCCGCAGGGACGTCCGCCATCGGAACCCTCCGTGTCTGGGATCCCAGACTGAACCTGCCGCAACCGCCTGTCGAGCCGTCCCGTGACGGTGTGTCCTGGCGCTATGCCGGCAACGATGCGGACTGCTCCGGGCTCGACGGCGGCCGGGCTGGTGGTCGAGGTCACCGGCGAGCCCTTGACGATCGACGACGTCGTCGCGGTCGCGCGCCGCGGCGCGCACGTGCGCGTGACGGACCGGGCGCTCGCCGCGATGGCCGCGAGCCGGGAAGTCGTCGAGGCGCTCGCGGACGACGACCGACCGCACTACGGCGTCTCCACCGGGTTCGGCGCCCTCGCCATGCGGCACATCCCCGTGGAGCGGCGCGCGCAGCTCCAGCTCAGCCTGATCCGGTCGCACGCTGCGGGCACCGGACCGGAGGTCGAGCGGGAGGTCGTCCGCGCGCTCCAGCTCCTGCGGCTCGCCACGCTGGCCACGGGCCGGACCGGTGCCCGCCCCGTCGTCGCGACCACCTACGCCGCGATGCTCGACGCCGGCATCACGCCGGTGGTCCACGAGTATGGGTCTCTCGGCTGCTCGGGTGACCTGGCGCCCCTCGCGCACGTCGCTCTCGCCGCGATCGGCGAAGGAGAGGTCCGCGACACGGCTGGGGCCCCGCGCCCCGCAGCCGTCGCGCTCGCGGAGGCCGGGATCGTGCCGCTGGTGCTGGCCGAGAAGGAGGGCCTCGCGCTCATCAACGGCACGGACGGGATGCTCGGCATGCTGTGCCTGGCGGTCCACGACCTGCGCACCCTGCTGACGACGGCGGACGTCGTCGCCGCAACGAGCGTCGAGGCGCTGCTCGGCTCCGACGCACCGTTCGCCGAGGACCTCGTCGCGCTGCGCCCGCACCCCGGCCTGGCGGCGTCGGCGGCGAACCTGCGCGCTCTCCTGGCGGGCTCGCCCGTCGTCGCGAGCCACCGCCGTTCCGACGCCGAGGGCCGGCCCCGGTACACCCGGGTGCAGGACGCCTACTCGTTGCGCTGTGCGCCGCAGGTGCACGGTGCCGCCCGCGACACGCTCGACCACGCGGCGGCGGTCGCCGGGCGCGAGCTGGCGGCCGCCATCGACAACCCCGTGGTGACGGTGGACGGGCGGGTCGAGTCCAACGGGAACTTCCACGGCGCCCCGCTCGCGTACGTGCTGGACTTCCTGGCCATCGCGGCGGCCGACGTCGCGAGCATGAGCGAGCGCCGCACGGACAGGTTCCTGGACGTCGCACGGAACGAGGGGCTGCCCGCCTTCCTCGCCGACGACCCGGGCGTCGACTCGGGGCTCATGATCGTGCAGTACACGGCGGCGGGGATCGTGGCGGAGCTCAAGCGGCTCGCGGCTCCGGCGAGCGTCGACTCGATCCCGTCGTCCGCGATGCAGGAGGACCACGTGTCCATGGGCTGGGCCGCGGCGCGCAAGCTCCGGCGCGCGCTCGACGGGCTCGGACGCGTCCTCGCGATCGAGCTGCTCGCCGCCACACGTGCGCTCGACCTGCGCGCCGAATTGTCAGACGTAGGGCGCGCTCGAGCCCACCCAGGGCCTGACAAGCCGGTGGGGTTGCTGCCCGCCGCCGGCACGGGCGCGGCGCTCGCCCTGGTGCGGCGCGTCGTTGCCGGGCCCGGGCCGGACCGGTTCCTCGCCCCCGAGATCGACGCCGTCTACCGGCTCGTCGCGGGCGGCGACGTCGCCGCAGCGGCGGGCGCCGCCGTCGGGCAGCTGGCCTGAAGGGGAGGCCTCGATGACCCCCCACCACGACCTGGGCACCGCGGTCCGCGTGCGGGCCCCGCGCGGTCTGGCGCTCACCGCCCGCACCTGGCAGACCGAGGCGCCGCTGCGGATGCTCATGAACAACCTCGACCCCGAGGTCGCCGAACGCCCCGACGACCTCGTCGTCTACGGCGGCACGGGCCGGGCGGCGCGCGACTGGCCGAGCTACCACGCGATCGTGCGCACGCTCACCACGCTCGGCGACGACGAGACGTTGCTCGTCCAGTCGGGCCGCCCGGTCGGGGTGCTGCGCACGCACGAGTGGGCGCCGCGCGTGCTCATCGCCAACGCCAACCTCGTCGGGGACTGGGCCACGTGGCCCGAGTTCCGCCGCCTGGAGGCGCTCGGCCTGACGATGTACGGGCAGATGACCGCGGGCTCGTGGATCTACATCGGCTCCCAGGGCATCCTGCAGGGCACCTACGAGACGCTCGCGGCCGTCGCCGCGAAGCGGTTCGCAGGGACCCTCGCCGGGACCCTCACGCTCACGGGCGGCTGCGGCGGCATGGGCGGCGCGCAGCCGCTCGCGGTCACGCTCAACGGCGGCGTGTGCCTCGTGGCCGACGTCGACCGGTTGCGGCTCGAGCGGCGGGTCGCGGACCGCTACCTCGACGAGATCGCGGACGACCTGGACGACGCCGTGCGGCGGGTCGAGGCGGCGCGGCGGGAGCGGCGGGCGCTGTCCGTGGGCGTGGTCGGCAACAGCGCGCACGTGGTGCCCGAGCTGCTGCGCCGCGGCGTCGAGGTGGACGTCGTGACGGACCAGACGTCGGCGCACGACCCGCTCGCGTACCTGCCCCTCGGGGTGTCGGTCGAGGAGTGGGCGGACTACGCCGCCGCGAAGCCCGAGGAGTTCACCGACCGTGCCCGCGAGTCGATGGCCAGGCACGTGGAGGGCATGGTCGGGTTCCAGGACGCGGGCGCCGAGGTGTTCGACTACGGCAACTCGATCCGCGACGAGGCGCGCCGCGGCGGGTACGACCGCGCCTTCGACTTCCCTGGGTTCGTGCCCGCGTACATCCGGCCGCTCTTCGCCCAGGGCAAGGGCCCGTTCCGGTGGGTCGCGCTGTCCGGCGACCCGCGCGACATCGCGGCGACCGACGCGGCCGTCCTCGACCTGTTCGCCGACGACGACCACCTCGGCCGCTGGATCCGCGCCGCGCAGGACCGGGTCGCGTTCCAGGGGCTGCCCGCGCGCATCTGCTGGCTCGGGCACGGTGAGCGCGACCGCGCGGGGCTGCGGTTCAACGAGCTCGTCGCGTCCGGCGAGGTCAGCGCGCCGATCGTCATCGGGCGCGACCACCTCGACGCGGGCTCGGTCGCCTCCCCGTACCGGGAGACGGAGGCCATGGCGGACGGCTCGGACGCGATCGCCGACTGGCCGCTGCTCAACGCGCTCGTGAGCGCGTCGTCGGGCGCCACCTGGGTGTCCGTCCACCACGGCGGCGGCGTCGGGATCGGCAGGTCCATCCACGCCGGGCAGGTGTCCGTCGCGGACGGGACACCGCTCGCGGCGGCCAAGCTCGCCCGCGTGCTCGCCAACGACCCGGCGACGGGCGTGCTGCGGCACGTCGACGCCGGGTACGACGACGCGGCCCGCGCCGCCGAGCGCGGGGGCCTGCGCATCCCGATGCGGGAGGTCTGACGTGCGCGAGGTCGTGCACCCGGGCGGCGAGCGCGGAGCCACCCTGATCCTCGGCATCGGCGAGCTGACGACCAACGTGCGCGGACTCCCCGGAGCCGAGGACGACGTGGACGTCACCGGCGTCGTGCACGAGGCCGCGCTGCTGCTCGACGGCGACCGGGTCGCGTGGGCAGGCCCGGAGCGGGACGCGGCGGCCTGCGTCGAGCAGGCGCTCGGCCGCGCCCCCGACCGGGTCGTCGACGCCGGCGGCCGTGCCGTGCTCCCCGGCTTCGTCGACAGCCACACCCACCTCGTGTTCGCCGGCGACCGGGCCGCCGAGTTCGAGGCGCGGATGGCCGGGCGCCCCTACGCGGCGGACGGCATCCGGACCACGGTCGCCGCCACGCGCACGGCGTCGGACGAGGCGCTGCGGGCCGGCGCGGCCCGCCTGGCCCACGAGGCGCTCGCCCAGGGCACCACCACGCTCGAGGTCAAGAGCGGGTACGGCCTGACGGTGGCCGACGAGGCCCGGTCGGTGCGGCTGGCGCACGAGCTGACCGACGAGGTGACGTTCCTCGGCGCCCACGTCGTCCCGGAGGAGTTCGGCAGTCGCGCCGACGCGTACGTGGACGTGGTGTGCGGCGAGATGCTCGCCGCCTGCGCGCCCCACGCGCGGTGGGTCGACGTCTTCTGCGAGACCGGCGCGTTCACGCCCGGCCAGTCACGCCGCGTCCTCGAGGCCGGGGCCGCCGCCGGGCTCGGCCTCCGCGTGCACGCGAACCAGCTCGGCCCCGGCGACGGCGTGCGGCTCGCCGTCGAGCTCGGCGCGGCGTCCGCAGACCACTGCACGTTCCTCACCGACGACGACGTCGCGGCGCTCGCGGGCTCGAGGTTCGGTGGCCACCCGGGCACCGTGGCCACCCTGCTCCCTGGCGTCGAGTTCTCCACCGGCCAGCCGTACCCGGACGCGCGGCGCCTGCTCGACGCCGGAGCCGTGGTCGCGCTCGCGAGCGACTGCAACCCCGGGTCGTCGTACACGTCGTCGATGCCGCTCGTGGTGGCGCTCGCGGTGCGCGAGCTCGGGATGACGGTCGCGGAGGCGGTCTGGGCCGCGACGGCGGGCGGGGCCCGCGCGCTGCGGCGGGAAGACGTCGGGCATCTGGCGCCGGGGGCGCGCGCGGACCTGGTGGTGCTCGACGCGCCGAGCCGGGTGCACCTGGCGTACCGGCCGGGCGTCCCGCTCGTCGAGCGGGTGTGGCGGGCGGGACGCGAGGTGCACGCGGCCCGCCCCGGCGGGCCGATGCCCTAGCTGGCGCGCAGGGCCAGTCCGGCGAGCACCTCGAGGACGCAGAGCGCGGCGAGCCGTACGGTCCGCCCGTCGGGGGTGTCGGCCGTCGCGTCCACCTCGACGACGTCGACCGACCGCACGCGTTCGTCGCGTGCCGCAGCGCGCACCAGCGCGCGCAGCTCCCACGCCGCCAGCCCGCCGGGGACGCTCGCGGGGCAGGCCGGCGCGACGGAGCGGTCGCACACGTCGACGTCGACGTCCAGGTGCACGGGGCCGCCGCCGGCGCCGGCCGTCGCGAGCGCCTCGCGCATCACGTCGCCGGCGTCCCGGCCGCGCAGCGCGTTCAGGGGCACGACGGCGATCCCCAGGTCGGCGGCGCGACGCGCGTACGCGGCGGAGTTGGCGAAGTCCGCGATGCCGAGCTGCACGACCCTGCGCGGGTCGAGCCCCGCCTCGATCAGCCTGCGGACCGGGGAGCCGTTGGAGACGCCGTCGCGCAGGTCGTGGTGGGCGTCGAGGGTGACGAGCCCGGCCGTCGCGAGGTCGTCTCCCCACGCGCCGAGGGCCGTCGCGACCGTCGCGGAGTTGTCGCCGCCGACGGCGACCAGGACGCGTGCGTGGGCGAGCGCGGCGGCGACGCGCGTCCTGGTGCGTGCCTCGCCCTCGGGGCCGTCGGGCTCGGTGACGTCGCCGTGGTCGACGACCGTGAGGGCGGCGAGGTCCAGTGGGGTGCCGTCGGGGCCGGCGAGCGCGGGGCTGAACCGCTGCAGGGCTTGGCGCACCGCGGCCGGGGTCGCGTGGGCGCCCGTCGGCGAGAGCGAGGTGCGGTGCGCCGGGACGCCCAGCAGCGCGAGGTCGGCGGGGCCGGCGTCGCCCGACGGCGATGGCCAGCCGCCCGCGCGCGGCCACAGCGGGTCGTGGGGGAGGGCAGTCGGCGTCACGATCCGACCGTAGCGAGCCGGCGGCGGAGCTGCGCCAGGATGCGGCGACCAAAGGTCAAGTTGTGTCAATGCTCAAGGAAGGGCGGGGTCTCCAGCGGGTTGGCGCGCACGCGGCCCGCGATCCCGGACGCCACCGCGCGTGCCGCGGACGAGCTCGGCTTTCGCTCGGCCTGGTCCCGGAAGCACCGCAGGAACTCGTCCGCGAAGCCCAGCCGCGGGTGCCGGCGGAGGACGGCGTCGCGCACCTCGGCCGGCCACAGCTCGGCGTTCCGGCCGGAGACGTCGAGTCCGGTCGACCGGGCCAGCAGGTGGCCCTCCGGGTCGTCCTCGACAGGCACTTCGGACTCGTCGGCCATGTGGTCGACGATCGCGAGCGCCACGCGCTCGCGGCGCTCGACGGGCCAGCCCGCGCCCGCGCCGAGAACCCATGCGATGTGGCCCCCGGCGTGCTCGAACGGTTCGCCGTAGTTGTCGAACGCCCGTGTCAGCGCGATGTCGTGCAGCAGCGCGCCGACGGCCAGCAGCTCGGCGTCATAGGCGATGCCCTGGCGGTCGCCGTAGTCGGCGGCGAACAGGTACGCGCGCACCGAGTGGTTGAGGAGCGCGGCCGACGCGAACGTCGAGGCGACCTCGTGTGCGGCGCGGACGGCGGGGGAGTCGGGCAGCTCCAGCTGGGTGGCCATGGACGGAGGTTACGGACATCGGTCTCGACGTGCTCAGGACCGTTTCCAGAGGTCCGAGTAGGCTGTCACCAAGCCGTCGCCGTCGACGTCGAGATCGGCCGTGAACGAGCCGGACGAGTACCGGTAACCGGACGTGGTCCGGGTGTAGCGCTGGCCCGCGCGTCGGACGCCCAGATCCGGCACCGTCACGTAGACCACGTCGATCCCCGCGGACTCGCCGACGGCCAGGTTCAGGCGGCGGATCGGCAGGGTGTTGGTCAGTGGCGTGATGGCGATGTCGACGTCGACGCAGCCGTCGAGCTCGGGCCGATCGGTCCAGTGCCCGTGCCCGTCGGCGAGCAGGCTGATGGTGCCCACCGGGCCTCGGAGCTCGAGCCGGCGCACTGCGCCGGCCGGGTCGGTGGCGAGCTCGTAGACGACGTGCGTGGGCTGGCCGTCGATGACGGCGACGGCGATTCCCGCGGCATGCCAACCGGGACCGCTCTGGTCGAGTCGCAGGTGCACGTGCTCGAGGCCCGGCCACTGCAGCGCGGTCCAGGCGACGTCGCGCTCAAGCTCTTGCCCGTGCATCTGGCTCCACCACCACCGTGAGTCTGCTGACTGCGTCGAGACTACGCAGGTCGGGGCGTTCCGCCATGTGCCTACGGTGCGACGTGGACGGCGAGCTTGCCGCGCACGCCACCTGCCCTCAGCGCCTCGATCGCCGCGGCGCCCTGCTCCAGCGGGAATACGCGGTCGACGTGGGCGGTGATCGCGCCCTGCGCGAGCAGGTCGGCGAGCGTCTGCAGGTCGTCGGCCTTCGTGGAGGCGATGAACATGCGCAGGCGCTGCGGCACGAACGGCGACCAGAGGGTCGCGCGCAGTACGCGGCCTATGCCGAAGAAGGGTCGACCGGGAGCCTCGCCTCCGACGGGGACGAGCACGCCGTGCCGGGTGAGCAGGCTCCGCGCCCGGCGGAGCGTACGAACGCCCCCCGTCTCGATGACGGCGTCCCACTGGTGGCCGTCGAGGCTCGTCTCCGAGGTCTCGAAGTCGATCGTCTCGTCGGCCCCGAGCGAGCGGACGAAGTCCGCGGACGCGCCACGGCACACGCCCGTGACGTGCGCGCCGAAGTGCTTGGCCAGCTGGACGGCGTACGACCCGACGCCCCCGGCTGCCCCGAAGACGAGCACGCGTTGGCCCGCCCGCACCCGCGCCACGTCGCGCACCGCCTGCAACGCCGTCGAGCCGGAGATCGGCACGACCGCCGCGGCCGTCGGGCTGAGCGATGCCGGCGTGCGCGCGATCTTCCGTACTCGCGCAACCGTGAGGTCGGCGTACGCGCCCGAGGCGGCCACGCCGAAGACGGCGTCGCCCGGCGCGAACCCGGTGACCGCCGCGCCGGTTGCCTCGACCGTGCCCGCGAAGTCCAAGCCGACGGTTCGCGGCCGATCCTCGGAGACCCGGACCGCGGCCCGCACCATGAGCGGGACTCCTGCGACGAGATGCCACTGCCCGTAGTCGACACCCGCTGCCCCGACCCGGACGAGCACCTCATCCTCCGCGGGCGTGGGCTCTACGACGTCCGTCTCGAACCGCAGCACGTCGCGCGGCTCGCCGAAGCCGTACTGCCTGATCGCCCGCATCTGGCCCACTCCGTCCGTCCGCGGATGGTCACGGCTCGATGCGCGTCACCCAGAACTCCGTGGTCGGCTCCTGCGGAGTGGTGAACCGGGCGTTCGGCAGATAGAGCCCGCCCGCGAACGACGCGACGGTGGTCGGGACGTCGAAGTCGTCGCTGGTGAGCGAGTCGACCAGAGCCCCGCTCGTCCCGTGGCGGTCGAGGTGGATCACCGCGACGCGGTTGTCCAGGTTGAGCACCACGTAGAGGGTGCGTCCCTTGACGAGCAGCCCGTCTCCGTTGACCAGGAGCGTGCCGCCGAGATCCACGCGGGTGGCCTCGCCGGTCGCAGGGTCGACCCGGTACAGGAAGCCGGTCGTCGAGTTGACCACCAGGAGTGCCCGGCCGTCCGGAGTGACCGCGATGCCGTTCGCGCCGATGCCCGTGCCCTGCTCCCACTCGCCGGTGAGCGGGAGCTCGACCGCCTTGGTCGGCAGCGCGCCACGCGGTCCGAGCGTGAGCTGGTAGAGGACCGGCCGCGTCGAGTCCGTGAACCAGGCCGACCGCTTGGTGAGGATCACGTCGTTGACGAAGCTCGGCTCGTCGGTCAATGCGTAGGTCTTGAGGATCTCGCCGGTGCGGGCATCCACGACGCGTGCGTCACCGGCGTCGCCGCCCGCGACGAACAACCGTCCGCGGTGGTCTACCTTGAGCCCGACCGCCGGGGTGCCGGGACCTGCGCCGATCACCCGACCTGTGCCGTCGAGGAGGTTAGCGCGGTAGATGCTGCCGTCCGCGCGGGAGCCAAGGTAGGCGAAGTGGCCCCGGATCGTGATCCCCTCGGGCAGGAAGCCGTCAGGGAGCTCGATCCGGTCCGGGAGCCGGTCCGCGGTGCGGCCGTGAGCGTGCTCCTGATGGTGCCCCGACCCGGCGTCTCGCCAGGGGCTGGCCGCCTGGGCCGTCGCGCCTGACGCGCCAAGAAGGGCGAGTGCTGCGAGCAGTGTTGCGATGCGCCGGATCATCATCGTTCCCTTCGTCATCGGGTTCCACCGTACGTCGCATCGCCGGGGCCGCCTCTCTGCCGCCCAGGCGACCCACGCACACTTGGTCTGTTCAGAGTGTGCATCCGCGCGTAGCGTGGCAGACATGGCACACACGCACCTGACCATCCGTCCCGAGGACGTGCGCCGGAGTGCCGCTGCGGGCATGCCGGGATGGCTCGACCGCCTCGCGGACTTCGTGCGGGAGGCGGCGTCGTCCGGTGAGACCGTGACGGTGACGTCGCGGCGCCGGATGATGACGCCCGAGGAGGTGGCCGACTCCCTCGGGGTCTCGCGCTCGACGATCTCGCGCAGGATCAAGGCGGGCGAGATCAGCGCGGTCAGGGTCGGCAACCGTAACCGCATCCCGTATGCCGAGTTCGAGCGCTACTCGGTCGCGGCGAACCGTCGCATGCTGGCACTGGTCGTGGACGAGATCGACAGTGAGCTGATCGGCGATGAGTGAGCACACGTTCGTCTTCCTCGACGCCCCCGTGATCGCCAAGCCGGTCACGCGGACGCTGCTGATGGTCGCGCGCTCGCACAGCGACTTCACGGCGGTCTGGAGCCTGCGCGCCGAGCAGCAGGCGGCGATCCATCGGCTCCCGAACGCCGCACCACTGCCGGCCGTGCGCGACGCCTATCGGTCGGAGCTGACACCACCCGGGGCCTTCCCCGAACGCTTCACGGGGACGAAGCAGTCCGTCCGCACGGACCTCGCGGACGCGGAGGCGGCCGGAGCGCACTACCTCATCACCGCCGACGTCTACGGCTTCGGCCTCTCGGACCTGGCGATCGCCGGGCTCTCCGCGGTCACCGCGGACCTCTTCCTGGCCGAACGGATGACGAGTGCGTCCTACATGGACGCGATCGAGCTCTTCAGCCAGACCCAGTCCCGGCCGCGTCGCACGCTCGAGCAGCTCCACGCGGCGATCGCCGTGCACCATCCGCAGCTGTTTGCCGCCCACGCCGACCTGTACGACGTCGGACCTCTGCGGCTGTCCGAACCACCCGAGCAGCAGTTCTGGGGGCTGCGCTGCGTCCGCTGCGGGGCTGTGACGATGCGTGCCGAGGATCCCCACCGCGGCGTGTGCCCCGCTTGCCTGCATGCCGCCAGCGTGCGGTCCCGGGAGTCCGTACCGATCGCGTGACACAGCACGCCCGGGGCGCCGGCGTGCTACGGTCCTGGCGATCGTGAATCGTCAGCAGGAGGTGAGTCCCATGAACGCAGTATCCGTGATGGGTGCTCCCCTGCAGGCCACGATCACGCGACTGAGGTAGTCGCCACCGGGAGCGCCACCAGGCAACTCGCGAAAGGCGACTCCCATGAACACAGCACCTTCTTCACCTCAGCCTTCTTCACCTCAGCCGCAAGACGACGCCCCGATGCGGGTGCGCGCCGCGGGTGAGCGAGCCTTGGTCCTCGGTGGTGGCGGATCGGCCGGCAATGCGTGGTTGATCGGCGTCATCGCCGGGCTGTTCGACGCCGGGTTGGATGTCACCGAGGCTGACCTGATCATTGGCACGTCGGCCGGATCGACGGCCGCGGCCCAGATCACCAGCGCTGGCCCGATGGGGCTCCTTGCCGCCATCCTCTCCGCCGCGCCCCCGCAGCGGCCCGGCCCGGCCGGTCCCGGCGGTGGACGCGCACCAGAGCCGGCGGTGAACCACATGGAGAGAACGGGCCGGATCATCGCTGCCGCAGCGGATGCGGCTGAGATGCGCCGCGGACTCGGTGCGTCGGCGCTCGATCTGGAGGCGGCGTCGGACGGCTCCTGGTCGACGCGGTGGCGCACCACCGTCGCCGCCCGGCTGCCCAGCCAGCACTGGCCGGAGCGAACGGTGCTCATCACAGCCGTCGACGCCGGCACCGGTGAACCGGTCGTCTTCGACCGCCACAGCGGAGTCGACCTCGTCGACGCCGTCGCCGCCAGCACCTCCAGCGGCCTGCCCTACAGGATCGGCGACCACCGATACATCGACGGCGCCTACCGGCGCAACGAGAACGCGGACCTGGCAGTCGGGTACGAGCGGGTGCTGGTGCTGTCACCCCTCGGCGGCAGAACAAGGATGCCGTTGGGCTGGGGCATGCAGCTGGCCGCTCAGGCCGACGAGCTCCGCACAGCCGGCAGCAGGGTCGAGACCGTCCTGCCGGACAGCGCCTCTCTCACCGCGTTCGGCAACAACCTGATGGACCTGTCCACGCGTCCGCCCGCCGCGCGAGCCGGTTACGACCAAGGCCGGGGCATCGCCGGGCGGCTCGCCGAGCTCTGGAGCTGACGCTCGGGTCAGCGTGGACGCCGGCTCGGCGGGCGTGATGCTCGTCGAGCCGGCGGCGACGTCTGGAGCCGAGGGGGCGTGTCGCCGGCCTTCGCGAGGTCGTCGATCGCGTCGAGGACGACCTCGGGAAGCCGCGGGTCCGCGAGCACCCGAAAATGACCCGGCGTCGAGAGCTGCACGTTGCGCGCCCCGGCGAGCACGCTGCCCTCCGGAATGATCGGGTCCCACGCGCCGAACACCGACACGATGCGTGCGTCGACATCGACGACGCGCCGGAGTGCGACGATGTCAGGGCCGTCCGGACGGAAGACCCGGACGGCCCGCATCGGCAGCAGCCTCGCGAGGCGCGAGCCCGCGAACGGGCTCGCGATCGCGACGAGGCCCCGCACGCGGTCGCCGACGCGCGGGTCCGACATCAGCAGCTTGCCGACCAGACCGCCCTTGGAGTGGGCGAGGAGCACGACGTCGCGCAGGTCGCGCTCGGCCAGCACCTCGGCGACGACGTCGACCGCTTCGGGCAGGTCCTGCACGTGGAAGCCGAGGCCTGGCACCACATAGACGGCGTGGCCAGCGCGGTGCAGGCGCTCCGCGACCGGCGACAGGAACGGCCAGGGCTCGAGCACGCCGGGCAGGATCAGCACGTCCGGGGCGCGCCGCGACGGCGGGTGCGCGAATCGGTCGGGGTCGCCCGCGGCGATGACGCTCCGCAGCTGGCGCGACACCCCGTAGGCGTAGTCCGCCGCGCGCCACCACAGCCGCCGCAGGGGCGTGCCCGGGCCGGCGCCTGGCCGAGAGCCGCCGGGCCTCATGCCGTCCCCCTGGGCGGAAGCTCGTCCTCGGGAACGAGACCGCCGTCGGTGGAGCTCGCCGCCACCGCACGAGGACGGCCGTACTGGACGATGCGCGCCGCCCCCGGCACGATGAGCGCCCTCCCGTGGGGCGCGATGTCGGCGAGGGCGCCGACCCACGCTGCCGGCGCGACCGGGTCGGGCCCGCCGCGCACGGCGAGCACCGGGCAGGCCAAGTCCGCCACCGCCTCCTCGACCCGGTACCGCAGCATGTGCCGGAGCTGCGCGACGTACCATCGCGGCCCGGCGCGCAGGTAGTCGCTGATGACGATCGCGTTGGCGCCGACCGGCTCCCGCAGCGTGTCGCGCGCGAGTCGCAGACCCTGAGCGCCGGCGGACCGCGCGGCCGTGTCCACGACGGGTCCCAGCAGCACGACCCGCTCCGCGAGAGCAGGGTGCCGTCGCGCCGCCTCGGCCAGTTCGTGCGTGGTCGCCGCGTCGGGAGCGCCGTACGACTCCACAGCCCACCGGTCCGCCGCGGGGCTGTGCGCAGGGCCGGTGGTCATCCCCTGATGGTCGCGCGGAGGCGGCCCGGTCGCATGCGGCCGTCTCTGCGCCCACGTGAGCCGGGACAGGAGTGAGACCCGTCTTCTACGGCGCGACGTAGGCCGTCATGCGTATCGAGACGAGTACCCCGGGGATCACCGCTCCGAGCTTCACCGCGTACCGTGCCGGGGGATCGGCCGGGAACCACCGCGCGTACTCCTCGTTCATGCCGGCGAAGTCGTCCGGGTTCGCAAGCAGCACGCCCACCTCGACGACGTCGTCCAGCGTCGCACCGGCGGCTTGCAGCACCTCCCGGCAGCTGGCGAGTGCCTGGCGGGTCTGCTCCTGGATGGTCGGGCCGGCGACGGCGCCTGTCGCGACGTCGATCCCGACCAGGCCCGAGACGAAGACGAAGGGACCCGCCTTGACCGCCTGGGAGTACAGCGGCGAGCCGGGAGCCTGGGACGTGCGGACGACCTCGCGCATGCCGTTTAGCGTGCGCGTGGTCGGGTCCGTCTGTCCACGTGAGCGGGCCGAGCCTCGGTCGAGGACCCCGCCGCGAGCCAGGATGGCGACGACACGCTCGTCGTCATCGGCGGCCCGACCCACGCCTTCGGCATGAGCCGTCCAGGAACGAGGCGCGACGCACAGGAGCGCCGCGACGAGCCGCCGCACGACCGTACAGGCATCCGGGAATGGGTCGACACGCTCCCGGCCGACCGACCCGACCGTCTGTACGCCACGTTCGACACGCGTGTCACCAGCGTCCGGCACCTGCCCGGCTCGGCCGCGCGCGGACCCGAGCGTGCGCTGCGCCGTGCGGGACACCGCACGGTCATCCACGCCGAGTCGTTCTACGTCTCCGACGTCGAAGGACCCCTCGTGCCCGACGAGGAGTCCCGCGCCCGCGAGTGGTGCGACCGGCTCGGCCGGACCGTCGCGGACGTCTGGGCACGACCCTGAGGGCGAACCCCGCCGCGGCCGGCTGCCGGATCCGGCAGCCGGCCGCGGCGTCGGGCGTCCAGGGCCACGACGTCGCGGGCCGACGCTCACGTGCCGTCGCCGAGACCGCGAGCCCTCTCAGGTGCGAGGCTTCCGCCGAGTCGCGGCGTCCCGCAGCGCAGAACCGCCTCCGGACCCGAGGTTGAAGGTCCCGGTCAGCGGGAAGGCGACCCGCGAGCCGGGCCTCAGCTCGGCGACCTCGTCCCGGCAGGCGACCTGGACCGGACGCCACATGCCCCGGCCGGCCGTCACCTCGGCGTGGCTGCCGCGCATCCGCACGACCAGGGGCTGCCCGCGGTAGCGGATCGAGAACTCCACCGCACCGTGCGACTTGGGCCAGTAGGGGTCCAGCAGCAGCCGGTCCTGTCGCGTCTCGAGGCCGCAGAAGCAGCGCTGGAGCAGGTCGACGCTCCCTGCCATGGCGGCCAGGTGGATCCCCTCGGGTGTCGTGCCCCCCTGGATGTCGGCCATGTCCGCGTCGAGGGCCTGAGCCAGGAACTCCATGGAGAGCTTGCGCTGCGACCGCGCGAGGACCCAGGCGTGGACCAGTGCCGACAGCGTGGAGCCGTGCGAGCTGCGCTCGAGGTAGTAGTGGATCGTGCGGGGGATGAGCTCCGCATCGACCTGGTACCCCAGGTGTCCGAGCACGTCACGCAGCTCGTCGGCGGACAGCAGGTAGAAGAGCATCACGGTGTCGGCCTGCTTCGAGGCCTTGTAGCGGTTTACGGAGTCGTTCTCCGCCTCGAGGATGCGGTCGAGCCGCTGGATGTTCGAGTACCTCGCGCGGTAGGCCGCCCAGTCGAGCTCCGCGAGGTCCTCGTACCCCTCGAACTGGCTGATGACTCCGTCGTGGAAGGGGACGAAGAGACGCCGCGCCACGTCGTCCCACCGCTCGAGCTCGTCGCGGTCCAGCTCCATGGTCTCGATCAGCTCAAGGCGCTCGTCGTCCGCGAGCACGCCGAGGGTCTCCAGAGCGCGCCGGAGCACCCAGGAGGCCATCACGTTCGTGTAGGCGTTGTTATCGATGCCTTCCAGCTCCCGCCCCGGGTAGCCCGTGTGGAACTCGTCCGGCCCCATCACGCCGCGGATGACGTACCGGCCCCGAGCCTCGTCATCGGTGGCGATGCTGGCCCAGAAGCGTGCGATCTCCAGCAGCATCTCCGCGCCGTCGTGGGCCAGGAACTCCCGGTCGCCGGTCACCTGGTAGTACTGCCAGACGTTGTAGGCGACGGCGATGCCCACGTGCCGCTGCCGCAGCGTGGGGTCCGGGAGCCAGCGCCCGGACGCCGGGTTCAGATGGACCCGCTGGCTCTCCTCCTCGCCGTTGCTCGCCGACTGCCACGGGTACATCGCCCCGGCGTACCCGGCGTCCCGGGCCGCCGAACGGGCCTCCGGCAGCCGCCGGTGCCGATACCGCAGCAGGGCCCGGCTCAGCTCGGGGAGCCGAAGGTTGAGCACGGGGAAGACGAACAGCTCGTCCCAGAAGACGTGGCCCCGGTACGCCTCGCCGTGGAGGCCTCGGGCGGGCACGCCGACGTCGAGGTCGGCGGAGTGCGGTGAGACCGACTGCAGCAGGTGCAGCAGGTGCAGCCGGAGGACGGTCAGCATGCGCCCGTCCCACACGACGTCGACGTGGAACCGTTCCCAGAGACGGGCCCAGGCGCGCTCGTGGCGCGTGCGCAGGTCCTCGAACCGGCCCAGGCGTAACAGCCACCGTTGTGCCTCGTCGGCCGGCTCGGCGATGGCCCGGTCCCTGCCCGTGAACACGGCGACGGTCTTCTCCAGCGTCACCGGTTCTGAGCGGCGTGCCTCGACGACGAGGTCGTGGCCGACGACCACGCCCTCGTCGACGAACCGTCGCTCAGGCCTGGCCGGCGTGTCGTCGTCGTACCGGACGACGGTGCGCGCGGCCATGGCCACCCGGATCGCCGAACGGTTGGTCACCACCGCGAGCAGGACGGAGTCAGGGGCCAGCTCGGCGGTCCGGACCAGGTCGAGATGGGCGCTGGCGAGGGCGCGATAGCGCGCCACCAGCGTGTTCTGGACGCTGCCGTCGAGCACGGACCGGATCTCCAGCCGGCCGGACCAGTCCTCGGGCAGGTACGTGACCTCGAGGGCGCAGGCATGCGGGACGTCCATGCTCACCAGGCGGCGTTCGGTGACCGCCGTGGTGCGCCCCGCCTCGTCGCGGACCCGGAAGCGGCGGGTGAGCAGCGCCCGCCGCAGGTCGAGCTCCTGGTGGTAGTCGAGGATCTCCGCGCGGTCGAGGTCGAGCCATGGGCCGCCGTCGACCCGGAACCGTGTCGAGAGCCAGTTGGGCAGGTTCACCAGGCTCTCGTTCTCGACCGTGCGACCGGCGATCCGGTCCTGCAGCTGGTTGTAGACGCCGGCCGCATACGTGCCCGGGTAGTGAACGCCGTCGGCCGTCGACTCGGGGCCCGCGCCCCGGGTGGCGACGTACCCGTTCCCGAGGGTGCACAGGGCTTCCCGGCGGCCCTCGTCGGCCGGGTCGTACCCGTCGAAGTGGACGACCCACGGGTCGGGCGCGACGTCCTCCGCGGCCTCGGGGGAGTTGGCGGAACCGTGCGACCTGGGCTTGCTCATCGCGGACGCCGAGCGTCGGGCGCGTCGTCCGGTGCGGCCGCACCCACGAGCACCTCGTCCAGGTTCGTCACCACCGTGTCCGCGCCGTGCGCGCGAAGGGCGTCACCGTCGCCGTCGCGCGCGACGCCGATCACCAGGCCGAACCCGCCGCGCCTCCCGGCCTCGACCCCCGCCTGAGCGTCCTCCACGACGACCGTCGCCCCGGGACCGACGCCGAGCCGCCGCGCAGCCTCGAGCAGCACGGCCGGATCCGGCTTGCCAGGGAGCCCGAGCTCGGCCGCGACGATGCCGTCGACCCGGACACCGAACAGGTCACCCAGGCCGGCGGCGTCGAGCACCTGCCGGCAGTTGCGGCTGGCCGAGATGATCGCCGTGCCGAGGCCCTGCTCCTGGGCCCGGCGGACCAGGCCGACCCCGTCGTCGAACACCTGGACGCCGTGCCGCTCCAGCCGGTCGGTGAAGTACCGGTTCTTCAGGTTGCCCAGGCCGCACACGGTCTCGCGTCCGGGAGGCTCCGCCGGGTCGCCCCACGGAAGCGCGATGCCCCGGGAGCGGAGGAACGCGTCGACGCCGTCGTGCCGCGGCCTGCCGTCCACGTGACGGAGGTAGTCGGCGCGCTCGAAGGCCCGGTGGTCCTCGTCCGGCCGGGCCGGGCGTCGTGCCAGGTACTCGTCGAAGAGCTGCGTCCACGCCTCGGCGTGCACCGACGCGGTGTCGGTGATGACGCCGTCCAGGTCGAAGACGACGGCTCGGTGGCGCTCCGGTGCCAGGTGAACGGTCATCCTCGAGCCCTTCGTGCGGTGTGAGGCCGTATCTGTAGATTTCTGCGCTACCTGGGCGTCGGCAACTCGGGTTACGACGGTCGAGCGACTGCGGTCAGGTTGTCGGCAGGTTCGCTGCTGGATGCTGGGCCCATGTTCGATCTGATCAACGGTCTTCCGATCCACCCGCTCGTCGTCCACGCCGTCGTCGTGCTGCTGCCGCTCGCCGTGCTCGGCACCATCGCGATCGCGGTGCGGCCCGCCTGGCGCGCCCGCTACGGCGTGATCGTCACCGCCGTCGCTCTCCTCGCGGTCCTGTTCATCCCGGTCGCCACCTCGAGCGGTGAGTCGCTGCAGGCCCGCGTCGGCGACCCGGGCCAGCACGCCGAGCTCGGCGACCAGCTCATCTGGTTCGCGATCCCGCTGCTCGCCTGCGCTGCGGCGCTCACCTGGTTCGGTCGCCTGACGCAGCAGGCTACGGACGCCACGTCGCGCAAGGCCGCCCCGGGCAAGGGGCCGACGATGACCGTCGCGGTGGTCGCCGTCGTCGTCGCGCTGGCCACGACCGTGCAGGTCTACCGCGTCGGCGACTCCGGTGCGCGGGCCGCCTGGGGCGACCAGGTCGCCTCGTCGAGCTCGGCCACGCAGTCGCACGGCGACAGCGACGACTGAACCCGGTCCGGGAGGGCCAGGATGGCGGCGTGTATACCGTCGGCGTGTGTGACGACCACCCCACGATCCGCAAGGCGCTGGTGCGCGGCCTCACCCAGGCTGGGCACGACGTCGTCGTCGCCCACGACGGGCGCGAGGCCCTCGCGCTGCTCGGCCCGGAGCGGGCGCTGGACGCGATCGTCATGGACATCGGCCTGCCCGACTCCGACGGGCGCGACGTCGTCCAGGCCCTGCAGTCCGGCGGGCAGCGAGCACCCGTGCTGTTCCTGACCGCGCTGGGCGACACGCACCACAAGCTCGCCGGCTTCGCGGCCGGCGCCGACGACTACGTCGTCAAGCCGTTCGACCTGCGCGAGGTGATCGCCAGGGTCGAGACGCTGGCCCGGCGCACCGCGTCGGCGGCGCCCGCGCCGGGAGACCTCGTGCTCGACCCCGTCACGCACACGGCGCGCACCGACGGTCAGGAGGTGCACCTGACGCCCACGGAGTTCCGCGTCCTCGCGGCCGTGCTCGCCCGCCGAGGCGAGGTGGTGCGACGCCGGTCCGTCGTCGCCGCGGGCTGGCCCGACGGCGCCGCCGTCTCGGAGAACACGCTCGACAGCTTCGCCCGCCGGGTGCGGGCGAAGCTCGCGAGCATCGACGCGCCCGTGTCGCTCGAGACCGTGCGCGGCGTCGGGTTCCGGGTCCCGTGAGCGTCCGCACCAGAGTGCCGGCGCGCCCCGGCACGGGCACGCTGCGCCGCCGCGTGGTGCTGTGGGCGGCGGCGCTGGGCACTGCCGTCGCGTTGGTCCAGGCGTTCGTGGTCCACGCCGTGATCGACTCCACCGCCGAGACCGCGATCGCCGAGCGGATCGAGTCGTACACGGTCTGGTCCTCGACCGCGGCGGGCATCGCGATGGTCGCCCTGGCGACGGGCCTGGCCGCCTGGGCGAGCAAGCGCGTGCTGGAGCCCGTGGCCGAGATGGCCCGCACGGCCGCCGACTGGAGCGAGCACGCGCTCGACCGGCGGTTCGACCTCGGGCCGCCCACCGACGAGATCCGTGCGCTCGGGAAGACGCTCGACCGTCTGCTCGACAAGGTCTCCCGCGTGATCCTCGGCGAACAGCGCCTCACCTCGGAGCTCGCGCACGAGCTGCGCACCCCGCTCGCAGCCATCCGCGCCACCGCCGACCTCGTCGCGATGCGCCCGGACCTCGACGACGACCTCCGCGCCGACGTCGCCGACATCCTCGCCGCGTGCACGGCCATGGCGGACACCATGACGGGTCTGCTCGACCTCGCCCGGGCCACGGGCCCAGGTCGCGGCGAGAACGCCGTGCTGCGCGACGTCGTCGCCGCCGCGCTCGCCTCGGTCGACGGTGAGCGCGTGCACGTGACGATCGACCCCGACCTGGTCGTGGCCGTGCCGACGGCGCTCGGCGCCCGCGCGCTCGCCCCGGTGCTGGACAACGCGTCCCGGCTCGCGGGGCACGTGACCGTGGTCGCGGCGCGCCGCGGCGGCTGGGTCGACGTCTCCGTGTGCGACGACGGGCCCGGCGTGCCCGCCGCGGTCGCCGAGACCGTCTTCGACCCGGGCAGGTCGGGCAGGGGCGGCAGCGGCCTCGGGCTCGCTCTCGCACGGCGGATCGCGCGCTCGGTGGGCGGGGACGTGCGCCTCGAACCGCCCGTCCCCGGCGCGGGCGCGACCTTCGTCGTCCGGCTGCCCGCGGGATGATCGACCCATGAGCGCCACCGAGCCCGAGTCGGGTGTCCCGCTGCTGCTCGTCGAGGACGACGACGACATCGCGGCGATGACCTCCGAGATGCTCGCGGAGGTGTACGACGTCGACCGCGCCCCCGACGCCGAGGAAGGGCTGCGCTTTGCCCTTCGCCGCCACTACGAGGTCGTCGTCGTGGACCGGCGGCTGCCCGGGATGGACGGCGTCGGCCTCGTCAAGGCGCTGCGACGGGCGCGGATTCGCACGCCGGTGCTCATGCTCACGGCGCTGGGCACGGTCGAGGACCGCATCTCGGGTCTCGACGGCGGCGCCAACGACTACCTGGTCAAGCCGTTCGACTTCGGCGAGCTGACGGCCCGCCTGCGCGCGCTGCGTCGCGGCTTCGCGGCCGACGGCGACCGGCGACGGCTGGGCGACTGGGAGTTCACCCCTCACGACCGGACGATGTACTCGCCGATGGGCGGGCGCGTGCTGCTCACCGCGACCGAGTCGGCGCTGGTCGAGCTCCTGTCCACCAGTCCCGACCACGTGTTCTCGCGCGAGGAGCTGCTCACCACCGCGTTCGGTCCGGACGACAAGCCCGGGACGGTCGACGCGTACGTGCACTACGTGCGCCGCAAGACGGACCGCGACGTCATCGAGACCGTGCGGGGGCACGGCTACCGAGCAGGGGCGCCCCTGTGACGCGGGCCCGCCCCGCGACGCGCGACGAGGAGCGCGTGCGCCGCACCACGGTCTCGGTGGGCATGTACGTCGCGGCGGCGTCCGCGCTCGCGACGACGGTCGGCACGCTGGCCCTGCTGGGGGCCGTCGCCCTCAGCTCCCGCCACGAGCGCGGCGAGGCCTCCGGCGCGCAGCCGCCTCCGCCGGGTCAGCCCGTGGAGGCGCAGTGGGTCGTGGACCGCGACCGGATCATCGTGCTGGTCATCGTCACGGCGGTCCTGGGCGTGGTCGCGCTCGGGGTGGTCGGCTGGTTCGCGGCGCGGCGCGCGGTCGCGCCGCTGGCTGAGGCTCTGCGGGTGCAGCGCAACTTCGTCGCCGACGCGAGCCACGAGCTGCGCACCCCGCTGACCGTGCTCGACAGCCGCATCCAGGTGCTCCAGCGCCGGCTCGAGCGTGGCGAGCCGGCTGACGACGTGGCCGCGCGGCTGCGTGCGGACGCCCAGGCCATGAGCGCCGTCCTCGGGGACCTGCTGCTCGCCGCCGAGCAGACCGAACGCCCCGAGCCCGCGGCGACCCCTGTCGTCGAGGTCGTCGAGGCTGCGGTGGCGTCGCTGGCCCCGCTCGCCGACGCCGCAGGAGTGCTCGTGCACCTGCACGCCCCCGCGGTCACGCCGTTCGCGGCGGTGCCCGAGGTGCCGCTGTCGCGGTGCGTCGTCGCGCTGGTCGACAACGCGCTCCAGCACGCGCCCCGCGGGTCGGCCGTCACGGTCGACGTCGAGGTCGACGGCGAGGAGGCGGTGGTCCAGGTCGCCGACGAGGGCCCAGGCATCCGCGGGATCGCCGTCGAGCAGGTCTTCGAGCGGTTCTCGCACGGACCCGAGACGGGTCGGCGGCGCGGCTTCGGGCTCGGGCTGTCGCTGGTGCGCGACGTCGCCCAGCGCGTCGGCGGGAGCGTCGACGTCGCCTCGACGTCGAGCGACGGGACGACGTTCGTGCTGCGGCTGCCCCTGGCGCGGTGAGCCTCAGCGCGCCTGGTCGATCGCGTCCTGCAGCGAGCCGATGTAGCCGTTGCTGGTGTACGTCGCACCGGAGACCATGTCGATCTGGCCGTTCGTGGTGCCGGCAGACTCGCTCTGGAGCTGCGGGATCGCATAGTTGTTGATGGCCAGGTCGCGGCGCGAGGTGTTCGGGTAGTCCGTGGCGGTCGCCGCGGTGACCTTCCCGCCCGAGATGGTGACGCTGACCCGCACGGGACCGTACGGGGTGTCCTGGCGGGTACCCGTATAGGTGCCGTCCTTGAGGCCCGACGCCGGCTGCGCCGGGGTGTTGACAGGCGCCGGCTGGGCCGGGGTGCCGGCAGGCGACTTCTGCTGGGTCGGGGTGGGCGATGGCGAGCCCTGCGCCGGTGGGGGAGTCGTCTGCGCGTTGCCCGCCTGAGCGGTCGGCGTGGGCGGGAGGCTGGTCGCGGAGACGACCTCGGTCGAGGTCTTGTAGCTGAACAGCAGCACGATGCCGCCGACGGTCGCGAACACCCAGGTGGCGATCCTCTTCACGATGCGGCTCCTCAGTTCGAGAACGACTCGGCGTGGATGCGGGATGCCCGGACACCGGCGGCATCCAGGTCCTTGCGGACGGCGGCCATCCAGGGGTCCGGGCCACACAGGTATACGTCATAGGCGTGCAGCGGGCCGGCCATCTCGCGCAGGATGTCCTGGCCGGCCCAGGTGGAGTACTGCGTGGGAAGCCACGACGGGCCTCGTGACGCACGCGCGCCGTCGAGGCGGTACCACCGTAGCGATCGCCGCGTGACGAGGTCCTCGAGCGCGTCCGTCAGGAGCGCGTCCTGCGGGGCGTGGTCGCGAGTGATGATCGTCGCCTCGCCGCGGCGCCACGGCTGCTCCTGCAGCAGCGCGACGAGCGGCGCGACTCCCGCGCCGGCGCCGAGCATGAGCAGCTTGCGGCCGGTGCGCTCTGCGCCGGTCATGCGCCCGTAGGGACCCTCGACCAGCACACGCGTGCCGGGTCGCATCTGCGCCATCCGTTCGGTGCCGTCGCCAACGATGCGGGCAGCGATGGCGTAGCGGTCGCGCCGGGGCGCTTGCGCGAGCGAGAACGGGTGGGCCCGGGTCCAGCCGGGGCCGTCGAGGAACCGGAAGACGAAGAACTGCCCGGCCACCGCGCCCAGAAGGTGCAGGTGGCGTCCGCGCAGGTGCACGGTGATGCCGCGGTCGCCGTCGGGCACCACGGCCTCCACGTGCAGCCCGTGCCATGCCGAGCGCGCCAGGGGCACGGCGACGCGGAAGACGACGACCGACCCGGCGGCCAGCGCCCACAGGGTCCACCAGTAGACCGTGGCGAGCGGGGACGACAGGAAGTCGGCGCCCGTCCACAGCTGGTGCGGCAGGGCGAGGCCCACGCCGACGTAGGCGTAGAGGTGCAGCAGGTGCCACGACTCGTACCGCAGCCTGCGGCGTGCAGCCCGGATCGAGAGCACGACGACGGCTACGAGCGCCGTCGTGCCGGCGGTCGCCAGCAGCATCCCGGGGTAGGAGACGACGAAGTCCCACGTCTGTGCCCACCAGCCGGCGTTCCCGGTCGCGGCATAGCCGAGCACCACGAGGGCGATGTGCGCGAGCATCAGCCAGAACGACCAGAAGCCGGTCAGCCGGTGCCAGCGCGTGATCTTGTCGCGACCCAGGCCGCGCTCGAAGACCGGTACGCGGGCCATCAGCAGCACCTGGTAGAGGAGCAGGTTCGACGCCGCCAGGCCGGTCGCACGGCCGAGCGTCGTCAGCGCGTCACCGCCGCCCGCGAACAACGCCTGGATACCGCCACCGCGCAGCCACAGGGCCGCGACAATGACGCTCGTTCCCCAGATCACCGCGGCGGATGCGGGGCCCCAGGCGCTGCCTGACCGTTTCCGCGTCGCCGGACGGCGGGGCGTCGATCGGCTCATCAGGGTCGATGTCATGCCGTCATCGTGTCGGGGCGCCACCAATGCGACGCCAAGAATGCAGGTTTCCGCGTAAGTATCGCGTGGTTGCTCACCTGCTCTTCACAATCCGAGGGCGCGAGTTTGGCGAGGCTTGCCTTTCTTGCAGCACCGTTGAATGGGCTTTGGCAAGCCTGCGCTTGCTTGAAGGATTTCATTTGCTTGGTGACCATGAAGTATGTCCCGGATGGTTTCCGCTGCGCGCAGCTTTCCGTTTCTCACCGCGACCCTCGCCGTCATCGCCACCGCGGGGGTGCTCGCCGCCGTCTGGCCGGTCGCCGTGCCCTGGCTCCTGGGCGTCTACGCCGGGGCGATGGCGCTGCGGTCCGCGATCGCGATGGTGCGCGAGCTGCGGTCGGGCACGTTCGGCGTCGACATCCTTGCGGTGACCGCCATCGGGTCGACCGTCGCGGTCGGTGAGTCGTGGGCAGCGATCGTCATCGTGCTCATGCTGACCGGCGGCGAGGCGCTCGAGGTGTACGCGGCCGGGCGCGCCCGCAAGGACCTGACCGCGTTGGTGTCGAACGCGCCGCGCACCGCGCACCGCCTCGAGTCCGACGGGACGGTGCACGACGTCGACGTCGACGAGGTCGAGGTGGGCGAGCAGGTGCTGGTGCGGGCGCACGAGATCGTGCCGTTCGACGGCGTGCTCGTCTCTCCGGCCGGCGTGTTCGACGACTCGTCCCTGACGGGGGAGTCGCTGCCGCAGGAGCGCGTCGCCGGCGACACCGTCTACTCGGGCGCGATCAACGGCGCCGGGGCGGTCACGATCGGGGTCGCCGAGCGCGCCGCGGACAGCCAGTACCAGCGCATCGTCGCGCTCGTCGAGGAGGCCTCCGCAAGCCGCGCGCCCATGGTGCGCTTGGCCGACAGGTATGCGCTCCCGTTCACTGCCGTCGCGCTCGCGATCGCGGGGGTCGCGTGGTGGGTCTCGGGCGACCCGGTCCGGTTCGCCCAGGTGCTCGTCGTCGCCACGCCCTGCCCGCTGATCATCGGTGCCCCGGTGGCGTTCATGGCCGGCATGAGCCGGTCGGCGCGCCGCGGCGCGATCGTCCGGTCCAGCGCCACGCTCGAGAAGCTGCACCGCGCGGCGACCTTCGCGTTCGACAAGACGGGCACCCTCACGCGCGGCACGCCCGCGCTGACGGACGTGCGCACGGCTGCGTGCTTCGACAGGGACACGCTGCTGCGGCTGGCCGCCAGCGCCGAGCAGGCGTCGGCACACGTGCTCGCCGGCGCCATCGTGAGCGGTGCGACGGCCCGTGGCCTCGCGTTGCCGGTGCCCCAGGACGTCGCGGAGATCACCGGTGGCGGCGTGACCGCGACGGTCGACGGCGTCCGCGTCGCCGTCGGGAAGCGGGCTTTCGTCGCCGAGCGCACAGGCGTCCACGTGCCCGAGCCCGAGCTCTCGCCCGGCGAGCTGGCCGTGCACGTGGCCGCCGACGGCGCCTACGCCGGCTGCGTCGTGCTGCGTGACGAGCTGCGCCCCGATGCGGCGTCCACCGTCGCACGGCTGCGGTCGCACGGAATCGGGCGCGTCCTGATGCTGACCGGCGACGAGGAGGCCACGGCCCGGCACATCGCAGACCAGGTCGGCATCGACGACGTGCGGGCGGGCTGCCTGCCCGCGGACAAGGTCGCCGCCGTGCGCGACGTCGCCGACCGGCCGGTGGTCATGGTGGGCGACGGCGTCAACGACGCTCCCGTGCTCGCCGCCGCCGACGTCGGCATCGCGATGGCCGCGCGAGGCTCCACGGCCGCGACCGAGTCGGCCGACATCGTGATCCTGCCCGACGAGATCGGGCGCGTGGCCGAAGCGCTCGAGATCGGGCGGCACACCGTGAACGTCGCGCTGCAGAGCATCTGGCTCGGCATCGCCGTCAGCGTCGCACTCATGCTCGTCGCGACCACGGGCGTGCTCCCCGCCGTCGTCGGGGCGTGGCTGCAGGAGGCCGTCGACGTCATCGCGATCGCATGGGCCCTGCGGGCGATGGGCCCCGGGGTGCGGACCTGGCGCCGCACCCGCGGCGCGCTGGCGCGGGCGGTGGCGGACGCGCCCGCAGAGGTCGAGGCGGCGGCACCGGTGCCCACGACCGTCTGATCCGGTGCGCGGTGGGCGCGCGCGGTCGCGGGTGCAGGCGTGGGATCGGCGAGGGGACGATGGGAGGCGGGCGCCCGCCCGAGGCGACCGAGGAGGCGCGATGCTCGCGTGGCAGGTGACGTCACCCGGGGAGCTGCGGCGAGCAGAGCTGCCGGTGCCGCAGCCGGCCCCGGACGACCTGCTCGTGTGCGTGCGAGCCTGCGGTGTGTGCCGCACCGACCTGCACGTCCTCGACGGCGACCTGCCGCCGCACCGGTCGTCGGTGGTCCCCGGGCACGAGGCGGTGGGCGAGGTCGTCGCGATCGGGTCGGCCGTCGCCGGGTGGGCCATGGGCGACATGGCCGGCATCGCCTGGCTGCGCCATACCTGCGGCACGTGCGCCGACTGCCGCGCAGGCCGCGAGAACCTGTGCCGCGACTCGCGATACACCGGCTGGGACGCCGACGGCGGTTACGCCGAGTACGCGACCGTCCCGGCGGACTACGCCTATCCCTGGCCGTCGGGCCTCGACCCGGCGACGGACGCGCCGCTGCTGTGCGCGGGCATCATCGGGTACCGGGCTCTGCGCCGCGCCGAGCTTCCGCCCGGCGGCGTGCTGGGGCTGTACGGGTTCGGCGGGTCGGCCCACCTGACCGCCCAGCTGGCGCTCGCAGCCGGAGCGCGCGTGCACGTGCTCACGCGCGGCGACGATGCGCGGCGGCTCGCGCTCGAGCTCGGCTGCGCGTCGGCGTCGGACGCGTACGACGCGCCGCCCGAGCCTCTGAACTCGGCGATCCTGTTCGCACCGGTCGGCGACCTCGTGCCCGTCGCGCTCGGGGCATTGCGCCCTAGCGGGACGCTCGCCGTCGCCGGCATCCACCTCACCGACATCCCGCCGCTCAGCTACCAGCGCCACCTGTTCCACGAGCGCACGCTGCGGACCGTCGAAGCCAACACGCGCCAGGACGGGCGCGAGTTCCTGGCCGAGGCCGCGCGCATCGGGGTCCGGGTGCACGCCGTGCGGTATGGGCTCGACGAGGCCGACCGCGCTCTCGCGGACCTGCGGGACGGCCGGTTCGCGGGCGCCGCCGTGCTGTCGTGAGGTCCGTGTACCGACCGGCCCAGGACCGAAGACCGCGACCGGGTGACCTTGCGCCCTATGCCGACCCGCCGAGCAGTGGTGGCGTGGATCTCGAGGTGCCCTCGCCGGTGTGGGCACGTGAGCTCAGGAGGCTCGACCATGAAAGCGCTCGTGTACCACGGCCCAGGTGCCAAGGTGTGGGAGGAGGTGCCGGACCCGCAGATCCAGCGGCCCACCGACGCCATCGTGCGGATCGACACGACGACGATCTGTGGCACCGACCTGCACATCCTCAAGGGCGACGTCCCGGCCGTGCAGGACGGCCGGATCCTCGGCCACGAGGGCGTGGGCACGGTCACCGCGATCGGGTGAGGCGTGCAGAGCGTCGCCGTCGGCGACCACGTCATCATCTCGAGCATCACGGCGTGCGGAGCGTGCGCGTACTGCCGTCGCGGCCTGTACTCGCACTGCCTCGCCGACGAGGGTGCGTCCGGGATCGGCTGGATCCTGGGGCATCTCATCGACGGCACGCAGGCCGAGCAGGTCCGCATCCCGTTCGCCGACAGCTCGCTGCACAAGGTTCCGGAAGGTGTCGACGACCAGTCGGCCGTCATGCTCTCCGACATCCTGCCGACGGGGTTCGAGATCGGCGTACGCAACGGTCACGTCACACCCGGCGACGTGGTCGCCGTCGTCGGTGCCGGCCCGGTGGGCCTGGCGGCCGTCATGACGTCGATGCTCGACGGCCCGAGCAGCATCATCGCGATCGACCTCGACGCCAACCGCCTGGACCAGGCGCTGCGATTCGGTGCCACCGACGCCGTCAATGCCGGCGACCCGGACTGGTACGACCAGGTCATGGCCATGACCGACGGCCTGGGGGTCGACGTCGCGATCGAGGCCGTCGGGATCCCGGACACGTTCACGATGTGCACGAAGATCGTGCGCCCGGGCGGGCACGTCGCCAACATCGGCGTGCACGGCCACCCGGTGGAGCTGGAGCTCCAGGACCTGTGGATCAAGGACGTCACCCTTGACCACCGGACTGGTGAGCACGTCGACGACGCCGATGCTGCTGCGCCTCGTGGCGCACCACAAGTTGCCGGCGGGCGCGTTCGCGACCCACACGTTCGGCCTCGACCAGATCGACGAGGCCTATGAGACGTTCGGTCACGCCGCCGACACCAAGGCGCTCAAGGTGGTCCTGAACCGCTGACGGGCTGGTCGCGCCGCTGGGGGTATGGCTTCGGGCCATGCCCCCAGCGGCGCGTTGCCCTACTGCGCTCAGAGGGAGCCGCGGGGAGCGTGCCGCGGAGGCGAGAGTCCTGAAGCGTGCGCACGCTGGCGGCATGAGCGGCTGCCTCCCGGACGAACGCGTGCGCCCCGCGCTGAGCCTGCAGCGCTGGGAGCGCATCACGTTCGTGCACTGGCGCTACCCGGTGCGAGCGCTGGAGCCCTTCGTCCCGGCAGGGCTCGAGCTTCAGCAGCTCGACGGCGCCGCCTGGGTGGGGTTCACCCCCTTCGTCCTCAGCGGGTTGCGGGTCCCCGGGTTTCCGCCGGTGCCGCGCTGGTCCACGTTCGCCGAGGTCAACCTGCGCACGTACGTCACGGACGGTCGGCGCGACGGCGTCCTGTTCCTCCGGGTGCACTGCGCCCGCCGGCTCGTGACCGCCGCCTTTCGCGCCGGGCTCGGCCTGCCGTACGTGCACGTCCCCGGCACCTTGAGCACACGTGGCAGCACGACGACGTACAGCGCCGCTGGTGCGCGGGTCGTCGTCACTGCCGGAACGCGTGTCGATGCTGACCCCCTCGTGGCGTCGCTGACCGGCCGATGGTCCGCCTTCACGCGACATGCGGGACTGCTGTGGCGCATTCCGATTGAGCACCCGCCGTGGCCCCTGCACGAAGCTCGCTTGGGCCACCTCCACACCGACATGTTTCATGCGGCCGGGCTTCCGGAGCCCGCGAGCAGACCTCTGGTCCACTACTCCTCCGGCGTGGACACGAGGATCGGGGCGCCGCGCCTGGCGGCCCGCGCACCGGCGTCGTCGTCCGCCTGAGCGTCGGTTGGTGGGCCGGCAACCGGCCGTGCGCCTGACGCGGCTCAGGTCGCGGAGGCGTCGACGACCCGGAACACCGGGTATCGGTCGACAGCCCGCGTCGGGGCCGAGCATCGAGACGAGGTAGCGCTCGCGGCCGAGCGTGGCGAGCACGAGCGGGACCTGGATGGTCCTTCCCGACGTCCGCCCGCGGACCTCGAGTACGACGAGCCGGTCGACGCCCACGCCGCGCGACCCCGCGCCGACGTCGACGCGCAGCAGCGCACGCGCGAGCCGGTTCGGGCTCCCGCCCCGGTACATCCAGCGGCGGAAGGCGTAGCGGGGGCCGCGCAGCGTCAGGACGTCGGTCAGCCGCGTCACCGCTCCAGCGCACCATCTGAGGCGCGCACGTGCCTAGGGCCCAAGGTCCCGGAGCGTCGCCTGGCAACCTGTCCACGCACCTGACGGCCACCGCCTCCGACGACGGCGTCCCGTACGACAGCGAGCTCACCTACCGGGGGGAGACCGTGTCGGCACCCACCGGTGCGAGCGTCATCTCTGACGCGACCCGCTCCGGCGAGCAGCCGCAAGGCTCGCCGGGGCGGGTCGTCACCGTTCGGGCCGCAGGCGCCGGCCGGCCGCTTCGACCGCCGCGGCCGCGCCTATCGACGCCAGGAGCAGCAGGGCGCTCCCGACGACGTCGAGCACGAAGTGGTTACCGGTGGTGATCACGACGCCGACCATGAGCAGCGGGAACAGCCACACCAGTAGCGCCAGCCGCGGGCGCCCACGGCGCAGGGCCAGCCAGGCCGCATAGGCGGCGAGGGCCGACCACCCCACGTGCAGGCTCGGCATGGCCGTGAGGTTGGCGCCGCCGGCCACGTCGGGGGAGGCGGCCGTCCCGAACAGGTCGTGCTCGGCCACGACGTCGACGATCCCGGCAGGCGGCAGCGGCGCGCCGGCCGCGCCCCGCACCGCGGCCGGCGATCACGGCACCACGACGGCGGGGCGGGTGTCAGCCACCGGCCCATGGTAGGACGGGTGAGCACGCCACCAGCGAAGAGCACGCGGCAGCACGCCCGGAGGTGCACGGATGAACGTCCCGACCCTGACCCTGAACAACGGCGTCACGATGCCGGCACTGGGCCTCGGCGTCTTCCAGAGCCCGCCCGAGGAAACTGCTGCCGCCGTCGCGGAGGCGCTCGCAATCGGCTACCGCCTCATCGACACGGCGGCGGCGTACCACAACGAACGCGAGGTGGGCGAAGGGATCCGGCGGGCCGGCGTGGGGCGCGACCAGGTCTTCATCGAGACGAAGGTCTGGGTGAGCGACTACGGCTACGACGAGACGCTGCACGCGTTCGACAAGGCGACGAGCAAGCTCGGCGTCGAGCAGCTGGACCTGCTGATCCTGCACCAGCCCGCCACCGACCGGTTCGAGAAGACGATCGCCGCGTACCAAGGGCTCGAGACCCTGCTGCGAGACGGCAAGGTGCGCGCGATCGGCGTCAGCAACTTCATGCCGCACCACCTGGCCGAGCTGCTCGACGGGACGCAGGTCGTCCCCGCCGTCAACCAGGTCGAGCTGCACCCCTACTTCACGCAGCCGGCAGTGCAGGCGGCGAACGCCGAGCACGGGGTCCTCACGCAGGCGTGGTCGCCGATCGGCGGCATCACCTTCTACCCGGGGTGGGGCGAGGACCGGCGGAGCGTCATGCAGGACCCGACGCTGCGCCAGATCGCGGGGGAGCACGCGAAGACCGCGGCGCAGGTCATGCTCCGCTGGCACCTCCAGCAGGGGCGCTCGGCGATCCCGAAGTCCACGAACCCGAGGCGCATCGCCGAGAACTTCGACGTCTTCGGCTTCACGCTCACCGACGACGAGCTGGCCCGGATCGACGCGCTCGACACCGGCGTGCGCAGCGGGCCGGACCCCGACGTGCCCAGGCCCGACCGGTTCGCGATGGTGATCCCAGAGGCGTGACACCCGACCGACCCGGCGCCGGCCGATGAACGGCGCCGGCCTGCGGGGACGCGCGCCCCGTGTGAGCCTGGGTGCCATGCACAGCCACCTGCCCGCGCCTGGACGGCGGCTGCCCGTCAGCACCTACCGAGTCCAGCTCGGGCCGGACCTGAGCTTCGCCGACGTCGAGAAGTCGCTGGGCTACCTCGAGGCTCTGGGCGTCACCGACCTGTACCTCTCGCCGGTGCTGCGGGCGGCGCCCGGGTCGACGCACGGCTACGACGTCGTCGACCACTCGCGCGTGAGCGACGTCATCGGCGGGCGTGCCGGGCTCGAGTCGCTCGCCACGGCAGCGCACGCGCGCGGCATGGGCATCGTGGTCGACGTGGTGCCCAACCACATGGCCGTGCCGACCCCCGCATGGCACAACCGGCAGATGTGGTCGGTGCTCAAGCACGGCCCCGAGTCGCCGTACGCGCGCTGGTTCGACGTCGACCTCGGCGACGGACAGTCGGGCATCCTGCTCATGCCGGTGCTGGGCTCGCGCATCGGTGACGTGCTGGCCGCGGGCGAGCTGTCGGTGGAGCGCATGGTGGTGCCCACGGAGCCGGACGCGGGCGAGCAGGCGGTGCTGCGCTACTACGACCACGTCTTCCCGGTCCGCCCCGAGACGGAGAACCTGCCGCTCGCGGAGCTGGTCGGGCGGCAGCACTACCGCCTCGCCTACTGGCGCGTGGCCGACGAGGAGCTCAACTACCGCCGGTTCTTCGACATCGGCACGCTGGCCGGCATCCGGGTCGAGGTGCCCGAGGTGCTCGACGCGACCCATGCGCTGCTGTTCGAGCTCTACGACGCCGGCGTGGTCGACGGTTTCCGCATCGACCATCCCGACGGGCTCGCCGACCCGCGCGGCTACCTGCGCCGGCTTCGTGACGCCACGGGCGGCGCGTGGGTCGTGGCCGAGAAGATCCTCGAGGGCGACGAGGAGCTGCCCGACGACTGGCCCGTGGCCGGCACCACCGGCTACGACGCGGCGTGGCGCCTGCACGCGCTGCAGGTGGACCCCGCCGGCGCGGTGCCGCTCGCGGCGCTCATGGGGGAGGTCACGGGCGGGCACGCGGACCTGCCTGCCGTCATCGAGCAGGCCAAGCGCCAGATCGTCGAGACCTCGCTGTACGCGGAGGTCCACCGGGTGACGTCGCTGCTCGCGGCGATCTGTCACGACGACGTGCGCCTGCGCGATCACACGTTCCGCTCGCTCGGCGACTGCGTCGTCGAGCTCGTCGTGGCGTTCGACCGCTACCGCGCCTACGTCGTGCCGGGCGAGCCCGCGCCGCCCGCGGCCGCGCGGGTGCTCCACCGGGCGGCCGACGTCGCGCGGGGCCGGCTCGACCCCGACCGGCACGACACGCTCGACGTCGTCGTCGACCTGCTGCTCGGGAAGGAGGTGGGGAGCGCCGGGCGCACGTTCGAGGAGCGCCGGGCCGAGCTCATGGTCCGCTTCCCGCAGGTGTGCGGCGCCGTCATGGCCAAGGGCGTCGAGGACACGGCGTTCTACCGGTGGACGCACCTGGTCAGCCTGTGCGACGTCGGCGGTGCACCGGAGCGCTTCGGCGTCGACCCCGACGAGCTGCACGCCTTCGCGCGCCGGACCGCGGCCGCGTGGCCCGGGACCATGACCGCCGGGTCCACCCACGACTCCAAGCGCGGCGAGGACGTGCGCGCGCGGATCGGCGCCATCGCCGCGCACTCCGACGCGTGGGTCGCGCTCGTCCGCCGGCTGCGCACGGAGACGGCCGAGCTCCGGCCTGCGGACCTCGACGGCCGGACCGAGAACCTGCTGTGGCAGACGCTCGCGGGGACGTGGACCGCGGACGGCCCGATCGAGGCCGAGCGGCTTACCGAGTACCTCCTCAAGGCGTCGCGCGAGCAGAAGGAGTGGACCATGTGGACCGCTCCCGACGCCGACCGGGAGCAGGCGATGACCCAGTACGCCGCCGCGCTGCTCACCGACCCCGAGGTGGTCGCCGCCTTCGACACCTGGGTCGCGAGCGTCGCACCGACGGTGCGGCGGTCGGTGCTCGCGACCAAGCTGCTCCAGCTCATGCTGCCCGGCGTCGCCGACGTCTACCAGGGCAGCGAGGTCACCGGGACGTCGCTCGTCGACCCCGACAACCGCCGCCCGGTCGACCTGGGCGCGCTCGCGTCCCGGCTCGCGCGGCTCGACGGTGGCCGGACGCCGTCGGACCTCGACGACGAGAAGCTCGCCGTGGTCGCCGCCGCGCTGCGGACCCGGCGGGAGCACGCCGAGGCCTTCGTCGGCGAGGTCGCCGGCTACGAGCCCCTGCCCAGCACGAGCGGGCACGCGATCGCGTTCACGCGGACCGCCAACGGCGTCCCGCGCGCCGCCGTGGTCGCCACGCGCCTGGCCGACGCGGGACCGGCCGCGCGTGCGCTCGCCGAGGCCACGATCGTGCTGCCCGAAGGCCGCTGGCACGGCGCCCTCACCGGGCGCACGCACGACGGCGGGCCCGCGCAGCTCGGCGACCTGCTGGGCGCCTGGCCGGTGGCGCTGCTCGTGGCGGACGACGATGCCTGACCTGCGCCCCTTTCCGGGCTCGCCGGCGCCCGTGCGCGTCTGGGCCCCGCGCGCCCGCACGGTGACGCTCGTGCTCACCTTCGGCCCCGACGTCGTCGACCGGCTTCCCATGGCACCCGAGGACGACGGCTGGTGGCGCTCGCGGCAGGAGCTGGAGCCCGGCACGGACTACGCCTTCTCGCTCGACGACGGCCCACCCCTGCCCGATCCGCGCAGCCCGTGGCAGCCGGCCGGCGTGCACGGGCTCTCGCGGACGTTCGACGCGGGCCTCCACACGTGGGCCGACGACGCGTGGCCGGGGCGCTCGGTGCTGGGGGCGGTCTTCTACGAGCTGCACGTCGGCACGTTCACGCCCGAGGGCACGCTCGACGCCGCGACCGAGCGCCTCGACCACCTGGTGGGGCTCGGCGTCGACGTCGTCGAGCTCATGCCGGTCGCGGCGTTCAACGGCCGGCACGGCTGGGGCTACGACGGCGTCGCCCTGTGGGCGGTGCACGACCCGTACGGCGGGCCGGCCGCGCTGCAGCGGTTCGTCGACGCCGCGCACGCACGCGGCCTCGCGGTCTGCCTCGACGTCGTCGACAACCACCTGGGCCCGTCCGGGAACTACCTCGGCCAGTTCGGGCCGTACTTCACCGACCGGCACAGCACGCCGTGGGGCGACGCGGTCAACCTCGACGGCGACGACGCCGGGCCCGTGCGGGCGTTCGTCGTCGAGAAGGCGCTGCGCTGGCTGCGCGACTTCCACGTCGACGCGCTGCGGCTCGACGCCGTGCACGCGCTCGTCGACGACTCCCCGCGGCACGTGCTCGCTGAGCTGGCCGACGCGGTTGCCGCGCTCGAGCGCGAGCTGGGGCGGCCGCTGTCGCTCGTCGCCGAGTCGGACCTCAACGACGCGCGCATGGTCACGCCGACGGGGCAGGCGCTCGACGGCCGGCCGGGCCTGGGCATGACGGCACAGTGGTCGGACGACCTGCACCACGCCCTGTACGCGCTGCTCACCGGCGAGCGCCAGGGCTACTACGTGGACTTCGGGTCCCCCGAGACGCTCGCCAAGGCGCTCTCGCGCGTGTTCGTGCACGACGGCGGCTGGTCGACCTTCCGTGGCCGCGACTGGGGCGCCCCCGTGCCTGACGACGTCGACGGGCGTCGCTTTGTCGTCTGCTCGCAGAACCACGACCAGGTGGGCAACCGTGCGCTGGGCGACCGGCCGTCGCGGGTGCTGCCGGGCGGCAGGCTCGCCGTCAGCGCTGCCGTCGTGCTCCTCGGGCCCGGCACGCCGCTGCTGTTCATGGGCGAGGAGTGGGGCGCCTCGACCCCGTTCCAGTACTTCACCGACCACGGCGAGCCCGAGCTCGCCGAGGCCGTGCGGGAGGGCCGCGCGGCCGAGCTCGCTGCGCACCGGTGGACCGAGGTCTACGGCCGGGAGATCGAGGTGCCGGACCCGCAGTCGCCCGAGACCTTCGCCCGATCGCGGCTCGACTGGGCCGAGCTCGAGGGCGCGCCACACGGAAGGCTGCTTCAGACCTACCGCGAGCTCGTGCGTCTGCGGCACGCGCTGCCCGAGGTGGCGTCCGGGGACCGCCGCGCCACGCGGGTGCGCACGGGCGACGGCTGGCTGGTCATGACGCGTGGGGGTACGGCCGGTGCGACCGACGTCGTCGTGTGCTGGTCGGACGACGGCGCGGTCGTGCCGCTCGACGGCGAGGGCCGCGAGGTGCTTCTCGCGTGGGCGCCCGTGGACGTGCAGCCGGCGCCGGACGCGACGACCACCGTGACCCTGCACGAGCCGGGGTTCGCGGTGATGCGCCGCCAGGCAGCGTCGTAGCCGGCTCAGTGCGCGGTCTCGGCGTCCTCGTCCCCGATGTGGCCGGCGCCGTTCGCGTCGAGGACGCGCTGCACGAACGCGAAGTACTCCTCCATGTAGTGCCGCAGAAAGCCTGCCGTGATCTCGTTCCGCACCTCACCGTCGGGGCCGAACTCGTCGGGCTTGAACGTGATGTAGGCCTCCGGGGCGTTGAGCTGCGGCGCGTCGAGGAAGCTCAGGACGGCGCGCATCGACGACTGCATCACGGCGGTGCCGATCCCTCCCGGCGATGCCCCGATGATGCCGGTGGGCTTCCGGGCGAACGAGTTCTGGCCCCACGGGCGCGACCCCCAGTCGATGGCGTTCTTGAGCGCGCCGGGGATCGACCGGTTGTACTCGGGGGAGACGATGAGCAGCCCGTCGGACGCCTTGATCGCGTCCTTGAGCGCCCGCCCCTCGGGTGGGTAGTCGGCGTCGTAGTCCGAGCTGTAGAGCGGCAGGTCGCCGATCGGGATCTCGGTGAACTCGAGGTCGTCCGGCGCGAGAGCGATGAGCGCCTCCGACAGCGTGCGGTTGATCGAGCCCGTGGCGAGACTTCCGATCAGGTATCCGATCTTGTACGGCATGGCGGTTCCGTCCCTTCGTCGATCGCGGGGTCGACGACCGGCCCACTCGTCTACCGTGCGCGCGCCGAGGACCACGTGCGAGCGGTCGGCCGCATGCGCGAGGTCGCCGTCACGGGAGGACGGCCCTGGCGCCAACCGCCAGGGCCGTCCTTCGGGTGCGGGCTCAGAGGTCGAACGGGCGCAGCACGGCGCTGATGCCGTGCGCGATCTGGACGTTGCCCTTGTTGATGTCGAGCGCGTACCTGACGAGGTACGGGTCGCGGTCGTTGCGGTCCTTGTCGATGAGGCGCACGAGCGGCCGCCAGCGGTTGATCACGTCAACCCGGAACGTCTCGCCCTGCGCCGTCTTCAGCACGGTGCCGTCGGAGTGAAGCGCCTGACGGGCGGTGATGGTGGCGCCCGGGACTACGTGGTAGAGCAGCACCTGCTCGACCCCGTTGACGCCGGCGGCGCGGACGATCGCGTTGAGCACCCCTCGCTCGGTGTGCTCCCAGTGGTGTGTGAGGTCGAACGCGAAGCGCTGGAAGGCGCGGTCGTTCGGGATGAACGCGGTCAACGGGACGGAGCCCTTGGCGAGCAACCCGACCGGGCTCCCGGGCTTTGCGGCCAGGACCGCGGCGACGGCCTGGTCGACGATGTCGAAGTCGTACCAGTTGTGGTCGAACTTGTCGCCGTCGGATGCGAGCACGGTCGCCAGGCTCCTTGTGCCGAGCGCCGTGTGGTGGTGCGTCCGCGTGGTGGCCGCAGCCGGTGCAGCGAGGGCCGCGCCGGCCAAGGCCGCCACCGTGGCAGCCACTGCCGCGTTCCTCAGGATGTGCCGAATCTTCATGGTCGTGGACTCCTTCGTTCCTCGTCGAGGTGGTGGCCCGTGGGGGCCGCAGGCACGCGGACCGCGCCTGGGTCTTGTTCGCCCGTCGGGGTGGCGGCGGACGCGCCGGCCCGGCGCTCCGCCTCACGCGCCACGTTGCGCTGCATGCCCCCGAAGACGATGCCGTGGAAGGGCTTGACGGCCCACCAGTAGAGCTGCCCGGTGAGCCCGCGCGGGTGGTACAGGGCGCGCTGGGCGAAGAAGGTGCGCCCCGGGCCGTCGGCCGCATAGGGCGACGGCCCGACGTCGGACGCGTCGGTGATCTCGGCGGCGGACTCGTCGACGCGGAGCTCGAGCCAGGCGAGGCCTGGCAGCCGCATCTCGGCGCGCAGCAGCAGTCGCCTGCCGGGCTCGACATCCTCCACGCGCCAGAAGTCGAGCGCGTCGTCAACCCGCAGCCGCTGCTCGTCGCGGCGCCCCCGCCGCAGGCCGGGACCGCCCACCAGGCGGTCGAGCAGCCCGCGGACGCGCCAGGCGAGCGTCCACGAGTACCAGCCGCCCTGACCGCCGATCTCCTCGATGACCTGCCAGAGCACGTCGCGCCGCGCGTCGACGACGCGGCGGCGCTCGTCCGCGTAGAGCGAGCCGCCGGCCCAGTCCGGATCGGTCGGCAAGGGGTCCGACGGCGCACCTGGCACGGAGGCCGACGACCACCGCGTGCTCACCTCGCCGTCGTGGATGCGCTGGAGCGCGAGCTCGGCCGCGTCGTCGAACCCGAGGAGGCCCGCGGGCGGGTCGGGTACGTACTGCTTGATGTCGTCGTCGCGGCAGACCACCTCGTTCGCGAGCGACTCGACGAGCGGGCGGGCGATGCCGGAGGGGACAGGCGTGACGAGACCGACCCACAGGCTCGACAGCCGAGGGGTGAGCACGGGCACGGGCAGGATGAACCGGCTTGGCAGCCCCGCCACGTGCGCGTAGCGCTGCATCATCTCGCGGTACGTGAGGACGTCGGGCCCGCCGATGTCGAACGCCCGTGACACGTCCGGAGGCATCTCGGCCGAACCGACGAGGTAGCGCAGCACGTCGCGGATCGCGATGGGCTGCACCCGCGAGTCGACCCACCGCGGCGTGGTCATCGCGGGCAGCCGCTCGGTGAGGTAGCGCATCATCTCGAACGACGCGGAGCCCGAGCCCAGGATGACCGCGGCTTGCAGGACCGTCGTCGGCACGCCCGAGGCGAGCAGGATCTCGCCGACCTCCTTGCGTGATGACAGGTGGCGCGAGAGCTCAGCCTCCGGCACATCCGGGTACATGCCGCCCAGGTAGACGATGCGCTCGACGCCCGCCTCGCGCGCCGCGCGCGCGAAGGTCAGCGCCGTCCGGCGGTCGCGCGCCTCGAAAGCGGTGCCCGTGCCGAGGGAGTGGATCAGGTAGTAGGCGACCTCGCAGCCTTCGAGCGCGGACCGCGCCTGGTCGAGGTCGCCGGCGTCGGACTCGACGACCTCGACCTGGCCGACCCAGTCACGGCCCGCGAGCCGTGAGGGGTGTCGGGCGAGACCGCGCACGTCATGCCCCGAGCGCAGCAGCTCGGGGACGAGCCGCCCGCCGACGTAACCCGTGACGCCTGTGACTGCGATCTTCATGGCAACGATCACCTCCCCAACGCGATCCAGATCAGCAGCTGCGTGACGAGGAACCCGGTCAGCAGGTTGAGCCACAGGAACGTCCGCCATCCAGCGTGCGCCCGGTCGCTGTCGGCGTCGGCCAGGTGGCGATAGGTCGCGATGCTCGCGATGTACGGCACCACGAGCGCGGCGCTCAGCGCGCCCGGCCATCCGGCCAGCAGGCGGCACTTGGGTGCGTCCGGACGCCCGAGCACACCGGCGATCCGTTCCCAAGCCGGGGTGCCCCGGGCGAGCATCACCAGGGCCGTGCGCTTGCCCTCCCTCAGGTCCGACGACGCGCTCTTTCCTGTGACCGCCGGGTCGCCGAACGTGCCGACCAGGTCGTCACGGAGCTGGAACGCCAGGCCGAGGGCCCGGCCGAGCAGGCTGAGCGAGACTTCCAGGTCCTGACTGCCGGCGAGGAGCGCGGCCGCCCTGAGCGGCAGCTCGAACGTGTACGCGGCGGTCTTGCGCTCGGCCGCCGCGAGGACGACGGCGAGATCCGCGTCGTCCCCGGGCCGGTCGAGGCCGAGCCAGACGTCGGAGAGCTCGCCGTCCGCGGTGACGTGCATCGTCCTGTCGAACAGGTCGAGCAGCGCGGCCGTCACCGAGGCGTGGGCGCCGCACAGAGCCACCTCGCGGAACGCGGTGGCAAGGGCGAGGTCACCGGCCAGGATGCCGGCGGCTGCTCCGTAGGCGTGCGCGTCCTTGGCAGAGGTGCCGGCACGGAGTGCGGTCGCGGCGTACGTGCCCGCGACATTGGGCCGTCCGTGGCGGATGTGGTCGTCGTCGATGACGTCGTCGTGGGCCAGGAACGCGGTGTGCAGGAGCTCGATGGCGCCCGCGACCCGCTCGGCCACGGCCCGCACCTCGCGCGGGCTCGGGCCCCCCAGGTCGTCGTACGCGGCAAGCAGGACGCGCGGGCGGAGGCGGCTCCCGCCCTGGGCCGTTGACCGCAGCACATCCCACACGGGCGACTGTCCTAGACGTCCGGGCTGGAGGGCGCGCGCGACGGCGGTCTCGACGAACGGCGGCCGTTCCGCGTGGGTGGATGAGTCCATGGGTTTCTCCGTTTCCGGTCTTCGCTAGCCTAGCAAGATACTAGCCAGGAGAGCGGCTAGGATGTCAACCATGGATCTCGGGGCAAATGCGGTCTCGTACTGGTACGCCGACGACGAGGACCCGGAACCTCGTCGTCTCCTCGAGGCGCTCCGCGCCTTTCGCCGGGCTGACGAGGCGATGCGCCTCCGGGTGAGCCGGGACATGGACATGAACCTCACGGACCTGCGCGCGTTGCAGCACGTCATCGCGCGCGAGTGGGGCGAAGAGCCCGCGACCCCGAGGTCGCTCGCCACATCCCTGGGGATCTCGACCGCGTCGACGACCAAGCTCCTCGACCGCCTGTGTGCGTCCGGACATCTCGAGCGCCAGCCGCATGCCAACGACCGGCGCTCCGTCGTCGTGCTCGCGTCGCCCAAGGCACACGCCGAGGTCCGCGAGCGCCTCACGCGCATGCACGAGCGCATGCTCGAGGCCGCCAGGGCCGTCCCCGCCCACTGCAAGCCCGCGGTGCGCGACTTCCTGCTCGCGATGGCCGCCCAGATGGAGCAGGGCGACGACGACGCAGCACGCACCGTCGTCGTCGACCACGACGGCGCACCTGAGCCACGTGCGAGCCATCGGCAGCGGCCCTAGCGTGAATGTTCATGGCCTCAGAGACGAGTGCGGCAACGGTGGCCGACGGGCTTGTCGGACGACTCGTGGACTGGGGCGTCGAACGCATCTTCGGCTTCGCCGGGGACGGCATCGACCCGATCCTGGCCGCCCTGCACCGGCGGCAGGGCGACATCGAGCTCGTCACCGCGCGGCACGAGGAGATGGCGGCGTTCATGGCGACCGGCCACGCCAAGTACTCGGGCGGTGTCGGCGTGTGCCTCGCGACCCAGGGCCCCGGCGCCATCCACCTGCTGAACGGCCTCTACGACGCGAAGCTCGACCGCAAGCCCGTGGTGGCGATCGTCGGACAGGTCGTCACCACCGCACTCGGTGCCGGCTACCTCCAGGAGGTCGACCTGCCGACGCTGTTCAAGGACGTGTGCGCGCAGTACGTGCAGACGGTCGTGTCCCCCCTGCAGGTGCAGCACGTCATCGACGACGCGTTCCGCACGGCGATGGCCACCTCGAGCCCGGTCTGCGTCATCGTGCCGCACGACGTGCAGAAGGCGGACCTGCCCCAGGGTGAGCAGCACTCCCACGGGATCGTCCACTCGTCCACCGAGTACACCGGCTCGCGCGCGGTCCCTCTCGACGACGACCTTCGCCGGGCCGCCGAACTCCTGACGGCCGGCGAACGGGTCGCCGTGCTGGTCGGCCAGGGCGCGGCCCGAGCGCCCGACGAGGTCCGGGCCGTCGTCGAGCGCCTCGGGGCCGGCCTCACCACCTCGCTCCTCGGCAAGCCCGTGCTGGACGAGTCGCTGCCCTACCACTGCGGCGTCATGGGCCATCTGGGCACGACCGCCTCGGCGGACCTCATGGCGGGCTGCGACACCCTGCTGATCGTCGGGAGCAACGACCCGTGGACCGAGTTCTACCCACCGCCCGGCCAGGCGCGCACCGTCCAGGTCGACATCACGGGCCGCAACATCGGGACCAAGCAGGCGGTCGACGTCGCGCTGGTCGGGGACGCCGGCCCCACCCTCTCCGCGCTGCTGCCGATGCTTCCCGAGCGACCTGGCTGGCGGTCGCAGGTCGAGGGGTTCGTCAACGCCTGGCACGACGTCGCGCAGCAGCGCACCGCGCAGGAGGCGCGGCCGCTCAACCCGCAGCTCGTCGTGCACGAGCTGAGCGGACAGCTACCCTCCGACGCGCAGGTCGCCGTCGATGTCGGCTCGGTCACCTACTGGTACGCCCGCTTCCTGCGCCTGCCTGACGGCGTCCCCGCACACCTGTCGAGCACCCTCGCGTCCATGGGGTCCGCGCTGCCCTACGGCCTCGCGGCGAAGCTGCTGCACCCCGACCGGCCCGTCGTCGCGCTCGCGGGCGACGGCGCGATGCAGATGAACGGGCTGTCGGAGCTCATCACCGTCGCGGCCCGGTGGCGCGACTGGGCCGACCCCCGGTTCGTCGTCCTCGTGCTCGCCAACGGCGACCTCGCGGAAGTGTCCTGGGAGCAGCGTGAGATGGAGGGGGACCCGCGGTTCCCGACGTCGCAGGAGGTCCCACCGTTCCCGTACGCCGGCTACGCCGAGCTGCTCGGACTCCGGGGGCTGCGCGTCGACGCGCCGCACCAGGTCGCGGACGCCTGGCGCACGGCGCTCACGGCCGACAGGCCGGTGGTCATCGAGGCCGTCGTCGACCGGGACGTGCCGCTCCTGGCGCCACGCCAGCCCCAGGAGAAGGTCGACCAGATGGACCGTGGCGCGGCCCAGGAGCCCGACAGCGAGCACGCCCGCACGCTGCTGCGCGAGCAGCGGGCGCACGAGGAGCGCGGTCCGGAGGACGCGGCCTGAGCACGGAGGCGGTGACCTTGGCGGCTACTGCGGCGCGAGGAAGGCAGCCAGGAGCGGTCGACGCCCGTCCGGCCACGTCCAGTCTGCGAGCCCTTCCGCCACGCGCTCCCAGCCGAGCCGCTCGTAGAGACGGATGGCCGCCCCGCCGTCGTCGACCGTGTCGAGGGCGAGCCGCAGCCCACACTCGGCCGCATCCGCACCGACATGGTCGAGCAGTGCCGTCGCGGCCCGGGAACGACGCGCCGACGGGACGACGAACAGCCGGCTGACCCCGGCGAGCCCGGCGAGCGGGACTGCCGCGGCGGCGGCGAGCCGGTCCGCGAAGACGACCCGCTCGCCGGCGACGAGCAGGGCGTGCCCGACGACGGCGTGACCGGCGAGCGCGACCCAGGCGGCCAGGGTGCCGGCCGGCGTCAGCCACGCCGCGGGGTCGACGGGCCACACCACCGGATAGCCGTCGTGCTCGTGGACCACGCGCAGTGCGGCCGCAGCCTGGGCGAGGCGCTGGTCGCGCGGGGCGATCCGCAGGTCTCCGGTCGGGGGCACGGGGGAGAGCGTGGTCCTGCTTGCTCGTCCGTGCAAGACGAGCCGCGACAGGGCGGCGCCGTCGGCAGCTCGGCCTAGGCCCGCGGCGTGTCCGGGACGGCGTCCGGCGTCGGCAGGTCCACGAACGAGTACGGGGGCCACGGCCCCAGGTAGCGGATGCGGACGGCAGGCTGCTCGTCCTGGATCGCCGCGAGCTCCCGGCCGACGGCCTCGACTCCGTCGCGCGGCACGAGCAGCGCGGCGTCCAGGACGGGGACGACGTCGGGGTCGGCCTGGGGCCGGCGCGCCTCGCTCACGTCCTCGCTCGCCGCCGCCAGGCGGCGCCGGTAGTCGGGGTACAGGCTCTCGGCGAGCGCCTCGGCCACGGCCCGGGTCCGCTGGTCCAGGCGCTTGCGCATCAGGCGCTGCACGCCGGGAGGCTTGGCAGCGACCTCGGCGCGCAGCGCCGCGATGTCTGGGTCCCCGGCGGCGGCCTCCTCGGGCGCCAGCGCGATCCCGACGCGCAGCTCGGTACGTCCCTCCAGCGCCGCGCACCGGGCGAGCAGATCGGCGGAGTGCGTCGCGAGCCAGTCGACGAGCCGCCGCTGCGGCGGCTCGTCCTCACCCGGAGCGACGATCACGTTGAAGCTCGCGGGAAGCACGGTCTCGCCCCGCTGCCACAAGCGGTCGACGACGTCGCTGTGCTCGAGCACCCATCGGCGCACGTCGTCGTCGGGGCCCGTGTACGGCCCGGCGGTGTGGTCGTGCACGACCGCGGCCGGGCCCTCGGGCGTCGACACCAGCCGCAGGCCGCGGCCGTCGATCCCGGTGCCGAGCGCCGTGGGACGCCCGGCCACCACCGCGTAGACGTAGAGGCCGGCCTCGGTCACGGCGACAGCTCCTCGGTGAACGGGTTGACCAGCCGGTCGACCAGGTCGTCGACCACGTCGTCCAGCCCGCGGCGCAGGTCGGCCACGGAGCCGGCGATGCCGTGGTCGTCCTTGAGCTGCTCGAGGGCGTCGTCGAGGTCCAGCAGCGCCTGACCCAGCCGGTCCTGCTCCTCCTCGGTCAGCTCGCCGCCCTCGATGCGGCGCACCGCCTGGCTCTCGAGCGCCTCCTGGATGATCTCGACCAGCGTCACCACGAGCGTCAGCACGCCTTCCTTGAGGCAGCGTTCGTCGACGTTCAGCGTCATGCCGCGCCTCCTCGGTGGTCGTCCGCGTGCTGCACCTGCTGCAGCGCTCGGAGCAGCCGCACCCAGCGCCCGGTGTCCGTTGCCGCGAGCCGGAACCTCCCGGCCGCACCCGTCACCACGACGACCTCCCGGCCGACAGGGGAGTGCCCTGCCTCGATCTCCACGCCGACGACGTCGCCCGGTGCCAGCCGCACGGCTGCCCTGGCGTCGCGGGTGCTGCGCCACGTCAGACCGCCCGCGTCGTCGACCGCCCCGATGCCGCCCCGCCAGACCGGCGTGCGGACGCGCGGCTCCTGGTACCAGAGCGGACCCTCGGCCAGCGGGAGGGGCTTCGCCGGGTCAGGTGAGCCCCCGGGCGGCTCGAGGAGCAGGTCGCGCAGGCGCTGGGGTGCCGCGGCCGACAGCAGCGCCGTCCCCCGAGGCGTGCGGACGGCCACCCGTGTGCGGGGCTCGCCGCCGATGCTGCGTTCTTCGTGCAGGCCGACGTCTGCGATGTCGGCCAGGGCCACCTGCCACACCAGCTCGCGCGGCTCGGACCGCCACACCAGGAGCCGTCGCGAGGTGAGGTAGACGGTTCCCGGCCGCCACGTGACGAACGGTTCCTCCTGGCGGTAGCCGCCCGCCATGCGCGCGACGACGTCCTCGTCCTCGTCGAGCGGCACCCGGCGGGCGAGGGAGCGGCGTACCCACTCGCGCGTCTGGGCGTCCCAGCGGCGCATCATCCCGTACTCGAGCATGGTCTCGATGCCGGCGATGGTGGCGCGCAGGTTCACGCCGATCAAGGGGATGTCCGCCACCGTGACGATGAGGTCCAGGTCCAGGTAGACACCCTTGTTCAGCAACACCTCGAGCAGGTCGGGCAGCGTGGCGCGCGTGCTCCGCGTCGGCTGAAGCACGCGCGAGCCGCTCCGGCCTGGCGCGGTGAGCGTCCCGGTCTCACTCATCGTCGTCGGCCGGCTCCTCGCGGTCGGAGTCCTCGTCGCCCTCGGAGGATGCGGTGACGTCGCCCTGGTCCTGCGCCTCGAGCGCCCGCGCGCTGCGCCACCCGCACCACGGGCAGAACTCCTCGAGCAGCTGCTGCGTGGGCGACTCCTTGCCGCAGCTGGGGCACGTCTCCTTCGGCTCGAGAGCCTGCTGCCACGCGACCGTTCCCGTCTCCGTGCCGCCCGGGAACTCCAGCCCGTAGCGGGCGGCCGTCTCGAACGACGCCAGCGCGGCACGGATCCGGATGCCCAGCAGCTCGACGCCCGCGACCGACACCATGATGTCGGCGTTGAGGACGAGGCCCTTGTCGAGCAGGGTCTCCACGACGTGCGCGAGCGTGCCCTCGCGTTCGCGCTGCGGTTCCAGCCGGCCGGCAGACCTGCTGGTGGTCAGGCTCATCCGTGGTCACCAGCCCTGCCGCGGACGTACCGCCTGGTCCGCCGGAAGCCCATGAGCTCGCCGCCCTCGTCGAGCTGCACCTCGTACTCGGCCATGATGTCGGCAGTGCTGGGCACGTGCCTGTCCTCCACGGCCTCGAGCACGACGGACCAGCCGTCGTCCAGGTGCTCCACGGCCACGACGCTCTCGACGTGGTGCCGACCCAGCATGCCGAACTGCTCCAGGGCCGCACGAGCAGCCTCACCCGCGGACAGCCTCGGCTTGGCGTGAGTGGGCTCCGGCTTCTTCTCGGGCGGGTCTGCCTGCCGGGGCTGAGCCTTCCTCACCGGCGGGCGACTGACCTTGCGTTCGCCGGCAGGGCGGCGCGCGGGGCGGGCGTCCTGGGACGTCTCGGTCTCGGTCTCGGTCTCGGACTCGGTCATCGTTGCCCTCCTTGCCGGCCGGGCCTCTCGGCTTCCACGAGCCGGGCGACCAGCTCGTCCTCGAGCGCGTCAGCGGTCGCGTCGTCGATCTCTCCTTGCGCCCTCGCCTCGTCGACCCGCTCGAGCCCGCGGCGGATCGAGGCCGGGTCGTAGTACTGGCGCTCTGCCTCCGCGAGGATCTGCTCGGCGAGCCAGATGGTGCCGCGCACGGGCGCCAGAGGCAGCGAGACGAGCTCCCAGAGGAGGCCCACGGCTCAGGGCTCCACGAAGTCGTACGGCGGCTGCGGGCCCACGAGCCGGAAGACGATCCGGCCCGAAGCCTGTTCGGCGACCGCATCGAGGGCGTCCTCGAACCGCGTGACGCGCGACCTCGGGACGAGGACGGCGACGTCGAGCACGGTTTCGACCTCCGACTCCGGGCGGTGCCGCAGCTCGGTCGCGTGCGCCGCGACGACCTCCTCGATCGCTGGCGCGTCGGCGGCCCGCTTTCGTTCGAACCCGGCCACGACCAGCTCGCCCAGCCGGATGCGGTCGTAATACATCGCGTCCTCAGGCTGGTCGCGGGTGGCGTCCCGCAGCTGCGCGATCTCCGGCTCTTCTTCCAGGAGCTCTGCCATGATCTGGTCCCGCACGTACCGGGCGCGCACGCTGAGCTGAACCAGATCGCGCAGCCGGCGGAGCTGGTCGGCATAGTCGGCCTCGTCCTCGTCCGCCAGCTCGGCGACGAGGTTCTCCACATCGGACGCCGTCGTGCCGAACCGCACCGGGAGGACCGGCGCCTCCGCGGCGACGGCGTCCAGGACCCCGGCGTGCGCGCGCACTGCCGCCGCCGTCGCGACCTGGTCGGCGGGGGAGAGGTCGGAGACGACGGCATCGACGTCGCCCGCGGACACGGTGCGGACCGGCTCGCGTCCGACGCCGATGAGGTCGGCCGAGATCGCGGCGCCGTGCTGCACGAGGCCGTAGAGGTACAGCACCTGCTCAGAGGTTGTCGCCGTCATCAGCCCTCGTCCTTCCGTCTGCGAGCTGGCTGGCCCTCGGCGTCGTCGCTGCGCTGCCGCGGGCGCGACGACTGGCTCTGCTGGCTCTGCGCGCTCGCCTGGGGAGGCTTCTCCTCCTCCTCCGAACCGGTGAGAGCGTCCTTGATGCCGCCGAGGACCCCCTTGGTCTTCGAGCTGGCCGCGCCCTCCGTCATGTCCGACACGAGCCCGGGCAGGTCGCGCGGGCCGGTCTTCATCAGGTCGAGCCGGTTCGTGGCCTCGGCGAACTTCAGGTAGGTGTCGACGCTCGCGATCACGATGCGTGCGTCGATGGTGATGACCTCGATCCCGACGAGGGACACCCGGACGAAGGCGTCGATGACGAGTCCTTTGTCAAGGATCATCTCGACGACGTCGGCCAGCGAGGAGCTTCTCGGTCGCTCGAGGTAGCCGCCGTGCGAGCCGTGCGAGCGGCTCATGGTGGTCTGGCTCATGCCGGCTCCTCCGTTTCGGCGTTCTGCTCGTCACCCGACTCTTCGCTCTTCCGGTTGCGCTGCCGGCCGCGGCGCTGCTGGTTTCCCTGTGTGCTCGTGCTCCGTGCGCTGCCCTGCCGGCTCGTGCTCTTTTCGTCGCGCTGCTTGCTCGTGCTCTGCTCGTCCTTGCTCGTGCTCTGCTCGTCGCTCTGGCGCTCCTTCCGGACCTCCTCGTGGGTGCGCGTCACCTCGCCGTCGTGGATCTCCGCCCAGTAACCCTCGAAGTCGTCAGGGCGCAGCACGACCTCGGTCATGACGAACCGGATGAAGAACTTGAGCTCGAGCCGCACGCGGCGGTTGGCCGCACGCCACAGGTTCGCCGTCTTCTCCATGAACCCCTGCGGGTGGTACTCGAGCACCAGCGCGATCCTGGTCAGGTCGTCGCCGAGCGAGTGGAAGGTGACGATGCCGCTGATGTGGCCCTTGGCGCCCGTCGAGTCCCAGCGGATGCGGCTCCCCGGCACCTGGTCGGTGATCGTGGTCTCCCACTCGCGATGCGACCAGAAGACCTGGCCCTTGAGCTTGGCCTTGTTCTCCTCGGTGTCCAGCTCCGCGTGCTCGAGCTTCTTCATGAACTGCGGCCACTGGTCGTACGTCGTCCAGGCGGAGAAGACCACGTCGACCGGGGCTCCGATGTCGTAGCTCTCGACGATGTTGTTGAACTTGAACTTCTTGCTGGCCTTGCCGCCGCCGCCGCCGCCGCCGAACACCTCCTTGGCCTTTTCCTTCACTCCGGTCAAGACGCCGGACAGCCCCGCCTTGATCGGGTTCTCACCGTTCTTCACACGTTCGGTGCTCTCGTCGACGGCGGCGCCGCGCGCGGAGCTGGCGCCCCGCTGAGAGCCGCTGTCGCTACCGGAAGACCGGTCGTCGTCGCCGATCGAGGTCAGCCTGTCCGACAGGCCGCCGATCGAGCCGGACAGCCGGTCGACCAACCGGTCGCTCAGGGCCCGGGCGTAGCCTGCGGCCGCGCCCTTGAGGGGGGCCATGGCAAGCGACCCGGTCGTGCTGCGGGTGGTGTCACTCATGTGTCTGCTCCTTTGCTCGGGGGAGCGGCGTCACGCCTCGCTCCGGTCGCTGCTCCGGGTCGACGAACGGCCGCCGCGGGACCGCGACGCCGTGCTCGTCGAGCGCGACGACGTGCTGGTCGAGCGCTTGCGCGCCCGGGGGCGCTCGGGCTCGGGCTCAGGCTCAGGCTCCTCGTCGGCCGGCTCCTCGGGCTCTTCCTCTGCAGGCTCCTCGTCCTCCGCAGGCTCCTCGTCCTCGGCGGGCTCCTCGTCGACGGCCTCCTCGTACTCGTCCTCGTCGGCCGGCTCCTCGGCCTCGCCCTCGTACTCGTCCTCGGCGGGCTCCTCGCCCTCGTCCTCGGCGGGCTCCTCGCCCTCGTCCTCGGCGGGCTCCTCGTACTCGTCCTCGGCAGGCTCCTCGGCCTCGTCCTCGGCAGGCTCCTCGTCGTAGTCCTGCGACTCCTCGTCGACAGGCTCCTCCTCGGGCTCCTGCTGGTCCTCCTGACGCTGGTCGAGGTCCTCGTCGGCGGATCGGCTCTTGCGACGTCGGCCCGTCGCAGCCCCGGCTGCCTTGCCCGCAGCATCGGTCGCCTTGCCGCCGGCAGCCTTCACCGTCTCGGTCGACCGGGACGCGAGGGCCGTCGTCCGCCGTTCGAGGTTGCCCCGCAGCGAGTCGACGCCGCGGGTAGCAGCCGCGACGGCAGCGGTCTTCGCGGCACCGCCAAGCTTGTGGGTCACGTCGTCGGCCAGCTGTTGCACCTGCGGCGACTCGAGGATCGTCTGGCCGACTTGCATCAGCCGCTGACGGTCGAGCTTCTGCCCGCTGACGACGCCGGCGAGCATGAGTGCGGTCTTCATTCTCTTGGTGCGGCCAAGGACGTAACCGCCCAGCAGCACGCCCGCGAGCTTGAGCTTCGAGTCCATCGTCTTCACCACGATCGGTCGGTCCAGCGCGGGCTACCGCTCCGAACCCGTCTCAGCCAGGTTCTGACGGGCGGCCCCAGCTCGCATCTCAGCCCGGGGCCGATCCCCCCGCCCTGAGGCCCACAGATGGGTCGTGACCAGCCAGGTGGCAAGTTGTGCGTACGCCGACGCCGCGGGCGTCGCGGATTTACTCGAGCGTCTGAAAGACTCCCGCCGTGATGGGAACGATCCTCGCGTTCGGTGGTGGCGGCTTCTCCATGTCGGACGACGGCGCGTCCGCGCTCGACGACTACCTGCTCGACCTCACCGGGAGGTCACGCCCGCGCGTCTGCTTCGTCCCGACGGCGAGCGGCGATGCCGACGCGTACAGCCAGCGGTTCGAGGCCGCGTTCGCGGGCCGGGCCGAGACCTCGGTGCTGTCGCTCTTCTGCCACCAGCCGTGGGGGTACTCGGACCCGAAGGTCCTGCTGGAGCAGGACGTCGTCTACGTCGGGGGCGGCTCGACGGCGAACCTGCTCGCGGTCTGGCGGCTGCACGACCTGCCCGAGGTGCTCCGCGACGCGGCGGCGAACGGGACGATCCTCGCCGGCGTCAGCGCGGGGATGAACTGCTGGTTCGAGGGCTCGTCGACGGACTCGTTCGGACCGCTCGCGCCGCTGACCGACGGGCTCGGGTTCGTCCCGGCCAGCGCCTGTCCCCACTACCTGGGCGAGCCAGGGCGGCGCGAGAAGTACCTCGGCTGGGTCGGTGCGGGCGTCCTCGGCGACGGCTACGCCGTCGACGACTACGCGGCGGTCCTGCTGCGCGACGGCGAGCTGGTGGAGGCGGTGGCCGAAAAGCCCGGTCGGCCGGTGTTCCGCGTCGAGCGCCGCGGTGACGGCGCGGTCGAGCTCGAGGTCCCGGTCCAGACGCTCGCCGCCGGCTGACGCGCGCCGGCCGAGGTCAGACGTACCGCGCGACGACCTCGCGCACGGCAGTCACGTAGCCCGGGTTGGGACCGCAGGTCGCCAGGACCGCCAGGAGCTCGCGCAGGTTGAGGATGCGCGCATGCTCGCGCCAGCCGGCGTCGAGCGGGCGCACCTCGGCGTACGCGTCGAAGAACACCTCGGGCACACCGCCGGTGCAGAACATCATGGCGACGTCGATCTCGGGCCACGCGTAGCTGACCGCGGGGTCGACGAACACCGGGCCGCCACCGAGGGAGGCGATGAGGTTGTTGCGCCACAGGTCGCCGTGCGTGAGCGCGGCGCCGTGGTCGGGGAGCAGGTCGGGCAGGCGGGCGCACAGGCGCTCGATCCCGGCGCGGTCGGCCGCGTCGAGCGCGGCCTCGACGCCGGGCTCGGTCAGATAGCGCAGCACGCGCTTCTCCGCGAAGAACCGGTGGCCGTCGGTGTCCCACGCGTTGTGCTGCCGGAACAGGCCGAGCCAACCGTCCGCCGCCCAGCCGTGCCGGTCGCAGCGGACCGCGTGCAGCCCCGCGACGGCGCGTCCGGCGGCCTCCCAGTACGCGTCGCCGTCGGGCAGCTGCGGCTCCAGCGCCTCGAGGACGAGGGCGTGCTGTTCGACGGCGATCACCCCGGGCGTCGGCAGTCCGCCGAGCTGCGCCAGCACCTCGAGGCCCGCCGCCTCGGTCGCGAACATCCCCTCCGCGGCGTCGGCGGACGCCTTCACCACCACCGCGCGGCCGTCGTCGAGCACGCACCGCCACACCGGGTGCGCGGTGCCACCGGTCAGCCTCTGCGCGCTGCGCGCCACGATGCCGGGCGGGAGAAAGCGCGCGGGCGGAGCATCCGGCGACGGGGGAGCGGCGACGGCGACCGCCTGCGGCGATGTGCTCACCGGGCGAGGGTAGCGCCCAGCGGCGCCTGGGCCTGGGCAGGGTGCTGCCCCCGGCACCCCGGGGGCGGCAAGGGCTAGCCGCGGGCGGGTCCAGGCGACCTACGACGTGGGCGCGCCGATGAACTCCCAGTGCCACGGCTCCGGCTTGGAGCCGTTCTCGCGGGCCCAATCAGGCAGTTCCCAGCCGAAGTTGGTCGCGTTCTCCCGCATCCAGCGGTGCGGGGCGGTGCCGAAGCGGTTGACTTCTGTGCCCAGGTCGACGGCGATGCCCCAGCCGTGGTTCGACGTGCCAGGGGTGGCGGCCAGGTGCCCCACCCGCGCTCGAGCGGCGACCTGTCCGTCGAACGACCGGTAGGAGTCGGTGATCCCGAGGTCGTGGCCGAACTCGGCCCGGAACGCGATGTTGAGGCGCTCGAGCTGAGCAGCGGCGTCGGGGCGGAGGCTGTGCCCCGGGGCCCAGGAGAGCTCGCTCAGCAGGTCGAGGGGCAGGCGGCCGTTCGCGTACCCGCTCGTGATGTCCGCGTAGGCGCTCAGGCGCTCGGCGTCCGCGCGGGCTTCGGCGGCCTGCGCGGCCAGTACCTGGGCGGGCGTCGGAGGCGCCGGCTCGACGGCGACGGCGGCGGGCTCGGCCCCGCTCAGCAGGAGCTCGAGCGCGGAGGTCGACTGCTCGAGCGCGACGGCCAGGGCGACCGGCGCGTCCGAAGTGACGGTCTCGTCGCCCGTGTACGTCGCGGCGGTCTGCAGCGCGGTCTCGACGGCGGCGGCGACCTCCGGGTCGGCGGGCGCGGGCGTGTCGCCCTCGTTCGCGCGCTGGACCAGCTCATGCAGGACGGCCGAAGAGTCCAGGACCTCGGCGCGCTGTGTCGGAGTGGAGCGCCCCTCGGTGGCGACGAGCTTCGCGGCCCTGGTCAGCGCGCCGTTGGCCGCCTCGAGAGCCTCGCCCGCGTCGGGCAGCTCGGTGGATGCGTCGTCGACCGACGCGGTGCGCTCTCCAGAGCGACCGGCGGCGCCCGTACGGCCCCGGAGCGCCGCCCCCGCGCCGTCGGTGGCCAGGACGGCGTTCGGGACGAAGGGCGAGGCACCGGCAGCCGGGTCGACCATGACGGTCGCCACCAGGATCGCCGACGCGACCGCGGCGAGACGCCAGGTCTGGGTCAGACGGCTGAGCTGCGCCCGACGGCTGATCTGCGCCCAACGGCTGTGCTGCTCGCCCCGCTCGGCCTCGCGGCGCTCCGCACGGGTGAGCGGCACGGCCTGCTCCTGCGGTGCGGGGACGTCGGGGGCGTCGGGAACGGCGCGCGCCGGCGCCTCCGGCGCACCGGGGAGGTGCAGCGACGCGCGCATCGGGTACTGCTTCGGCATGAACCAGGGCCTCGGGTCGACGACAAGACCCGACGACATTAGGTGTCTGGGCGTGGGTCCTTGTGCGCGTGACGCGTTGTGTGTACACGGGCCGGTCACGAGCGCTTCGTGGCGCCCTGTGGCGTTCGTCACGGAACGTGACGAGCGCGCGTGGCGGGCTGTCAGGCCTGCTTCTGCCAGGTGGCGATCACGCCCGCGCCCCGGTAGCCCAGGGCGACGTTGATCGCGAGCATGAACGCGTTCTCCTCGGCGTTGACCGTGTGCAGGCGCCGCACGTTCGCCCGCAGCGCGGCGAGCTGCTGGAGGTTGGTGGCCTTGACGAGCATCCCGAGGCGGCGCCCGCGGTGCTCGGGCAGCACCAGCGTGTCCTCCTGGAAGCCGAACTCCACGTCGGGCTCCGGGACGCTCAGCAGGGTGAACGCGGCGAGTGTCCCGCTCGGGACGTGCTCGGCGGCGGCGAGCAGGCACTGCTGGTAGGCGCGGGCCAGGTCATCGAGGCGGCCGGCGACGCGGTCGGCGTCCCACTCCTCGTCGGGGATGTCCACGGCGCCCGTCGGAGCGTCCGTGCTCATGCGGCCCCAGAGCGCGGCGAGCGCGGCGTGGTACTGCTCGGGGACGGTGCGGTTCCAGGTGTGGACGCGGTAGTCCGGGCCGGCGTGGGCCGCGGCGTCGACGCGGAGGCGCTCGACCTCGGCGGGGGCGATGTGCTGGACGGTCAGGGTAGAGGCCCGGGCCACCTGCTCCAGACGGAAGCCACGCGACGTCGCGAAGCGCGCCCGGGGGTCGGCGAGGTCGACGCGCCCGGATCCCGTCGGGGCCGTCACGACGCCCGGGCCCGGCTCCGGCTCCGGTGCGTGGACCGTCCACGTCAGGGTGGTGGTGCGCGCCTCCTGGTCGAGGAGCTTCTCCGCGACGTCCGCCAGCGCGGTGCCGATGCCCTGACCCTCGCAGTGCGGGTCGACGTCGACGTCGACGAACCCGACGTGCGCGTCGCCGTCGAGCGGGAAGGTGACGCGCGCGACGCCGAGGACGTCATCGGCCGTCGGGGCGCCGTCGTGCTCGCGCACCGCGACGCGCAGCACCGTGCGGCGGTAGGGAGAGTCGGTGAGGAACGCCATGGCGACGGGCGTCGGTGCCCAGCGGTCGGTGTAGCCCCAGGTCTGCTGCTCACGGTCGTGCCGGATGCGCGAGAGCCCTTCGTAGACCCAGGTCCACTCCCAGTCGGCGCCGGCGCCGGCCGGGGGAGCCGGGGCCGCGATGACCTGCCAGGATGCGCTCATGGCGCGGATCGTAGGGGACCCAGCCACCGGAGTCAGCGCCATTTGATGCCGCACGGTTTCGTCCCGGGACCCGACTCGGCCTCGAGCGGACGGGTGCTCCAGCGCTCTGACAGGCGTCGCGACCGCGGCCGTGCCACTCTCTCCCGACATGGACGAGACGGGGCAGCCTCCGGACGACGCGGCGTTCGTCGAGGACGCGGCGGAGATCACGTACTTCTATTTGCGGGTGGCCATCATCCTGCTGGTGGCCCTGCTCGCGGTGGCCGTGCTCCGCGAAGACCGTTCGCCGGCCAGCGGGGTGCCGCTCGGCTCGATCAGCGCGTCGTGGTACACCCCCGTGCAGAGCATCTTCGTCGCCGTCCTCGTCGGGGCGGGCGTCGCGATGATCGCCATCCGGGGGCGTGGCATCCAGGAGCCTCTGCTCAACGTCGCCGGGCTGTTCGCGCCGATCGTGGCGTTCGTGCCGACGCCGGAGCCTGTGCGAGGCCCCTGCTTCCACCTCGCTCCCGACCCGACGCTCGCCGGCCAGCAGCCGCCCGCCGTCGCCGACGGCGGGTGGGACCCGGCCGCCTGCCAGGAGTTCGTCGCGCGGATCGACGGCGCGCTCGTCCCGTACTTCTGGGTGAGCTCGGTCGCGATCGTCGCGGCGTTCGTCTACGTGCTGCTGCGCACGCGCAACCCCGCTCTCGTCTACCGGGACTCCAGCGGGGGTATCGCGCGGTGGTTCCGCGACCGTTTCTTGCGGGGCGATACGCGCGAGCCCAGCCGCGGCGAGGAGGTCGTGGGCGTGCTGCTCATCGCGCTGGTCTGGGGCGGGGCGATCGTCTGGTACGCCGCCGGGCGGACATCGTTCCTGCTCTGGGCCCACGAGCTCGGCGGCGGTTTCGTGTTCCTGCCGATGGCTCTCGTGGCACTCCTCGCCGGCGAGGCTGCCCTGCGCGGCCGGACTGCGGCCGCGCAGACCTTCGGCGACACCGGCCGCCGCACGACGGCGGTGATCTACGGCGTCGTCGCCCTGGCGATGGTCGTGGGCATCGTGCTGACGGCGGGCCTGCACGCCACCGGGCTGACGGATGACAGCCACCGCTGGTTCTGGGCCTGGGAGTGGGTGCTCCTGGGCGGCTTCTGGCTCTTCTGGTGCGTGCAGACCTTCGAGGCGCGCATCCCCCGCCTGACGGGTCGCCCCACGACCGAGCGGCTCATCTGACGCGCGCTGCCTGGGCAGACGCTGCACCGTCGCCTTGACGAACTAGATGTGAACGCTAACATCTGCATGACGACTGTGACCGACTGACTGTCACATCGCCGTTTGCGCACTGACAAAGAAGCGGTGGCGAGCTGGGCCCGCAACGAAGCGGTGGACCAGCGACGTGGCATGAAGGCGCCGCCGTTCAGCTGACGAACGGAAGGAGTCGTACGTGACCACCACGCACCACAGGCACCGGCCGCGCTACGTCGTCGCAGCATTGCTGGCGGCGGCACTCGCCCTCTGGGGCCTCGTCTGGAGTCCCGCGACCGCGGGGCCGAACCCGTCCCGGCCCGAGGGCCCATGCGACATCTACGCCGCAGCCGGCACGCCTTGCGTCGCCGCTCACAGCACCACCCGTGCTCTGTATGCCTCGTACGACGGCCCGCTCTACCAGGTGAAGCGCCTGTCCGACGGCCGGCTCGCCACCATCGGGGTCACGAAGCCGACCGGCACGCCGTTCCCCGACGCGGGTGGCTACGCCGACTCCGCCGCCCAGGACGCGTTCTGCGCCGGCACCACCTGCTTGGTCACCACGGTCTACGACCAGTCACCCCAGCACAACGACCTCACCGAGGCGCCCCGCGGCGGCTTCAGCGGACCGGCGATGGGCGGTGCCAACAACCTGCCGATCGCGGACATGGCTCCCGTGACGGTCAACGGGCACAAGGTCTACGGCGTCTTCATCGAGCCCGGCATGGGCCTGCGCAACAACGACACCCGCGGCATCGCCGTCGACGACGAGTCCGAGGGCATGTACTGGGTGATCAACGGGCAGCACTACAACGACGGGTGCTGCTTCGACTACGGCAACGCCGAGACCGACAGCCGGGACGACGGCAACGGCACGATGGAGACGGCGTACTACGGCAACGCCACGGCCTGGTACCGCGGCGTCGCGCCGGGCCCGTGGGTGATGACCGACCAGGAGAACAACCTCGTCGGGTGCGTCAACCCGGGCAGCACCTCGAAGTACTGCGCGGACCTCCCGACGATGACATCGCGGTTCGTGACGGGCGTCGCGAAGGGCGAGCCGCACCACTGGGCCTCGATGGCGGGCGACTCCCAGCTAGGGACGCTCCAGACCATGTTCGACGGCCCGCGGGTCGACGCGAGCTACGACCCCATGCGCAAGCAGGGGGCGATCGTGCTCGGCAACGGCGGCGACAACAGCGTGGGCTCGGCGGGCACGTTCTACGAGGGCGTGATGACGGCCGGCTATCCCAGTGACGCCACCGACCAGGCGGTGCAGGCCAACGTGGTGAAGGCGCAGTACGCCGTCCAGCGGCTCAGCCTCGCCCCGGCCGACCAGGTCTCGACGCCGCCGGGCGTGCAGACGTTCGCCCTCGGGTCGAGCCAGGCCGTCACCGAGACGTTCACCAACACGACAGGCGCCCGCGCCGTGGGCGTGAAGCTGAGCCTCGCGCTGCCGCGAGGGTGGAGCGCGGTCATCGCCGGTACGGACGACACCTCGACGACCTTCGACTCGGTCGCGGCGGGTGCCACGGTGAGTGCCACCTTCACGGTGACGTCCGGGCAGAGCGCCTTCAACGGCGACCTCGTCGGTCAGGTCGACTGGACCAACCCCAGCAAGGCGCGCCGCCTCCACGACACGACCACGGAGCGAGTGCGCAACACCGCCCCGATCACGATCAACGAGTTCCAGATCGGCACGACCGGCAACCCGACCAACTCGTTCATCGAGCTGTACAACGCCGCCGACACCGCGGTCGACATCTCTGGCTGGACGCTGACGGAGCACGCCGCGCAGCAGCCGGTGAACTCGACCGTAACCGTGCCGGCGGGGACGACGATCGCCGCCCACGGCCACTACCTGCTCGGGCTGGCGCCGTCAGGCCTCGCCGCGCCGGCCGCCGCGGGCGACGACACCGTCTACCTCCGCAGCACCGCAGGGCTCGCCCCGGGGCAGACGATCACGATCGGCACCGGAGCAGGCGCGGAGACGCGGACGATCTCCGCCGTCTCCAACACCGGCGCGACCGGACCACGCGCCCAGGGCCGGATCGGGAACGCGGTCAGGCTCTCCGGCAACGGCGAGTACGTCGCCGTCCCGTCCGGCACCCTGAGCGCCCTCGGCGACTTCACGATCTCCGCGTGGGTCAACCCGTCGGCGACCCCCACGTGGTCGCGCATCTTCGACTTCGGCACCGGGACGGCGACAAACATGTTCCTGACCGTCGACGGCGGCGGTGCGGGGCTGCGGTACGCCATCACGGCCGCGGGCAACGGCAGCGAGCAGCAGCTCACCGGGGGCGGTCAGCTTCCGCTGAACACCTGGTCGCACGTCGCGGTCACGTTGACCGGGACGACGGGACGCCTCTACCTCAACGGCAACCTCGTGGCGACCAACACGAACATGACGCTGCACCCGTCGAACCTGGGTGTCACCAACCAGAACTGGATCGGCCGCTCGCAGTATCCCGACCCCTATCTCAACGCCACGGTCGACGACTTCCAGATCTACGACCACGGGCTGTCGGCGGCCGAGGTGGCTACCCTCGCCGGCGGTCAGGCGGGTGCGGGCAACGTCGCGTCGTACAAGTTCGACGAGGCATCCGGACCCGCGGCGCTCGACTCGTCGGGCAACGGGCGGAACGCCACGATCGTCAGCGACGCCACGGCTGCGAGCTCCGGCACGCCGCTGTGGCAGCCGCAGCCCGACGGGCCCATCACGGTCCCGGCCGGCTCGACGAACGTGCCCGTCACGAGCACGTCGGGCTTCACCGTGGGTCAGAAGCTGTCCCTCGGCTACGGCGACACCATCGAGACGGCCACGGTGACCGCGGTGGGCAAGGCGGGCACGCAGGCGCGGACCTCGGCCCGTGCGCTCGCGGGTTCGTCCGTGCTGAAGGTCAGCTCGACGGGGAACATCAGCGTCGGTGACACGATCCGGCTCGACATCGGCGACCGGATCGAGTCGGTGACGGTCGCGGCCGTGGGCACCTCGGGTGCGAACGGCACGGGCCTGACGTTGACCGCGCCGCTGCAGCTCACGCACTCGTCGAACCTGCCGTTCAGCAACCGGGGCACGGGCGTGAGCTTCACGCCGGCGACCCGGTTCGCGCACGTCAGCAACGAACCCGTGCAGCCGCTGGGAAGCGGGATCACGCTCGACAGCCCGCTCCAGGCCGCGCACGGCGTCGACACCGCCGCGGTGGACACCGCCGTCACGACGGCGGGCTACCAGGGCGCGCAACAGCCCGACCAGTGGTTCGGCGGGCCCGCGCTCTCGAGCGGGGGCGGGTCGATGGCGCTTCGCAACGCCCAGGGCACGGTGGCCGACAGCCTCAACTACGGTCTGCTGGTCGACCCGTGGTTGGCCGAGGGCTACCAGGGCCGGTCCGGCGCGGGGCAGTCGGGCTGCCGGGTGGCGACACCGGGCACCGACCGCAGTGCGATGCGGTTCCCGGACGGCTCCGACTCGGACACCAACTGCGCCGACTTCATGACGACCCGGGACCCCAGCCCCGGCGCGGCCAACCGCGCCGCGGCGCTGGATCCCGGCCCGCGCGTGTCCCTCCAGAACGGCGGCGCCTCTGTCCGCCACGACGTCCTGGACGACAGCGTGGTCATGTCGGCGGTGACGGACGCGAGCTCGGCGACGGTCAAGCAGGGCGCGACCTTCGTGGAGACCGCCGGCCTGGCCAACCCCGACTGCGTCTCGTTCGAGTCGGTCAACCGGCCGGGAAGCTACCTGCGGCACCAGAACTACGTCGTCCACCTGCAGCCGGACGACGGCAGCACCCTGTTCGCCCAGGATGCGACGTTCTGCGCGGTCGCCGGCCTGAGTGGCCAGGGCACGTCGTTCCAGTCGGTGAACTTCCTGACGAGGTACCTCCGCGCGTATCAGGGCGGCGTGTACCTCGCCAGCAACGGAGGCACCAACGCCGGGGACGTCCCGGAGGGCTGGGCCGAGGACTCGACCTGGAACGTCGCGGCGCCCTGGGCGCCCGCACCGTGACGAGCCGAAGGCGGAGGTGACGCTTCACGGCTAGACGTGGTGGGCTCCCTGGGTGCCGAGCAGCCTGGCACCCAGGGAGCCCATCACGATTTGAGGATCTGCGTTCACCACGCACCGACGCCCCGAGGGGTGACGTCGAGCACGGCGATGTTGATCTCCGTCGCGGACAGCCCGGTGTGCGCGCGGAGGTGCTCCCGGATGTGGCGCCGGAGCTGGTCGGCGAGGACCGGGACGGCGGAGCCGAGCTCGACCGCGACCTGGACGTCGATGACGACGTGCGTCCCCGCGACGCCCACGTGCGCCGCGTCGCGTCCGGACCGTGCGCGCCCGACGGCGAGGGTGACATGGTCGGTCTGCGCCGCGGCACGCCGGACGACGGCGGCGATGACACGTCCGGCGATGCGGGTCTCGCCGCGGTCGGTGGGGAGGACGGCGTGCCAGCCATGGCGCGGCAGCCGACGGACCGCCTCCGTGACTGCCGCCAGAAGGTCAGGAGGCGCCGCGGCCCGCACGCCGGCGAGCCGGTCCACCGGCCGCCACAGCTCGGTGATCTCGGCCAGTGCCGCGCGGCAGTGCGGGCAGCTCGCCTGGTGCGCGGGGTCCTGGGGTCGTCCGTGCGCGGCCACCTGCTCGAGGAGGTCGTCGATCGGCGTACCGCAGGCAATGCGGTCGGAGCCGCTCACGGTGTCACCTCCAGTCCTGCAGCGTGTCAAGCAGCGCACGCCTGGCGCGGTGGATCCGCACCTTGACGGCTCCCTCGGTCGTGCCCAGCAGCCGGGCGACCTCCGCCTGGGACCGACCGTCGAAGGTGTGCAGGACGAGCGCCGAGCGCTGGTCGAACGGGAGGTCCGCGATCGCCGCGATGACAGCATCCTGGCGCCGGCGATCCTCCACCGTCATCTCGAGGGATGCTCCGGTATCGGCCAGCGTCTCGTCCGGCGGTGCGGCCACCTTCGCCCGGGCGCGCGTCAGGTCGTGGCAGCGGTTGATCACGACCCGCACGAGCCAGGTCGAGAACTGCGCATCCTGACGGAATCGCGGCAGCCCTCGCCAGGCGTCGACCAGGGCGTCCTGGACTGCGTCCTGGGCGTCGTGCGGGTGGCCGGTCATGCGCAGGGCGATGCCGTAGAGCCGGTCCTGGTACCGCCGCACGAGGGCCTCGAACGCAGCCTCGTCCCCGGCGCGCGCCTGGTCGACGAGGGCCGCCTCGACGAGCGCGCCGTCCTGCGACGACCACCCCGAGCCTTCCATCCGGTTCCCTGTCAGGTCCGCAACGCCGGCTGTAACCTTCACCGCCCTCGTGAGGTCTAACGGGATGTGGGCGGACAACCACCGTCCCTCAGCCCTGGTTTCGGCGCACGCCGGGCCGTCAGCACGGGAGGCAGCACAGACATGAGCAACCCGACCAGTTCCCCAGGCTCGACCTCGGCGTCGTCCTCCGTCACGGCAGCTGTCTCGCAGAAGTCCGAGCACGGCAAGACCACCATCGCGGACGGCGTCGTGCAGAAGGTCGCCGGCCTGGCCGCCCGCGAGGTGTCCGGCGTCTACGCGCTCGGCGGTGGCGCGGCGCGTGCACTCGGGGCGCTGCGCGAACGCATCCCAGGTTCCTCGCAGTCCGCCGGTCAGGGTGTGAACGTCGAGGTCGGGGAGAAGCAGGCCGCCATCGACCTCGATCTCGTGACCGAGTACGGCGTGTCGATCGTGGACGTAGCCCAGGCCGTGCGCCGCAACGTCATCTCCTCGGTGGAGGGCATGACCGGCCTCGAGGTCACCGAGGTCAACGTCATGGTCAACGACATCCATCTGCCTGGCGATGAGGACCGGCAGGAGCCGGCCCGGGTGCAGTGAGCCTGCCCGAAGCGGCCCCGGCTCCGGCGCCGCTCACTGACGCGGACCGTCTTGCCGCCGCAGTGCAGTCGTGCCCGGGAGTGGCGCGTTTGGCAGGGGGCGGCCTCGTGCCGGTCGCGACCTACCTGCCGGGGCGGCGGGTCGACGGAGTCCGCCTGACGGAGGGGCGCGTGCTGGTCGCCGTCGTCACCCGTTACCCCGTCCCGCTCCCGCAGGTCGCCGCGGAGATCCGTACGGCCGTCGCCGCCATCGTGGCCGGGCGGCCGGTCGACGTGCACTTCGCGGACATCGACGTCTCGGCCAGCCCCGCACCGGGTCAGCCCACGCTCCTCGATCGGTCGCTCCCGCCGGGGTCGTCCTGATGCTCCCCCCGGAGAGCCAGGACCTCCGGCGCGCACGCCGGGCCCTGTACCGGGCGCACCACCCGGACCTGGGCGGTGATCCCGACGAGCTGATCCACCGGATGCTGGCCCTCGAGGCAGAGCCGGCGTTCACCTGTCGCTCGACCCGGAACGTGGTCTTCGTCCGCCGGCGGCGGCTCGACCGTCTCCGGGCATGGACTGCACGCCGTCACCGGCCCCCTCGGGTCGTCTGACCGACCGATCTACACGTGGAGGTACCGATGATGTCACCGCCGATCGTGGGGCTGTTCACCGGCCTGCTGCTGGGCATCGCCTGGGTGGTGGGAGGTTTCTACGCGTTCCTCGGGACCGCCGCCCTGGGCCTGCTCGGGTTCGTCGTGGGCAAGGTGGTTGCCGGCGAGCTCGACCTGACCCGGTACCTCGGCGGAGGGCGTGACCGACGATGACGGCGACGACGAGCCCTCAGCAGCCGCTGGCCGCGCCGGAGCCCGCCACGACCGCCCCGGAGGACCGCGGGAGGCTCACGATCGGCGACCGGGTCGTCGAGCGCGTCGCCGGCTATGCGGTGACCCTCGTCCCGCATGCCGTGGCCGCGCCGCGCCGCATCCTCGGCGTGGCCGTGGGCCGGGCCCGGCCCGACGACGAGGCGCACGTCCAGGCCACCGTCCACGGCACGGTCGCCTGGATCGAGGTCGCGGTCGCCGTGGAATGGCCCCACCCGGTGGACCGGGTCGCCCAGGCCGCCCGCCGCCAGGTGCAGCGGGACGTCGAGCACATCACCGGGATCCGCGTCGACCGCGTCGACGTCGAGGTCACGTCGCTCGCCGTCCCTAGCACTGCCCGCCGGGTCAGGTGAGGCCGGTGAACGTCGTCAACCGCTTCCTCGCCGTCGTGCTCGCCCTCGTCCTGTTCCTCGGCGGGCTGCTTGCCGCGGTCGAGATCTTCCGGGCGCAGGTCGGCGACGCCCCGTGGCTGGTCCCGTGGGAGAAGTGGAGCACCTGGCTCGGCACGCAGACGTGGGTCACGAACCTCGTGCGGGCGGTCCTCGTCGGCATCGGCATCGTGGGCCTGCTGCTGCTCGTCGCCGCTCTGCGACGGGGGAGGCCAGGCGACCTGGTCCTTCCGGCGGAGTCCGCACTGCCGGGGGTGCGTACGACCGTGTCGCGGCGAGGGGTCGAGAAGTCGCTGGAGACTGCGGCGCGCGACGTGGACGGCGTCCGCTCCGCGCGGGCCGACGCCCACCGCCACCGTGTCACCGTCCGCGCCTCGAGCATGACCCGCGAGGGTGAGCCTGAGCAGCGTGTGCGGCAGGCCGTCACCGAGCGCCTGGCGGCCCTGGGCCTGGAGCAGTCGCTGCGCCCGCGGGTCACGATGAGGTACGAGGAGCGGCGATGAACAGGGTCAACAGGGCCAACCGCACCGGCCTGCTGATCACAGGGCTGGTCCTGACCGCCGCCGCCGTCCTCGGCCTGGTGCTCAGCTACGGCGGGTTCGGCCGCAGCCAGGCGGACAACCCGATCCTGCCGACGTCGTGGCGAACCTACGTCGCCGACAACCCCTGGCTCTGGTGGGTGCTCTTCGTGCTGGCGCTCCTGGTCGCTCTGCTGGGGCTGGCCTGGCTCCTGGCGCAGCTCCGCACCGATCGCGTCAGCCGCCTCGAGATGCCGGCCGGCGGTCGCGAGGGGGGCACGGTGCTGCATGCCGGCGCCCTGTGCGACGCGGTCGCGGCTGACGCGCGGACCATCGCCGGTGTCGGGGGCGCGTCGGCCTACCTCAGCGGTCAGCCGCGCCACCATCTGCACCTGACTGCCGACCTGACCGACCGGGCGGACATCGCGGAGGTCTGGCGAGCGCTCATGGGCCAGACGGTCGCACGGGCGCGGCAGGCGTTCGGCGGCGAGGGCGACCTGCCGGTCGACCTGCACCTCCGCCTGGGCCGCACCCGCAACAACCCCCGCGTGAGCTAGGGGGAGCGGCAAACAAACGTTGTGGGTCCCTGGGGCTCCGGTGATCGACGGCGATCACCGGAGCCCCAGGGACCCACAACGGTCCCAAGGGGTTCTCAGGCGGCCGTGCGCGTGATGCGGACGCGCCACTCGATCGGGCCTTCCGTCAGGAACTCCGTCTCGATCGGGGCGCGCTGCGACAGCTGGGCCAGCATCGGGAGGGGAGCGTGCGGGGCGACAATGATCAGCGACCCGCCCGGGCCGATCTGGTCGAACGCGCCGAACACGGCACCGTGGCGCACGGCGTGCGGGATGGCGCGGACGTCAAGGACGGGGACGTCCTCGTTGTGCTCGTTGCAGCCGCAGGAGCCTCCGCCCGTCCCGGTGCCGACGGCGTCGGCGGGGGCGGAACTGAGGATCTCGACGGGCTCGCTCACGGTGTGCTCCTTACGGTCACTGCGGGGGTCCACCCCGATTTAGTCGGATTCTACTCCGACTTATCCGAGACCACGCACCACCGGGGAGCGAGGGTCCCACGTGGCGTCGTCCTTCGTGCGCGGCATGCCCTCAGCCTGCGGCTACGCGGGTTCAGAGCCGAGGAGTCGTACGACACACAGGTCGGGCTCCACGAACGGCACCAGCCCGACGCGGACGCGGTCACCGCCGGGAGCCCGGGCGGCCAGCCGCTCGGCGAGCCCGAGGTGCACCTGGCAGACGATCTGGGGGTGCGCCTTGGCCGCCTGGCGGAAGGGGCAGGACCGCAGCAACAGCTCGTCGCCGGCGGGCTCCGGGCGGAACCCCAGCTTCTCGAACACCTGCCCGACGGCGTCCCGGGGCTCCTTGGTGGGAGTCGGCAGGCGCTCGGCCCAGCGGCGGCCCGCAGCGCGCGCCGCGCCGGGCTGCGCAGCGTCGTCGGACGCCAGCGCCTCCGCGAGCGCGCCGATCATCTCCTCGCGCGCGGCGTCGACGTCGGGGCCGGTGGGGGCCGCGGCGAGGAGCCGGAAGTGGACCCCGGGCCGGCCGCGCCGAGCTGCGCGGCGCGTCTCGCGTGTCACCAGGCCCACCTCCTCGAGCTGCTCGAGGTGGAAGCGAACGGTGGTGACGTGCAGGCCCAGCTCGGCGGCGAGCTGCTGCGCGGTGGGGGCGTCGGTGGCGGCGTCGAGCACGTCGAGCACCCGCCGGCGGACCGGCGAGGCGAGCGCTGCGTGGACGCTCACCTCTGGTGTGTCGTCGGTCATGTTTAGAAACTACCAGCCTCCGCTATATTCAGCGCGGCCCCGAGGCCCGACGGAAGGATCACGATGGGTGCGCTGCGCCAGGTGCGCGTGCCACGCGGCAGGCTCGCCGTGCTCGTTCTCGCGATGGTCGCCGTCCTCTCGGGGCTCGACGCCGCACTCCTGCGGCTGGGGGTCGCGGCCCCCGTGCGCTCGGAGCCGCTCGCCGCGTCACACGGCGTGCTCATGGTCTTCGGGTTCCTCGGCACCGCGATCTCGCTGGAACGGGCCGTCGCGCTGCAGTCCGGACGGACGGCGTCCGGGCGGCGGCCCGTCTGGCCCTTCGCGGCGCCCGTCGCGGCGGGGGTGGGGGCACTGCTGGTGGTCGCGGGGGCGACCCCGCTGCCCCTCCCCGCCGGCCGGGCGCTTCCGGGCGGTGCGTGGGTCGCCTCGATGGGCGTCTTCGCCGCGATCTACCTCGCCGTCTGGCGCCGGCAGCAGTCCTACGCCGTGCTGATCCAGCTTCTCGGCGCGCTCGCAGGCCTCGGCGGCGCCGCGCTGTGGGGGCGCGGGTTCGAGGTCGCGCAGATCGTGCCGTGGTGGGCCGCGCTGCTCGTGCTGACGATCATGGGCGAGCGTCTCGAGCTCGCGCGCGTGGCGTTCGTCGTCGGGCGGACCGAGGCGCGTGTGCTCGCCGAGTCCTGCCTGCTGATGATCGCCCTGGTCGCGACCCTGCTCGCCCCGGCATGGGGCTACCCGCTCCTCGGGCTCGCGCTCGGCGCGCTCGTCGTCGACGTCGCGCTGCACGACGTCGCCCGGCGCACCGTCCGCTCCACCGGCCTCGTGCGGTTCGTCGCGGCCTGCATGCTCGCCGGCTACCTGTGGGCGCTCGTGCCCGCCCTCGTGTGGACCGTGCGCGGCCCGGTGCTGACCGGCTTCGGGTACGACGTCGTCGTGCACACCCTGACCATCGGGTTCGTGCTGTCCATGATCCTGGCGCACGCCCCCGTCATCGTCCCCGCCATCATCCGTCGGCCGATGCCCTACCACCCGGCCCTCTGGGCGGTGTGGGGGTTGCTGCAGACCGGGCTGCTGATTCGCGTGGTCGCCGCCGTCCGGTCGGCGACCGGCGCGTGGCAGACCGGTGGCACGCTCTCGGTCCTCGCGCTCCTGGCGTTCCTCGCGACCACCGTCACGCTCGTCGTCACCGCCGGCGGACGCCCTGCAGGGCGCGACCGGTGAGCCGCCGCCCCGCCCCACCGTCGGGCGCTCGCCGCCGCCCCCGCACCGACCGCATGACGACGTCCTGGCTGGTGGCCGCCGTCGTCGTCTCGGCGCTCGCGGTCGCCGCGCGCGGCGTGCTGCCGCAGCCGCTGTGGACCTCGATCCACGTCGTCACGCTCGGCGTGCTGACCAACGGCATCCTCCAGTGGTCCTGGTACTTCGCCAAGGCGCTGCTGCACCTTCCCGCCGACGACCCGCGCGCCGGGCGCGACGCCGTGCGGCGCGCGGTCGCGTTCAACGTCGCGCTCCTGGGGCTCGTCACGTCGATGTGGACGGCGAGCGTGTGGGGCACCGTCGTGTTCGCCGGCGCGGTGGGTGCCGTCGTCGCCTGGCACGGGCTCGCGCTGCTGCGGGCCGCGCGGGGGCGCTTCGCGTCGCGGTTCGCCGTCGTGGTGCGGTACTACGTGACGGCCTCGGCGTTCCTCGTCGTGGGGTGCGTGCTCGCCGGGTTCCTCACCGTCGCGATGTTCGCCGTGGGGGCGCCCGCCTGGCTGCTCGCCGCGCGCGACGACCTCACGCTCGCGCACGCACTGATCAACGTGGGCGGCTGGGTGGGGCTGTCGATCGCCGGGACGATCGTGACCCTCGGGCCCACCATGCTCCGCACCAAGATGGACCCCGGTGCGGTCGCCCGCTCGACCCGCGCGCTGCCCGTCCTCAGCGGAGGGATCGCGCTCGGCGGGCTCGCCGCGGCACTGGGTTGGATGCCCGGGGTCGGGCTCGGGCTCCTCGCGTTCGCGGTGGGTCTGGCCGACGGCGTCGCCGTCCCGCTGGTGCGCACCGCGTGGGCGTCCGGCGTGCGCGGCTACGCACCCTGGACCATGGCCGCCGGGCTCGGCTGGACGCTGCTGTGCCTCGTCGTCGTCGCGCTGCACGCCTTCGGCGCCGCCGACGGCACCGCGCTGCGCGACGCCGACCTGCCGTGGCTCGCCGTGCTCGGCGCGGGCGGCCTCGCGCAGGTGTTCGTCGGCGCGCTCACCTATCTGATGCCCGTCGTCGTCGGCGGCGGGCCCGACGCCGTGCGGCAGGGCATCGCGGTGCTCGAGACCGCCGCGCCCGGGCGCATCGCGCTGCGCAACGCGGCCGTCGCGCTGCTCGCGGTCACGGCGTCGGCCGGCGGGGAGCTGCGGCCGCTGCTCTGGGGAGCCGTCGTGCTGTGCTTCGCCGCCGACGTCTTCTTCTTCGCCCGGTCCGGGAGCACGCAAGGCAGAGCCAGACGCGCACTGATGGTCGCCAAGACCGAGGGAGCCAAGCCGTGACCCAGCCCCGTCCCACCACCGGGCCGCGCCCCCTTCCCGGCCAGGAGGGCAGCCCCGTCTCGCGGGCCGGCGCCGCCGTCGTAGGCGTCGTCGTCGTGGTCGTGCTCGCACTGACCGCGCTGCTGGTGCGGCCGGCGCTCGCGGAGGACCCGGCGGCCGAGGCCGGGTCGTCGGGTGCCTCGGGCGCGCAGGTCGCCGAGGTCGCGCCGACCGGGCACACCACCCGGGTCACGCTCGCGGTCGAGGGCATGTCGTTCACCCCGTCGACCATCCAAATGCCGGCCGGGGACCGGCTCGAGGTCACGCTCCACAACACGGGCGACCAGCGCCACGACCTGGTGTTCGCCAACGGCGCGAGCCTGGACCCGCTGGCCCCCGGGGCGACCGCGACCGCCGACGTCGGGGTGGTCGGCGCCAACCTCGAGGGCTGGTGCTCGCTGCCGGGGCACCGGCAGATGGGCATGGTGGTCCACGTCGTCGTGACCGGCCAGAGCGCCGACGACGGCGACGCCGCGGCGTCGTCGGGCGGGCACGACATGGCGGGCCCCGACATGGCGGGCATGGACGGCATGGACATGGGCATTGGTTCGGCCGGCTCGACCGGCGTCCCCACGATGGCCGAGCTGCTGGAGACGGCGAAGGCGAAGGCCGCCTACCCCGCCGGGCTGCCGCCGCTCGAGGCCTCGACCGAGCACCACTACACGTTCACGGTCACCGAGCAGGAGGACGACGTCGCCCCAGGCCGCACGCGCGCCGTGTGGACGTACAACGGCACGTCGCCGGGCCCCGTGCTGCACGGCCGGGTCGGGGACACGTTCCACATCACGCTCGTCAACAAGGGCACGATGGGCCACTCGATCGACTTCCACGCGGGCGAGCTCGCGCACGACGAGCCGATGCGCACGATCGAGCCGGGGCAGAGCCTGAACTACACCTTCACCGCGGGCCGCTCCGGCGTGTGGATGTACCACTGCGCGACCATGCCGATGTCGAACCACATCGCCAACGGCATGTTCGGCGCCGTCGTCATCGAGCCGGACGGGCTCGAGCCGGCGGACCGCTCGTACGTGCTGATCCAGTCCGAGGTCTACCTCGGCGCCGACGGCGGGCCCGCGGACTCCGCGAAGGTTGCTGCCATGACGCCCGACGTCGTCGCGTTCAACGGGCGCGCATTCCAGTACGACGCGCACCCCCTGACCGCGAACGTGGGGGAGCGGGTGCGGTTCTGGGTGCTCGACGTGGGGCCCAACCTCGGGCTGTCCTTCCACGTGGTGGGCTCGCAGTTCGACACCGTGTGGAGCGAGGGCGCATACAGCGTGCACCGGGGGACGTCGACGGACGGGCTCACGCGGGGCATCACGGGCGCGCAGGTGCTGTCGCTCGGGGCGGCCGAGGGCGGGTTCGTCGAGCTGGTCCCGCGCGAGGCGGGGCACTACCCGTTCGTCAACCACCAGATGTCGCTGGGGGAGAAGGGCGCGCACGGCGTGCTCGAGGTCCAGCCCTGACGCCGTACCTCGGCGAGGGCCGCGGCCCTAGGATCAAGCGTGCTTCAGTCGCGCTTGCAGGAGAGCTAGCCGTCCCGGCCACACCCGCGTCCAGCTCGGGCGCGCAGGTGCCCTCGGGATCGGAGTGCGCTGCCTGGTGCTTCCTGCGTTCGCCTGGCCGCCGGAGGATCCCGGCGGCCAGGCGCAACCCGGGGTGGGTCAGATGGTCTTGATCAGCCCGCCGTCGATGGTGACGTCGGCGCCGGTCATGTTGCCGCTTCGCTCGCTCGCAAGGAACAGGGCCAGGTCGGCGATCTCCTCCGGGCGGGAGAACCGCCCGGTGGCGAAACCGCCCAGGCCCTGCACGACGGCGGCGACCGCCTCGTCGTGCGTGATCCCCATGGCGCCGGCGATGGTCTCGGCCATGCCGTTCGCGCCGTGCCAGAGGTCGGTCTCGACGGGCCCGGGGCTGATCGTGTTGACACGGACGCCCTGCGGCCCGAGCTCCTTGGACAGGGACTTGGCCCAGCTGGCCAGCGCTGCCTTCGACGCCGCGTAGTCGACGATGCTCGGGTCGGCGAGGATCGCGTTCACCGAGCCGATGTTCACGATCGTGCCTTGCGTCTGGACGAGCCCGGGCAGGGCGGCACGCGTGGTGCGGACGGCGCTGAGGAGGTTGGCGTTCAGGGCAGCCAGCCACTCCTCGTCGGTCACCGCGGCGACGCCCGCCAGGCGGGGCTGGACCGCGCCGACGTTGTTGACCAGCACGTCGACAGGGCCGAGCTCGGTCGCCGCGGCCACGAGGGCGGTGGCGCCCTCCGGGGTGGAAAGGTCGGCCACGACCGGCACGACGTCGTACTCCTTCGCCAGCTCCTCCAGGGGGCCGGTCGTCCGGGCGCCGGCGACGACGCGGGCGCCCTCCTGGGCGAACGCCTTCACGGTCGCAAAGCCGATACCCCGGCTCGCGCCCGTGACGACGACCACCTTGTTCTTCAGGTTGAGGTCCATCTCGATGCTCCTGGTTCGTGCTGTAGCTGGGATGCGTGTGTGGCGGTCCTCAGGCGGCCGGGACCTCGGCGCCGAGCCAGGCCAGGACGGAGTCGGCGACCTCGCGCCAGCCGTGGTCGATCGTCAGGGAGTGGCCGCGCCCCTCGAGCCGGAGCAGCTCGGTGCTGGCGTCCGAGTGCGCGTACAGCGTGTAGGCGGCGCGCGTGACGACGTCGGGCACCGTGTGGTCTGCCGTGCCCGAGATCATCAACAGCGGACCCCGCTGGTCGTTGGCGACGTCCACCGCGGCCGGCGAGTTCTTCGCGAAGTTCGCGCTCGCGGCCTGGAACAGCGGCCGGCCGGGCGCGGGGATCGCCCACTCCTCCCACAGCGCGTCGGACTCGGCCCGGGGCAGGGCGTTGCCGAAGGCGTAGTGGAACTGGTCCGCGGTCAGGGCCTTGGCCCGGTCCTTGTTGGACGGGTTGGACAGCACGGGGAACGCCGAGCGGAGCTGCGAGAACGGGAGTGGCTTCACGCCCTTCATCGGAGCAGGGTCGATCGCGACGGCCGCGGCGACCCGGTCCTGGCCGAGCAGCTTCTCGGCGATCAGTCCGCCGAAGGAGTGCCCGACGGCGATCGGCTTGGCGGGCAGCTCGGCGATGATCTCGGCGTAGTGCTCGACGAGCTCGTCGATGCCGTGACCGGCCTGCGCGTCAGGATCGGCGCGCGTGGCGGCGATCGTGTCGGCCTCGCCGGGGTAGCCGGGGGCGAGGGTGTCGTACCCGGCGGCCTCGAACAGATCTTGCCAGGGCTGCCACGCCTGCTTGGCGATCCACAGGCCGTGGATGAAGACGACTGTCTGACGCATGGTGGTGCTCCTCTGAGGTGGAGGGAAACGCGCGGCTGCCTGCGGAGCCGATACGGCAAGGACGGCCCCACTCTCCACCGCGGCGCCTGGCGCTGCTTCGGTCAGATGACTGCAGCGCGACCTCACGTGACCACGACGGACGTGCCGTGCTCGCACAGAGCCGCCCTACGCCCCGGCCGCCGGCTCAGCACCCTGCACCAGCGCGTCGCCCAGCTCCGAGCGCAGGTACAGCACCGACCGCCCGTGCCGCGCGCTGGTCAGCAGCCCGGCGTCTCGCAGGAGCCGCAGCTGCTGGTTCACCGCCGACGTCGTCACGCCGAGCCGCCCCGCGAGCTCCGTAGACGACGCCGGCGCCTCGAGCGTCGTGAGCAGCCCCGCCCGTGGCGCCCCCAGCAGGTCGGCCAGCACCCGCGGGGAGCGGCGCGGCTCGGCCTGCCACAGCGTGCCCGCCCCGCGCACCCCGTACATGACCATGGGCGGCTCGGCCGCCGAGACGGGCGCGCTCGCGCCGCGCGTGAACATCGTCGGCACCAGCGTGAGGCCCTCGCCGGTGGTCGCCCGCCGGTAGCGGGCATAGGTGCTCAGGCGCACCCGCACGACGCCGTCGGCGAAGGTCACGCGCGGGCTCAGGTCGGCGAACATCGCCGCCATCCCTGCCGACGAGATCACCTGTCCGCGGTGGACGACGTCGGCCTGCAGCACCGCGCGCATGCGCGGCCACCAGGGCTCGAAGCACGTGCGCCAGTACTCGCGCAGCGAAGCCGTGACGCGGCGGCGCAGCGCTCGCGGCTCGTCGCGCAGCACGGCGGGCAGCGTCGGGCCGTGGATGGCGTGCAGGTCGTCGAGCATGCGTTCCACGGGGACGCGCGCCACGGCGTCGAGCTCGTCGTCGATGCGGGTCAGCGGGCTCGTCGGGCGCGGTGTGAGGTAGTCGGGCGTCCACAGGCGTCGGTCGGTGAGCGCGCGCAGGAGCGGCACGTCGAGCGCGCCGCGCGCCTGCTCCGTGAGCCGCAGCCACGGCAGGTGCACGGGGTAGCGACCGGGCTCGCGGAACGTGCGCAGCGAGAGCACGAGCTCGTTGACCGGCGAGACCGCGAACCGCACGTCGGCGACGTCCATGCCGGCGAGCTCGTACTCCACCCAGCCCCGATCCATGTAGCCGGACGCTACATCAGTTGGCGCCCGAGGCCGTTGCCTGGCACAAACGTCCCGTGCGCCAGACCTTCCTCCCCACCGATCCCGTCGCCCGTGCCCTCACGCTCAGCACGATGGCGTTCGCGCTCTCGAGCGGCGTCTTCTACACGGTGAGCACGCTCTACTTCACGCGCGTCGTCGGGCTGTCGGCGACGACCGTCGGGCTGGGCCTCGGCATCGCCGGCGGCGCCGGCGTGCTGGCGGCCTACGGAGCGGGCCGGCTCTCCGACCGTGTCGGTGCACACCACGTCCTCGCGTGCGCCACGGCGCTCATGGGGGCGGCGATGTTCGCCTACCAGCTCGCGGGCGACGCCGTCGTGTTCACCGTGGTCGCCTGCCTGGCCGTCGCGACGCGCTCTGCGACCGGCTCCGCCAAGCAGGCGCTGCTCGCCCGCTGGTACACCGGCCCGAATCGCGTCCAGGTGCGGGCGCGCATGCGTGTGGTGACGAACGTCTTCATCGGTCTGGGCACTGTCATCGCGGGCGCCGCGCTCCTCGTCGACACCGCGGGCGCCTACCACCTGGCGATGGCGT